>JBAZUO010000065.1:0-2631 GCA_041661345.1 Candidatus Omnitrophota bacterium | reverse complement strand
TTTACGTGGTTTCAAGCAGTACGAGATATCAAGCTTCGCGAAAGCCGGTTTCGAGTGTGCCCATAACATGAATTATTGGGAGAACAATCCTTACATTGGATTGGGCGCTGCCGCCGTTTCATATCTGGATGGCCGAAGAAGCAAAAATATATCCGATGTTAAAGAATATATGAGGAGATATGAGACGGGTAGGGATCTTGCTGAATCGAGCGAAAGGCTTTCACCGGTGAAGAGGGCCAGGGAGACCGCTGCAGTTAAAATAAGGACCAGGGATGGCATAGATTTTAAATGGTTCAAAGATAATACCGGATACGATTTCTGCGAACTCGAAAGAAAGGCCCTGCCGGGGCTGATTGAAGGTGGTTTTATAAAATATAAAAAGGAAGGCGATATTCTCACCGGCATTATCTTGAAGCGCAAAGGATTCTTATTCTGCGACTCCGTTTCCAGCGCATTGCTTTAGGAGAAATTTTATGCTACAATGTTTTCTCTAAATTCGAAGGAGATTCATAATGAAGAAACTTGTGTTATTACGGCATGGGGAGAGTACGTGGAATAAGGAAAACCGTTTTACCGGTTGGACAGACGTCGATCTGTCCGAAAAAGGCCTGACTGAAGCCAGGAAGGCCGGACAAGTGCTCAAGAAGGAAGGTTACGTATTTGATTTGGCCTATACATCTGTCTTAAAAAGGGCCATCAGGACACTTTGGATGACGCTTGACCAGATGGACCTCATGTGGATACCCGTATACAACTCGTGGAGATTGAACGAAAGGCATTATGGGTCTTTGCAGGGATTGAATAAATCGGAAATGGCTTCAAAATATGGTGAAGATCAGGTCCTGATATGGAGGAGAAGTTACGATACACCCCCGCCTGCTCTAGAAAAAAACGATCCGAGGTCTCCGGCAAATGATCCGCGATATAAAAACCTTGATAAAAAAGATATTCCGCTTACGGAATGCTTGAAGGATACAGTCGCGAGGTTCCTGCCGTATTGGCACGAGACGATCGCGCCGGTTGTGAAATCAGGGAAACGTGTCATTATCGCGGCGCACGGGAATAGCTTAAGGGCTCTTGTGAAGTATCTCGATAACGTCTCGGACAAGGATATAGTGAACCTGAATATTCCTACGGGTCTGCCGCTGGTATACGAACTCGACGATAATCTGAAGCCGCTGAAAAGCTATTACCTCGGCGATCCTGAAGAGGTGAAAAAGGCGATGGATGCGGTCGCGAATCAGGGAAAAGCTAAGAAAGATTAATAGGGGGTAGAGGGGTGAAGATAAGAAGGGCATTGCTAAGCGTGTCTGATAAAACGGGCCTGGAAGACCTGGCTAAGGTTTTGAGTAAGTTCGGTGTCGAGATATTATCAACAGGCGGAACGGCGAAGGCGATAAGGGCGCTTGGCATTCCAGTTAAGGACGTTTCAGAACACACGGGTTTCCCGGAGATGCTGGATGGCAGGGTCAAGACGCTCCATCCGAAGGTTCACGGCGGGCTTCTCGCCTTGAGAGACAACAAAGAGCATATGGAGACGGTGAAGAAACACGGCATCGGGCTTATAGATATGGTGGTTGTAAACTTATATCCATTTGAAAAAACCGTTGCTAAACCCGGCGTGAAACTTGAAGAGGCGATAGAGAATATCGATATAGGCGGGCCGTCTATGTTAAGGAGTGCGGCGAAGAACCATAGATCTGTATGTGTCGTCTGTGATCCCGCAGATTACAAACGTGTCATCGAAGCCATGGAGAGAAATGCCGGTGGCGTTCCGGAAGAACTATTAGTGGAACTGGGAGTGAAGGTTTTTCAGAAGACTTCGAAGTATGATGCGGCGATATATGGTTATCTGAAGGGACAAGGGTTAAGTTCCAAAGGGCAAGGGGAAGAATTTCCATCGAAGTTAAATCTGGATTTTACTAAAATCCAAGATTTAAGATACGGAGAGAACCCGCATCAGAAGGCAGCGTTTTATAAAGATGAGTCCTGTGATGAGCCGAGTGTTTCAAGCGCGGTTCAGCTGCATGGTAAAGAACTGTCATTCAATAATATAATCGACCTTAACGCGGCGCTCGAGATAGTAAAAGAGTTTGACCGGCCCGCGGCAGCTATTATAAAGCATACGAATCCATGCGGTACGGCAACGGCTAAGACTCTTAAGCAGGCCTACATGGATGCCTTGGATTGCGATCGTTTGAGCGCGTTCGGAAGCATAGTTGGCTTCAACAAGCCGGTCGATCTTGACGTCGCGAAGACGATACTCGCGGAAGCAGATTTCGTAGAGTGTATTATCGCTCCGTCATATGAAGCAGGTGCGCTTGAGGCATTGAAGACGAAGAAAAATTTAAGGCTTATTGAGGTCAGGAATTTCGGAGTCAAGGTCATGAAGGCCGATAGTGATATGAAGAAGGTCGTCGGCGGTTTGCTTATTCAAGATAGAGACGTAACCAGGCTCAAAGAGGCGGATCTCAAGTTTGTTACAAAAGTAAAGCCATCGAAAGAGGATCTTGAATCGCTTCTGTTTGGATGGGTTATCGCGAAACACGTTAAATCCAATTCCATAGTCTTAAGCCAGGGCACGAAAACCGTAGGTGTCGGCGCGGGACAAATGTCGCGTGTTGAATCGGT
>JBAZUO010000064.1:0-2871 GCA_041661345.1 Candidatus Omnitrophota bacterium | reverse complement strand
CTATTTGCGCGCCCTATGGTAAAGTATGACAAAATATAGACGAAAGAACAGAAAGGATACTTATGATTACAGACACTGATAAAAAAATAATACAGGACATTTCTAAGCAGTACCATGCAAAGAAGGTAGTGCTTTTTGGGTCAAGTATAGACACTGAAAAGGAAAGCCGCGATATTGATATAGCGGTAGAGGGTGTCTCCGCCAAAGATTTTTTTAAATATTACGGCGACCTTATTTTTTCACTATCAAAACCCGTAGATGTAATCGATATAAGAGGAAAATCCAAGTTTATCTCGCTGATATTACGGGAAGGAATGATTCTCTATGGCTGATTATAGAGAATATATTGATGCCGAATATGAGGAGATCGAAAAGGCGCTGTCTTCTTTGCCTACAAAACCTATGACCGAACTTTCCAAACTTGAGCTGGCCGGTGTCGGTGCTCTTCTTCATAATATTTATAATAGTATTGAAAATGTACTCAAGCAGGTGTTTCGTATTAAAAACATCCAAATCCTGCAAGGCGAGTCCTGGCACCGCGATTTATTACTGAGAGCCACTGAGGAAAATATTGTTTCCGGACTGTTGTCGGATGAGCTCAAGCGATATCTCGCTTTTAGACATTTCTTTAGCCATGGTTATGCCATAGATTTATCTCCTGACAGGATCGAACCGCTTATCTCGGCTGTCCGTGATGTCTTCAAAAACTTTAAGAGAGAAATTGACAAAGTGCTCGCCTAAGAAATGAATTCGCTCACTGTCACCTCCTTCCTTTAGAATTGAATTCCGGAATTACTATGAAACCATATATTGACCAGACAATAGCAAGAGATCCTCTTCCGACTCATCTTGACATAAATGATGAGTTCGAGTCGGCGTTCGGCCTCATGGAGAATACAAACGAGTGCCTTTTTATCACAGGCAAGGCGGGTACCGGAAAATCTACCCTTTTAAAATATTTCAAGGCCAATACCGGTAAAAAGATAGTTGTGCTGGCTCCGACGGGCGTAGCGGCGGTAAATATAGGCGGCCAGACCATTCATTCCTTCCTCAGATTGCCTCCAAAGATCATTCAAAAGGACACTATAAAGCGCCTTAAGGACAGGAGCTTATTCGAGAACCTCGACATGGTAATAATAGACGAGGTATCGATGGTTAGGGCGGACCTTATGGATGGCATCGACTACGCGCTGCGTCTCAATCGGGGCAGGATGAAGGCGCCGTTTGGCGGAGTCCAGATGGT
The DNA here is from genome assembly GCA_041661345.1 of Candidatus Omnitrophota bacterium. Taxonomy (GTDB): domain Bacteria; phylum Omnitrophota; class Gorgyraeia; order 2-01-FULL-45-10; family 2-01-FULL-45-10; genus JAPLMI01. The sequence goes on along the minus strand of JBAZUO010000064.1, from coordinate 1,628 downwards.
GTTTTTTGGAGACCTTTTTCAGCTGTCCCCTGTGGTCGAAAATGAAGCAAGGGAGCTTTTGCAAGAACGATATTCGACCCCTTATTTTTTCAGCGCCAAGGTGTTTAACGACCGCAGTATCAGATCCATTGAGCTTTCGACCATATACAGGCAAAAAGATAGTTCGTTCATGGAGCTTTTAAACAGGATAAGAAATAAAGAGTATACCAAAGAGGACCTGGATACATTAAATGCGAGGGTCCAAAAAGATACCGCAATTCCTAAAAAAGACGAGACGGTGATCCTAACAACGACTAACAGCCTGGCAAACGCAATAAACCAGGATCGTTTATCAAAGCTTCCTGGCAAAGAGATAACATATGAGGCGACGGCTTCCGGTAAATTTGAAGAGTCGGCATATCCGACCAACACATCCTTAAAGCTCAAAAAAGGAGCTCAGGTAATACTGATAAGAAATGATCCCGCTAAGCAGTGGGTAAATGGCACGCTCGCGAAGGTCATCGCCCTGTCAAGCGATTCGATAGTCGTAGATATCGACGGGCGCGTATGCGATGTGCCTATTGTCAAATGGCAAAAGATCGAGTATAGCTACAATGAGGATGAGGATAAGATAGAGGACGAGGTCGTGGGGGACTTTGCTCAATATCCCATAAAGCTGGCCTGGGCTATCACTATTCACAAGAGCCAGGGCCAGACTTTTGACAAGGTCGTGATCGACTTAGGATATGGCGCGTTTACTCACGGCCAGTTATATGTCGCGCTTAGCAGATGTACCTGCCTTGACGGCATAAGGCTCAAGAGGCCGGTGACCCCAAATGACATCATATTTGACCGGCGCATCTATGAGATCAAGGATAGATTTGCCGATCTATTTTGAGACCGTTGTCAACCTTGTCAACCTCGTAGGTTGAACCTACGAGGTTGACAAGCGGTTCCCTCGGAAGCATACCTTTAGTTTAAATGCCCCCGCAGTATTGCCTTTTCTCGGATATAAGGTATATTTATATATATAGGAATATTATCGGTGTGCGTAGCGTTGATCGGGACTATAAGGAGAACATATCCTGAATAAGATAGCTTTTCGCATTTTTGCCTTTTTCGGCATTATTTTTTTAATATTTTCGCTCGTATGCGTTCCAGATTCCTTTTCGCAGGAAGTCAGCGCCCATAAAAAAGAAAAGATGAGGCTGGCGGAGGCTGAAAAGGAGAAGGCCAGGAAGGTCAAAAAGATAGATGAAGCGATATGGCTCATCAATCATGAAAATTTTGATGAGGCGCTTGTTCTTTTTCAGGAATTGAGAAAAGAGGATCCAAATTCGTCAATAGCCGCCTATTATTTGGGGCTTACGCTTAAGCAGGTTCAACGATATAAGGAGGCAAAACCCGAACTTGAGGCCGCGGCTACGCTTACTCCGAGGGTCGACAATGCCATTCCTGAGCTTATAGACCTGTTGTTTAAGCTCGAAGAGTTTGATGAAGCGAAAAAATGGATAGAGACGGCGGAAAAGGACAACATCGCGCCGGCGCAGACAGCTTTTATTAAGGGCATGATACTTTTAAGGGAAAATAAGGATACGGATGCTACGATAGCCGCCTTTGATAAGGCAAAGAGTTTGGACGAGTCTCTT
>JBAZUO010000063.1:0-3001 GCA_041661345.1 Candidatus Omnitrophota bacterium | reverse complement strand
CATTCAAGCAATCGATAGTGCCGACGGCTGTTTTGGAGGCCGTCAATGATAGTCTTGATCAGAATGGCGCATGGATAAGGATAAATTTATAAATGAAAAAGAACGTTATCCGGGCAGACAGATTAAAAAAGTTCGCAAAAGATGTTCTTAAAAAAGCGGGCGTCTGTGAAAATGCTGCTGAGCATGTTTCCGAAGGCTTAGTCCAAACTTCATTACGCGGAGTTGATTCACACGGCATAAGATTGTTACCTCATTATCTGAAAGGAGTGCGGGGAGGGCGGATAAATCCGAAACCCGCTTATCGATTTAAGAAGACATCAGCGTCGACTGGCCTCCTGGATGCCGACCATACATTCGGTCATGCGGCCGGGATGGAAGCTGCGAAAAAAGCGATTAAACTTGCAAAAAAGATCGGATCCGGACATGTCGCGGTATACAATTCCACCCATTTCGGCGCAGCGGCTTACTATGCCCTTGAAATAGCAAAGCATGACATGATAGGCATGAGTTTCACTCATGCGGATTCCTTGATGAAGAGTCATGGCGGCAAAAGGGTCTTTTTTGGGACAAATCCTATTTGTTTTGCCGCGCCTTGCAAGGGGGAAGATCCTTTTTGTCTTGATATGGCGACAACCATGATAAATTTTAATAAGGTAAAACAGCTGCGCGAATCGGGGTCGAAAGCGCCCGTCGGTGTCGGCGCTGATAAGTATGGCGTTGAGACGACCGATCCGAATAAGATATCGATGCTGCTTCCTATCGGCGGATATAAGGGATATGGCCTGGGCGCGATGGTAGAGATATTATGCAGCATGATGACGGGTATGCCATATGGACCAAACATATCAAGCATGTATAGGGCTCCTATGAATGAAAAACGTTTCCTGGGACATTTTGTTTCAGCCATACGGATAGACTGTTTTCAGGATGTGGGTTATTTTAAGAAACGCATGGCCCTTATGATGAATGAGTTGCGGAGTGAACCGGCCGAGGATAAGAGAGCTCCAATGCAGGTTGCCGGCGATCCCGAAAAGAAAACGGCCGATATAAGGTCAAGGAGCGGCATACCGCTTAAAGAGGCCGAATACCTGGCTTTTAAAGAGATCGGCAAAGAATACGGAATAGATTTTGATGAAGATAGCGATCTGTAGCGTTCCCTCTAGGCCTGACAAAGTAAAGAATAATTATCCGCCCCTAGGCGCATTAGCGGTTATGCAGTCGTTGGGATCAGCCGGGTATGAACCGGTCTTTTACGATATCAATCTTTTCCGTCCATCGGAAGACGAGATGAAAGAGTATTTTGCGCGGAATAACTTTGATGTTGTAGGCATAAGCTCCATCGTATCTACATCATATGGTTTTGTGAAGAAGTTGGCCTGTATAATAAAGGCTGTTTCGCCGAAAACTGTGATAATACTCGGAGGCCGTCTCGCTGCATCTTCGGAAGTAGTTTTAAAGTTCGTGCCGATCGATTATTGTGTGATCGGGGAGGGAGAAAATATTATTCTGGACCTCATGAGGTATGTGGAACATCATCAGCATGATATTATTATGGAGGAGTTGAAGAAGATAAAAGGTCTCTGCTTTACAGATCGTTCCGGTCATAGCGTATTTACCGGATATGCCGAGCAGCCATCCATCGAGGATATACGCGATCCGGATTACGGGATACTTAAGCGTTTTTCAAATATTAATGATTGTATACATGATCCGTTCTTTTATGAGCAGTTTAAACACGATGAGCGGTCATTCGAGGCGCATCGGAATGGAAAGAAGCTTGCGACGGTCATTTCAGCCCGCGGGTGTGTTAACCGCTGCGCATTCTGCCATAGGTGGCAGCGCGGGATAAAGATATTTCAGGTTGACAGGGTTGTGGCTCATATCAGATATCTAATGGATAATTTTAATGTGGGTTATATATCCTTTGGCGATGAAAATTTTGGCGCTTCAAGACAATGGGTTGAGGAGTTCATCGGGAAGATAGCTCCTCTAGATATACTTTACCGGGTCGGAGGTATTTGCACTGACGATGTTGACAAAGATGTATTATACCGGCTTAAGCAAAGCGGTTGCGTCGCCATACATTATGGTTTTGAATCCGGGTGCGATAGGATCCTTACTGTAATGGAAAAACGTTCTAATATTGAAACTAATGTCAAAACTGCTATATGGACGCGGGAGGTCGGTTTGCAGACTGTTCCGGCGTTCGTGATGGGTATGCCGGGCGAAAGCTATGAAACCGTTAAAGAGACGAGTGTATTTGTCAATCGCATTACAGAGGGCCTGCCCAAACCGCCTGTTTTAAGTATAAATGCTCTGGTGACATTACCGGGTACTCCTGTTTATGAGTATGCCAGATTGATAGGAGCGATAGGCAAGACGCTTGCTGACGAAGAGAAGTATCTTTTGAAGATATCGGATCGAGGGGGAGAATCGATGCTGCAATTGAACCTAACCGATTACCCGTGTCTCATAGTGCAGGGCTGGATACGTTGCATTACATGGGCGGCGCATAATAATTATTATTTGAAAAACAGGTCATGGCCCGGGCCGAGAACTATCTACGGTAATGCGATCCTTTTTCGCATGCGTTATTTAGTTGCGCCGTTATGGATGATCTACAAAAGTTTGCGTGAGGATAGAAGGCTATTTATTAAAAGGTGTATCGAGTTACTGGCGTGGCCGTTCAGAAAGAAGAGATTTAAAGAGTATGTTCCTCTGCGCACGCTAATAAATAGGGAGTACGGTATATTGCAAGCAGATGATATCAGGCAGTTGAGATTGGGCAGATAAAAAGGAATATGTATGAGAAAAGGAAGTGTTCCGATTGTGGCTGTTGTTCCGGTGCGCGAGGGATCTTCGCGTATAAAAGATAAAAATTTTGTCCCATTCGGAGGACATCCAACATTAGTTCACAATAAGATCGATCATCTTAAGGCTTCCGGATGTTTCGACCATATCTATATATCGAGCGACAGCCAGCGTGCCAGAGATATCGCCA
>JBAZUO010000062.1:0-3017 GCA_041661345.1 Candidatus Omnitrophota bacterium | reverse complement strand
CTCTATTATCTCAAGCCCAGCGCCGTTCTTCACGCCTAAATCTATTTTTTCCTTATGATTGGATCTTCGCACAGCAAACCTGCCTGAGCCCTCAATGGGCCCTTTCTTGTCTATAGGCTCACCCAAAACATTGATCACGCGGCCCAGGACAGCCTCTCCTCTTGGTATTGACAGAGACTTGCCTGTCCTCTTCACCTCGCCGGTCCTTGCCAGGCCATAAGTCGGAGTTAATGAAATTGTACGGGCGATGTTCCCTGACCTGTGTTCAACAACCTCCAGGACGACCTCCTGGCCGTCATAAGTCAAAGCGTTCAGGATCTCATAGATAGCCGGCAGAGAATCCTCGCTCTCATATACCACGTCAACAACAGGGCCGTGCACGGCCTGCACCCTGCCTAATTTAAAATTATCCTCATTAGCCATTAGAACCTTCTATGCGCCACTTCAGGCGGCTGGCAAAGATCTCGCGTATATTCTTATCACTCTTCTCGTGTATATGCTTAAAATAATCGTGCATAAGCCTTCTATTGGACTGCATTATCTCTTCGTGGCTACCCTCAAGATGGATTATACGGGCCGCGCATTCGGAGAGCTTGCTCTCCCAGAAAATATCATATATCCTCTGCATAAGCCACGCCCGCGCCAGATAGTCTATGACTTTTGCCGGAGACGGCTCTATGATCATCTCGTCTCCCGTCACGCGTTTCTTTTTCGGGTCGTCTGTCTTTCCAAAGATATCAGCGCAAGGCAATACACGCGCGACATCCACCCTTTGCACCGTCAGAGACAGAAAACGCGGATAAGAGACAAGGACACTGCCTATCTTCTTTGACATAAACCTGCCTATAAGGAGATCCCTGACCGCGACAGCCCTGGTGTATGTTATATCATCGCCTATCCCAGGGAGTACTGTGAATTCTCTTGCCTGTATCTCGCTTAAGTAACGCGCGCCGCGCTCACCCACTACTATAAGCTCGTCAATATCAGAGGCCTGTTCCAACCCAGAGCTGATAACGCTGGAATTAAGGCCGCCTACAAAGCCATCATCTGAGGTAACCATAAGCACGGCCTTGGGCAATGAAGAACGCTCCCTCAAAAATGGATGCCTCAAACCCCTGACATCAAGGGCGCCCATAAAATCATCCAGGCTGATTTTATAATCCTCAAACCCCTTACGACGCTGCTGGAAAGACCTGAACTGACTGGCTGTAGCGCTCTTTAAAACCTCTATCATATCCTGGAGTTCGCGCGCGAACCTTAAATTTTCCCTGAGTTTAATAAGCGGGATCATATTTTGAAATCCTCAAGAAGGTCACAAAGACACAAAGTCAAGATAACTTAAAAACGAAAAAACATAAAAACTTAAGAACATTTTCATTTTTAATTAGTCTTTTTGTCTTTCAGTTTTTTAGTTTTTTGGTCTTTTGATCAACGAACATCGCTAACTGCTGGCTGATCCCTACACTATCTTCTTCTGCCTGAAGAATTCAACAAACGCCTGATCAAGCTCCTGCCTTATCTCAGTTGAAAATACTTTCTGTCCATCAAGGGTATTTAAGACCTGCGGCCGCGTATCTCTTAAAAAATCCATGATCTGTGAACAAAAGACGTTCAATCCTTCAGGCGAAAGGATCTCTAATATCTTTCTTTTAAAAGCATAAAGCTCTATCACTAGCGAAAGCTGGCTTGCGGGCCTGTGCGCGTCCTGTATCAAAACGCGCGTCAATGCTTCGCCTCTGCGCAATTTTTCAGCTATCTCCGTAGACAATTTGGTCTTGACGCGCATAAGGCGAACCAGCTCCTTATACTGCGCGTAATCAAGCCGCAATGTATCCGAGACATCCCTGAGCGCTTCACTCTGGACCTTACTGCCGATACGAGAAACTGACAACCCCATATCAATAGCAGGCTTAAAGCCTTCATGAAAAAGAGAATTTGAGATATAAACCTGGCCGTCGGTCATTGAGACTAAATTACTCTGAACGTAACCGGTGATATCTCCTTGCTGCGTTTCAACTATCGGCAGAAAAGTCATTGAACCCGACCCCATCTCCGAATTAAGGCGCCCGGCGCGCTCCATAAGCTGTGAATGAAGATAAAAAATATCTCCAGGGTAGGCCTCCCTGCCGGGGGACCTCTCCAAAAGCAGTGAAAGTTCGCGGTATATCCAGGCGTGCTTTGTCAGGTCATCCATGACGACCAGAGAATCCCTGCCTGTATACATGAAATATTCGCCTATGGCAGCCGCGACATACGGCGCCAGATACTGCTCTCCGGAAGAAGAAGAAGCGGACGCCGCGACAATGATAGTATGATCTATGGCCCCTGTCTCTTCCAGCGTGTGGATTATCTTCATCAAAGACGCGTGCGACCCGCCGCACCAGCAATATACACAGAAAACATTCTTGCCCTTCTGATTAATGATAGCGTCTAGCGCTAAAGTGGTCTTTCCAGTCTGGCGGTCGCCGATAATAAGTTCGCGCTGGCCTTTTCCTATGGGGATAATACTGTCCAATATTTTTGTGCCTGTATGGAGCTGTTCGGAGATCGGGATGCGGTCAAGGATACCAGGGCTCCTGCGAAAGACCGGGCAGATGCCGGAACTTTTAATATGCGGCTCTCTATTGTCTATGGGCTCGCCGAGCGAATTAACAACCCTGCCTAAAAAATTCTCGCCAGCCGGCACAGAAAAAACTTCATTGCGGCTTGTTACAGTTGAACCAAGCTTAATATCCCGCTCGTCCCCCAACACAAAAGCCATAACTTCTTTTTCGTTAAAATCAATAACAAGGCCTTTGCGGTCAATATCGGCAAAATCTATAAGCTGGCCGTATATGCAGCTCGGGAGGCCCTCAATCTTGACTATGCCTCTTTTTACTTCTTTGACGACGCCGAACTCTTTTATTTCAAAAGGTTCAAGCGTAAATTGAGCTTTTTTTTGCATAATTAATTTATGCCGCTTGAAGAACGGATGGCTGAAAGGGCCCGGTTGAATTTGTTTTTAAGGCTTCCATCAA
>JBAZUO010000061.1:0-3024 GCA_041661345.1 Candidatus Omnitrophota bacterium | reverse complement strand
ATTGAGAAGCAGCGTAATCACAATGATATGAACGCAGAGTAGGGGCATTGTTGTAATAACTGAAATATAGCGAATCATAGGTCGAGGCAGTGCTGCCATATACGTTGTAATATAAGGATCTGCTTGCTGCCACAGAATTAAGCGAGAATGTGGCTGTGTGTATAGGGCCGCCCTTTAATGGATCGTTGTAATCCGTGGATATGCTCTTAGACGCAGTATATCCCCCGCTTGAAGCCGGATCGAGAGATAGCGCGGAATTGGTACCGCTGATTGAGAAGCGCGGATTCCAGTTAGAATTCGCTATGGTATATACAGGAGAAGCCGGCCTTGGCCCAGAGGCCTCATAAATGTATACATTAACACCTGTCGATGCCCACACATACTCGACATTATAGCTAATATCTCTATTTATCGTTATGTCGAGCGTCCTACTATCGCGGATGGTCTGTCGCGACACGTAATCATAGTAGTAGTAAGAGATGGTTGGTTTTGAAGAATATATATTCATGTATAAGCTTACCGACTTATCATTATAGTTATAGTAGTAGGCAGATGCGTAGACCGAAGCTGAGGTTTTAGAGTTATCCAATTTGAAAGAGGCTTTCAGTACAGGATTTTCAGAACTCGGTATGTAGGTATTTGAATAAAAACTCTGGTACAGATTGGATTTATCGTAAGAAACTCTTTTATATGTCTTGAGATCCCCGGAATCGTTTATATTGTAGTCATAGTATAGGATTTTGCCATTAGGAAGGCTTGCCGTTTTGATCTCGTTCTGAAATGCGCCAGAATCGTAATAGGTGAAAGAGGTGCCATCAGGGAATTGCGGCGTCATGGATATTATGTTGCCTAAATTATCATATGTGTACGCTATAGCTTCTCCGCTCTCCTTCGTCTCAGACAAGAGCCTGTTGAATTTATCGTATATGGTTTTTGCCCCCTCTCCCGATACAAGCTCTTTTGTCAGCACCTCGCCTGCTTCGTTATATATATAGGTAAGAGAGTCCTTATCTGCGTAGTCAATGTATCCCAGGACGTCTCCGGTATCATTGTCATATTTATATACTTCCAGATTATCATATGCTTCTACGCTCATTGCGCCGCCGTTTATGCTTGAATATATCCGGGCATCCCATGAGGCGCCTTCCATCGTGTAAACAGGCCCCTGTGGAGTGGCTCCCTTTTCATAAATATAAAGATTAAGGATGTTGTCCTCAATCTCTGATCGAATGACATAAGTCTTTCCGGAATTAAAAACCATGCTTATCGGGATCGTTTGGTTTGAAGACTGCTGCGTCTTATAGTCGTAGTGATAGACGCGTAGACTGGACGTATTATTGGTATAGTTCAAATAGATAGAGTCGTAAGTTGTGTCGGTGTTGCCGTAGATACTGTAATACAGGTAATTAGAGCTGGTATTCTGGTCAAAGGTGAATTCAGAGGCATGTATAGGATTTCCTTTTAATGGGCAATTATAGTCTGTGGACACGCTCGCGTTTTTCCGGTATACCCCGCTCGAGGCTGGATCCAGAGTTAATCCGGCATTGCTTCCGCTTACAGAGAATTTAGGGTTCCAATGGCTGTCGGCTATGGTATATACAGGTGTAGATGGCCTTGTCCCCGAAGATTCATATACATATAAATTAATACCGGCTGTTGTCCATACATATTCTACCGTATAGTCGGTATCCTTATTTATTATCATGTCCAATTGTCTTGAGTCAGACACGCTCTGTTTGGTTTGGTAATTGTATGAATAGTAATAAAGGCTGGGTTTTTCATTGTAGAAGCTTAGTGATAAATTTACCGATCTATCATTGTATTGATAATAAGAAGCGCTGGCATAAGCCGAAGAATATGATTTTGAGCTATCCAGATTAAATGCCGCTTTTAGCGTTGGGTTCGTTGAATAATTTATGGGGTCGTTATTGTAGTAGCTTTGATAATTCGAGTTATTATCATAAGATGTTCTTTTGTAGACGGCGAGGTCCCCTTCTGGCGTAATTTTATAATCGTAAATAGCGACTTTGCCGTCCGGAGACTTTGATCTATAAACATTGCCGGCAAAATCTCCTGTCATGTAATATTCGTAAATTGTACCGTCAGGGAGAAACTTCCCTAGTTGTTTGGCTAAGTCGTCATATACTTTAATTGTCCCGTCCTTTAAAGTAAGGACCGATCCGTAGTACGATTGAATTATAGGCCAATCGTAATAGTGCTCAGCCGTACTCTCGCTATCCGTAAACATTCTTACGCGCCACTCGTGGTCGTATTCCCATTGCCTGTCACCGCATGTTATTGTTATGCCATAGCTATATTTTATATAGGTATATGTTTCTATGTCATGATCAGCGTTCTCGATATTTACGGTCGCTTTTATGACGTCTCCGGCTGCATTAAACTCATCGTAGTTATATGTGGTCTTATTGCCGTTTATATCATTTATTACTTTTATCATATTATTTTCGACCAAGACCGATACGAACGTGGGATCGTCTTTATATATTATCTCCCCGCTTACCAGATGCCCATTAGAGTCTATCGTGAAGTTCCGTAACTTAGTGCCATCCGTGAGCTCGACTTCTACTATATTATTGTTCTCGACCAGGAATATGTTCCCTTCACCATCCCTTATCTCTTTTAATCTAACGGTATATACCGTCTCGCCGTCTACGGTCTCTTCCGTTCTATTATATAGGTAAGTCTTACCATCTTCAGTAGTCACCTTTGAAAGAATGCCGTTATCACTATCATCACTTATATCATTATCATATTCGATCATCTTCCCATTATTGAACTCTACCTTAATAAGCGTACCGTTCTTGTCATAATAAGAAGATTTTTCGGAATCAATAAGCTTTGTCCCGGAAATTATTTCATCCTGATCTACTGTATAGAAATAATCAACGACTGAGCCATCCGCGTTATCTGGATCAGGATAAGTGGCGCGGGTTATCAATTCGCCGCCAGAATAAGTAAATGTGACGCCATCCGGAGAAGTAACGGTATCGCTATATTCAAATA
>JBAZUO010000060.1:0-3074 GCA_041661345.1 Candidatus Omnitrophota bacterium | reverse complement strand
TAAAGTTTTCGGCCCGGTTCGACTCATTCGACATTCTCTTCGAACCCGCAGGGTACGGCTGTGGGGCTGGAGGTAATGAAGCTTATATCGGAATCGGATTTTGCCGCGGAAGTCCCGAGAAAGGGCAAATATTTTGTTTCACGCTTGAGAAGCCTGCAGAAGAAATACCCGGAGATCGGTGACGTCGACGGCCTGGGACTTGCGTTGAGGGTCGAGATGTGCGAAAAAGACGGTTTTACCCCAAATAAGAAACTCGCCGATACGATGGAAGAGATAGGATTGAGCGGGAAACTATCCTCGGGCGGTAAACAACGCGGTCTCGTTCTCGATATAGGCGGATATTACAAGAACACCTTCACGATGGCGCCATCACTATATATAACGGAGAAGGAGATAGATCTGGGGGTTGACCTGTTTGAGGAAGCGTTGATAAAGGCGCTTAAGAAAGTCTAAAAGATCTCGTATCTAACTTAATGCTACGAGTGTGATCCCTATCATCACGAGTACTGTCCCGATAAGTTTCAACTTATTTATCTTCTCATTCAGAAGATAATGCGCCGCAACCATCGTTACGATATACTGCATACTTGTGATGGGAAATACGAGGCTTAATTCAGCCTGAGCTAACGCTACGATCCATATAATCAGGCCTGTCGTGATGGATACCAACCCTGTCATGATCATGGGGCTTGTAAATACTTTCTTTGCAAAAGATATGCATGAATTGAAGTCTCGGAGTTTAGGCGTCCCTATCCGGGTCACGCCCTTTTTATAGAGTATCTGCCCTACAACACCCCATACCTCGGCGAATAGAATTATCAGCAATATTTTAAGGTTTATCATAACGGCATCGTCGTCATTTCAGTGCTTTTCGATACAAAATATATACCAAGGATTATCGTGAAGATGCCGATCCATCGCAGCGGGTTTACCGCTTCACCCAAAAATATTATCGATAATACCGGCACAAATATGTAGCTGAAACTGCATATGGGCACTGCTACGCTTAAGTCTATCCGTGATAAAACGATTATCCAGATGAAAAAATTGACTGTATATACTATCATTCCGAGCCAGATGAGGGGAGAGGATATGCCTTTTATACAGAACTCCGATAGATTGGATAGCGCTATCGAGCTTATCCCTATCTTGTTGAGGCCGCCCTTCATAAGTAATTGGGCTATCGCTTCTCCCGCGTCATTTAGTATGATAAGAAACAGCATCGATAGTGTCAGGCGCTTGTTCATATGGAATATAGTAGTGGAAACCGGCGAATTTATCAATAGATAAATCTCTATTTTATAATAATGGCACTATATGATAAAATAGCAGCATGGCAAAGAAGCGGCAGAGTTGGGGTACGAGGCTCGGCATAATAATGGCTGTGGCCGGCAGCGCTATAGGGCTTGGAAATTTCCTGCGTTTCCCGGTACAGGCGGCATCGAACGGCGGCGGGGCCTTTATGATTCCGTATTTTATATCCCTATTCCTATTGGGTATTCCGCTCATGTGGGTGGAATGGACGCTGGGCCGCTACGGCGGCGGGTTCGGACATGGTACCGCGCCGGGCATATTTCACACGATCGTCCAGAAGAACCGCTTTATAAAATATTTCGGCGTGATCGGCATATTTGGCCCTCTTGTTATATTCATATACTATACCTATATAGAATCCTGGACGCTTGCCTACAGTTACTTCGCGCTAACGGGTAAATACGCAGGGCTGACGACACAGGGCTCCATGCAGTCTTTTCTGAAAGGATTCCAGGGCCTTGAAAGTAATCAGTATTTTACGAGCATCGGCCCATCATATATATTCTTTATCATAACTTTCCTTGCGAATATCTGGGTCATATACTACGGCATAAAGGGCGGCATTGAAAGATTGTGTAATATCGCCCTGCCTGTCCTATTCGTTTTCGGAATAATTCTCATGGTCCGGGTTTTGAACCTCGGGACGCCTGACCCGTCAAGAGCAGGTTGGAATATCTCAAACGCCCTCGGCTATTTGTGGAACCCTGATTTTGCCGCGCTTAAAAGCGCCAAGGTCTGGCTTGCGGCCTCAGGGCAGATATTATTCACTTTAAGCGTGGGCATCGGTGTAATACTTACTTACGCAAGTTACCTCTCGAAAGGCGATGATGTTGTGCTGTCGGGGCTCTCCGCGGCAAGCATGAATGAATTTGCCGAGGTCATAATAGGCGGCAGTATCGTGATCCCCGCGGCATTCATCTTTTTCGGACCCGTCGATATCGGGGCGATAGCAAAAAGCGGCGCATTCAATCTCGGATTTGTCACTATGCCGCTCATATTCCAGAAGATAATGATGGGTGCGTTCTTTGGTTGTATATGGTTCCTCCTGTTATTTCTTGCCGGCATAACGTCTTCGGTGTCGCTCGCCCAGCCGGCGATCGCGTTTCTCGAGGACGAGTTCGATATTTCGAGGCGGAAGGCGGTAACTATATTCGGTATAGTGACCTTCATCCTCTGCCAGCCGGTGATATTCTTCCTCGGTAAGGGCGTCCTGAATGAGCTCGATTTCTGGGGCGGGACGTTCTGCCTCGTATTATTTGCCACGATAGAGATAATATTGTTTGCCTGGGTATTCGGGATGGAGAACGCATGGAAAGAGATCCATCACGGCGCCGACATGAATATTCCCGTGATATATAAATTCATCATCAAATACATAACACCGTTATTCCTTCTATTCATACTGGGATCCTGGATGTACCAGGACGGTATACCCACCATGCTTATGAAGGGTATATCCGCCTCCGATAGAATATACGTTTTTGCCGCAAGGGTATTCCTCATCATAATATTTTTGGCGCTGGCAGCCATGGTCAGGATAGCATGGCGCAAGAAGGGGAGGGTTCGCTCGTGAGATTTTCCGGTTGGGTCTTCCTGGTTTTGTCCTGGGGTGCGATAATTATTCTTACGGTATCCTGTTTCTACAAGATATTAACAAAGAAGAAGGTGGATTAGAAATTTTTCTTATTTAGCGTGAGGCGGAACTTTTGTGCCCTTAGTCTTAACATGCTGTCAGTCACCCGGGGCATGCGGCTTCGCCC
>JBAZUO010000059.1:2130-3087 GCA_041661345.1 Candidatus Omnitrophota bacterium | reverse complement strand
TTTTATCCCACGACCTCTGACCCTCAAGAGTGTTTTTTATGACTGGAATAAACCGTCAATGCCAATTTACCGTGACGTGCTTGATTATGACGCGACCATACGAGAATACTTTCCAACGGGTTCTGCAGATGACGGTATTATGGGTCTAGTCGAAGAATATGTTGAGAAGAATGGGCGAGAAGGTCGTTCAACGAAGTATTTAGATGCCTGTGGTGGTATGGGGCTAGTGCCCACGGAAGCCACTGTAAAATATGGCTCACGAGGGCTGCAGGCTTATGTGGTTGATGCTAAAAAATGGAGCCGCGGCTCTTTACGGGATGTTGCTCTTAACCTGATGGACTCCAGGGCCAAAAAACGTGGCATATATGATATTTTCTCAAGGAATTTTAATTTCATAAAAGGCGATGTTACCGATGTGACTTTACCCGAAAAAATGGATGTTATTACTTCTTTCCACAGCCTTCAATATTTAAATGACCCCCTCAGAGCGATAATTAATTTGTATAACAATCTTTCCGATGACGGCGGAATTTTATTAGCGAATTATTTTGTTCCCGCAAGGCATGCAGAAGCACTCAAATCTTTTCGAACCTTCTTGGATGATCTGTCAGCATTTGGTGTTGAGGTCCATTATAAAGAGACGTATATAAAAGATGACAGCGCTTATATGTTTGCCTTTACGGTGTCCAGGAAAAATATGCCTAACTTTGAGATCAATATGGTGCCATCACGTGTCGGCACAGGCATAGTAGTTGATCGCGTTGCAAAGATGCAAGAAAAAGCAGTCTATTATAGCAAGGTCGATTCCGGATTGTTATCAGTAGTGCCTGTGAAGGAAACTGGCAGCGGGTTGAGAAGAAGCGTAATATTACCATCCGTAGATTTGATAGCATCGGGCGGTGTAATGTTTATGTTAGGGTCGTTATTTCATGCAGTTAGGAGCTTTATCTTTGCTCA
>JBAZUO010000059.1:1758-2120 GCA_041661345.1 Candidatus Omnitrophota bacterium | reverse complement strand
TACCGTTGTTATTTGTTCTGTTGCTACGTTAATAATGGTTATAAGAGTGGTCACTAAATATATAGTTGATAAAGAGTTCAAGTCTGTCGAAAAATTTATTAAAGATGAGGCCAAGACCGCCGGATTTAAAAGATTTGTTAAATATCCTCACGATGATTGTCTTCTTGCCGGGAAGACGAGAGTTGAGCGGCATTCTGGTTCTGCCACAGAATTAGTTCCGTATGAACCTCTGATATTGGGGATTAACCGAAAATACATTCGCCATTTGCTGGTACCTTTTATGCTTGATGCGGATGGAGTAATAAAGGCGATCAGGGCCAATATCATGCATGAAAAAGGTCATTATATTTCGACTGATAAGA
>JBAZUO010000059.1:0-1748 GCA_041661345.1 Candidatus Omnitrophota bacterium | reverse complement strand
TTGTTATAGTTTACCCTAACTTAACCGCGTTTCTAGATCCGCATACAGGTGTTGTTAATGCAGCCAAGATAGATAGGTTCAGAAGCTCTCTTCCGGAATTAACAAGAAAATATATAGCAGATCTATTCCCATATTCGATAACCAATGATGATGCCTATCGTCTGATGTCATACACCCTCGCCAGATTTGACGCTTTATTGAAGATGCGCGATGAACGTATGAGCGTAAGGGTGAAAGACGCTGGGTCTATGCCGCTTCCCGCCATTTTAGGCGCCATTATTCAAATAAAATTTGAGTCTTTGCAGCGGCAACATGCATCAATAGAGCTGCCATCGAGATTTGATTTCAGTACGCGGTTGACCAGTCCTACGACCGATTCTCACGCCTTCACCGCCCGCTCATCGCTCAACTGGGCGAAGGGATTCCTCCTTTCAGGCTCTGCGCTTTCTATCGCTTCATATCTTGCCATCAGGTTCGTGGCCGATTCGGTTACCACCCAGGGGTTCCTGGGGCTGGGAGTAACTCTGGGGATATATATAGCGCTATCGAGCATAAGATTCTTCATCTTGGGAAGAAAAGTCCGCGCGGCGCTAATGGGGAGAGGGCTGTCGCGCGAAGAGGCTATGATCACACCCATTGCCACTTCCGATAATAAGCCGCCGCACCCCGCATTTTACGACCTTTCACAAAACGCTAAACGCCTTATATTGCTCCACGAAAGTATTACGCCGCACTGGTCCGGCATGATAGGTATCATGCCATTACTTGCTTTTATGGACAATACGCCGATGGAGCTTTTTGAATCGTTCATCGAGCAGTCCTGGCCCAAAAAATATAAGACCAAAAACTCAGATGGCAGTGAATACGCTATGATAACCATGGGTTCTCCGTTGGAGATAGACTGGTCTCTTCTGGCAGGCATCATCAAAACCAAGAGAGATGCCAGGGCTGCAGTATCAATAGTAGCGGATGAAATAGAAAAACGTACGACACAGGAAGCTTCTGTCTGGAGAGACGACTCCGGGCCTGTAGTGAAGGACGGCGTCGATATAGATGTTGTAATAGACATGGTCGGCGTTATAGAGCTATTGAACGATCCTCTTGAGTTCAGGCGCCGCATCGACAAAGAACTTGCCGAACAGGCGGTCCAGAACAGGTCTTCCCACGCCTTCAGGGTCCTCGGGTTCGGCGGATTGGACTGGGTAGTGCTTGCAGGAGCCGTGACGGCATTTGCAGGCCGCTATATCCTATTGAATTTTCACAATATGTCGTTGATGTATTTCTTGATAGTGCCGTCTATCGCTATCTTGGGGCTTGTATTTACCGGAACGAGCGCGGTAAGGGTATGTACTGCATATCAAGCCATCAGGCTGGCTCACCCCGACATGTCATTATGGCAAGCGCTTAGACATAATATCGGACACGACAACGATGCCCTTATCATACTAAAAACTATCTCGCCCTATACATATAACCAGATACTGTACCACGAGACATTCAAATTCCATTGGGTAGGCCTGACAACTTTTATTCCCGGGGTCAAGGCGCCGGTCCTTGTTCAGTTCGAAAGTATGGTAGAGAGGCTTGTGAAACGCGGCAGGATGCCCGTAATAGTATCCGACCTGGACGGTACACTGTCGGAATCGAACCTGCCTATAGCGCCGGAGATGGCAGATGCCATAATAGAGATACTGAAAGGCGGGTCTACATTTGCCGTGCTTTCAGGGATCAGTAAGTCCAGGGTAGAA
>JBAZUO010000058.1:0-3092 GCA_041661345.1 Candidatus Omnitrophota bacterium | reverse complement strand
CCGATCTTAAAAAAGGTAAGCGCAATAGAGCTTAATCTCTCATGCCCTAATATAAAGCATGGCAAAAGAGATCATCTGATCGCCCAGGATGAAGAGGCAACGCGCCTGGTAGTAAAGTCCGTCAGAGATAATACCGCGTTACCCATAATCGCGAAGTTGACCCCGAATATTACCGATATTACGAAAATAGCCAAGGCTGCGGAAGCTGCCGGAGCGGATGCTGTATCGCTCATCAATACCTTTTACGGTATTGCAGTCGATATAGAAACCAGAAAACCGAAGCTTGGCAACATAACGGGAGGGTTGAGCGGCCCGGCGATAAAACCATTAGCCGTCAGATTTGTGTACGAGGCCCATAAAGTTATTGATATTCCGATAATAGGTATCGGCGGTATCATGGATTATAAAGATGCCATAGAATTTATGCTGTGCGGTGCGGCGGCGGTCCAGGTGGGAACAGCCAATTTCGTAAATCCCGCCGCGTGTATTGATATCGTTAAGGGCATAAAGGCGTATTCGGAAAAAAATGGGTTGAAAAGCATGGCAGATATTATAGGAAAACTGAAAATATGAATACGAAAGACAGGCTGATTGTTGCGCTGGATCTGGATAATGAAGAAAAGGCTGTTGCGATGGCCGAGAGGCTGAAGAACGAAATAAGATTTTTTAAAATAGGATTGGAACTGTTCTCTTCATGCGGCCCGTCGATAGTAAAGAGAATAGGAGAAACGGACTGTGAATTATTCCTGGATCTTAAATTTCACGATATACCGAATACAGTAGCGAAGGCCGCGAGAGCAGTAACGAGGCTTGGCGTATATATGTTTAATGTTCACGCCCTCGGCGGATATGAGATGATGAAGGCGGCCTCGGAAGCCGCGGCGGATGAGGCCAAAAAATCGGATATAGACAGGCCGAAGATATTAGCCGTCACGGTCTTAACAAGCATGGACCAAAAGGCCTTGAAGAATGTAGGCGTAAATGCTAATATCAAAAATCAGGTTTTAAAGCTTGCGAAATTAGCAAAATCGGCAGGATTGGACGGCGTAGTCGCATCTGCCAAAGAAGCAAAAGCGATAAGGCAGGCGCTGGGTGAGGATTTTCTGGTAGTCACTCCGGGTGTAAGGCCTGCAGTGTCTGAGGTACACGATCAGAAGAGGATAGCGACGCCAAGGAAGGCCATAAAAGACGGCGCCAGTTTCATTGTGGTAGGACGTCCCATCACAGAGGCAAGAGATCCCGTCGAGGCGGCCAGAAATATTCTGAGAGAGATAGATATATGACGGAAAAAGACGTATTAAAGATATTCGATAAATATAGTGCGTTACTGACTGGCCACTTCAAGTTATCGAGCGGGCTGCACAGCGAGAAATATCTGCAGTGCGCGCTTGTCCTTCAATATCCCGAGGCAGCGGGATTACTTGCAAAAGAACTTGCGAAAAAATTCGCAGAAGAAAAAATAGGAGTCGTAGTGGGGCCTGCGCTCGGTGGCATAACTATAGCCTATGAGGTTGCCAGGGCCCTGGGCGTAAGAGGATTATTTACAGAGCGCCAGGACGGTAAGATGGTGTTAAGGCGTGGTTTCTCTGTTAAGCCGGGTGAACGAGTATTGATTGTAGAAGACGTCATTACCACCGGCCTTTCTACGAAAGAGGTAATAGAAGTGGTTAAATCTCTGGGCGGCCAGATTGCCGGCGTAGGAAGCATCATAGATAGATCGAGCGCCCCGATAGATTTCAGCGCTAAATTCGAATCCCTCGCGAAGATAAAAGTAGAGACATTCAAAGAGGATGACTGCCCGCTTTGTAAATCCAATATCCCCATCACAAAACCCGGCTCCAGGAAATAGGTTGAATTTACCTCTTAAATCCCTTATAATTTAACAGATTGCATGACGGGCAAGTAGCTCAATGGCGGAGCAATCGGTTTACATCCGATAGGTTACAGGTTCGACCCCTGTCTTGCCCACCAACTCAAATTTGGCCTCCGCCAAAAAGATATGTCCGGCTTTTTGGCTTCGGCCCACAGATAAATCAATAGCCGGTGGGGCTCGCGCCCAAATTTGTTTAAAGGGAAACTGCGTTTCCCTTTAACGTATCCCTTTCTTTAAGGAATGGATATAGCACTCCAAAAATCTTATACTAGCCATGAATAAGTGGGTTTTATACATACTCCGATGCGCCGACGGGTCTTTATATACCGGAATTACGACGAATCTGGAAAAACGCGTTAAAAAACACAATGCAGGCAAGGCCTCTAAATATACACGAGCGAAAAGGCCGGTAAAAGTTGTTCGTAGAGAGAATTTTACTGATAAAAGCTCAGCTTTAAGAAGGGAAATTGAGATAAAAAAATTATCTCGACAGGACAAGCTAAAGCTGATAAAATAACGGAACAAATGAGTTCCCCTTCATCTGTGGATAACATCTACGCAGAAGGAAAAGGAACAGCGAGCTGTTGTTTTACGGTAGGCGAGCGTTAAGGAAAAACCCAAAAATGGGTTACAGGGGAAAAGACCGTTTTCTCCTGCGCAAGTAGATTTCTCGCGAAGGAAAAGATATATTAAAGGAAAACCATTGGGTTTTCCTTTAAGGAATGAAGGCCGAACAAGACCAACCGAAATCTATTGCTGGGTGGTCGAAGCGAGGCCGTAACGACGGGGACGTAGTTCAGCTGGTTAGAACGTCAGATTGTCGATCTGAAGGTCGCGGGTTCGATCCCCGTCGTCCCCGCCAAATTTTGCCTGTAAGTAATAGCCAGCAAAATTTCCATAGGGGGAAACCAAGGGTTTCCCCCTCTTGGCATTCGCTCACAACAGCATCTGGACGGTATTGCTCGCTCATTGTCACCCCCTTCCTTTTGAACCACCAACCTAAATAATAGAAGCATCTTTACCACAAGAGAAGGAAAAACTTTTTCCTTCTCTTGTGTAGCTTATCCTTTTAAATACGTGTCACTTCGTGACC
Source organism: Candidatus Omnitrophota bacterium (assembly GCA_041661345.1). Taxonomy (GTDB): domain Bacteria; phylum Omnitrophota; class Gorgyraeia; order 2-01-FULL-45-10; family 2-01-FULL-45-10; genus JAPLMI01. The sequence continues at coordinate 126 of JBAZUO010000058.1, read as the reverse complement.
TAGTACCGCTTGATGGCAAAATTTATTAGGATTAAGGGACGGTTCTGGCGGTAATCCCAGATCCGTCCCTTATTGTATCCCAGACGTGTCCCTAAAAAGATACCTCATCCAATAGTTTGTCTTTTT
>JBAZUO010000057.1:0-3115 GCA_041661345.1 Candidatus Omnitrophota bacterium | reverse complement strand
TTACGCTTTATTAAATCGAGTGCGTATTCCGGACTACCTTGACCACTCATTCCACTCGACTCTGTCCACTCATTCCGGTTGATCCTGTCCACCTGTTCCGCTCGGCTTTGTCCACCTCTTAAGCGTTAGCCTCGCATATCTGTTATTACAAAAACTTCATATTTTTAAGGTAGATAACTCCATTGCTATCTGACACAATCTTTCTCTAAGTTATAGTGTTGTGAATATTAACCGGAGAAAGGAATGCCAATGGCAAAGAGGAAAAAGAAAAGAGAGATAAGCATGCGTAAAATAATGGAGATATTGCGCTTAGGCCTGACTCGGTCATGGTCTAACAGGGAAATCGCTCGAAGCTTATGCGTATCCCACGCGACAGTGGCAAAGTATATCACGCTGGCCGGGAAGGCAGGGCTTACATACGATAAAGCCAAAGATATGGATGACTCCGTACTTCTAAGCTTCCTGGAAAAGGACAAAGTGCCTCCGCAAAAAAAGGTTTATCCGGAGCCTGACTGGAACTACATATACGCCGAGCTCAGGAAGAAAGGCGTTACCCTGGAGCTTCTATGGCAGGAGTATAAAAACGTCTATCCGGATGGTTATCAGCATACCCAGTTCTCGGAACACTACAGGCGATGGAAAGAAAAATTAAGTCCGACCATGTATCAGGTCCATAAGGCCGGTGAAAAGATGTTCGTAGACTATGCCGGGCATACGGTCCCTGTCTATGATCGCCTGACAGGCGCGATAAGACAGGCTCAAGTATTTGTCGCCGTACTGGGAGCCAGTAATTACACCTATTCCGAGGCGACATACGACCAGTCCCTCCCGAATTGGATCGGATCACACGTAAGAACTTTTGAGTATTTCGGCGGCGTCACGGGAGCGGTTATACCGGATAATCTCAAGTCCGGCGTATCCAAAGCGTCGAGATACGAGCCCGATATAAACCCCACTTATCACGATATGGCCGTTCACTACGGCACGGTAATCATGCCCGCCCGCGCCGGAAAGCCCAAAGATAAAGCCAAGGCCGAGGTGGGAGTCCAGATAGTGGAGAGATGGATACTGGCCTCTCTTCGTAACAGGAAATTCTTTAGTCTTACAGAGCTTAACGAGGCCATAAGAGAGCTTCTCATCAAGCTCAACGAAAAGCCGTTCAAGAAGCTGGCGGGGTGTCGTAAAGAGTGGTTTGAAAAAATAGAAAAACCCGCTCTTATGAAGCTGCCCGAGGCTCCCTATATCTTCGCCGAGTGGAAGAAATCAACCGTAAACATCGATTACCATATCGACGTAAACGGACATTACTACAGCGTACCGTATCCTCTGTCGCGGCAAGAGATGGATGTAAGATACACGGCTCATACGGTTGAGATCTTCTTCAGAGGAAATCGCGTGGCAAGCCATGTAAGAGACGACGTAAGAGGCCGGCATAGCACCATAAATGAGCATATGCCAAAAAGCCATAGGGAATATCTGGAATGGAGCCCTTCAAGGATAATCAACTGGGCTAAAACCATAGGAGTATCCGTAGCCGTTGTCGTTGAAACTATACTCAATGCCCGCGGATATCCCGAACAAGGTTATCGTTCATGCCTTGGCATCCTAAGGCTATCAAAGAGATATTCACCGGAACGGCTAGAGGCGGCCTGTAAAAGGGCTGTCGCTATAAGAGGATGCGGGTATAAAAGCATAGAAAGCATATTAAAGAATGGACTGGATAAAAATCCGTTACCCGATAAAGCGTCCCAGCCGGTCGTCCTCCATGAAAACATAAGAGGCGGCGAATATTTTGCGAAAAGCCTTAACAACTAACCAAAAGGAGAAGAAAAGATGCTGACCTACCCTACCGAGGAGAAGTTAATGGCTTTAAAGCTTTATGGAATGGCAAAGTCCTTAGAAGAGCAAAGAAAAACGCAAAACTGCGATGCTTTAAGCTTTGAAGAAAGGATAGGCCTTCTCGTGGACAGAGAATTTACCGAACAGGAAAACCGGCGACTGGTATCCCGCCTTAAAACGGCGAAACTCAGGCAGCAGGCCTCTATGGAAGATATAGACTACCGGCAGAAAAGAGGGCTTGATAAAGATCTGATGAAGTCGCTTGAGCGATGCAAGTGGCTTAAGGAGCGCCTTAATATCCTTCTTACGGGTCCATGCGGGGCGGGAAAGAGCTTTATAGCATGCGCCCTTGGCCATAAGGCGTGCCTTGAGGGGCACAGGGTCCTTTACTTTAGAGCGGCACGCCTGTTTGAGAACCTGGCGCTCGCGAAAGGAGACGGGCGGTATTCACGGCTTATGAACTCTATCGCGAGACAAGATCTTCTTATCATAGACGACTGGGGACTGACCGTATTAACGGACCATGAGAGAACGGACATGCTTGAGATACTTGAGGATAGACACAACATCCGCTCTACAATAATAACAAGCCAGCTGCCAATAGATCACTGGCATGAGGCCATAGGAAACCCTACGCTAGCCGATGCCATCCTTGACAGGGTAATCCACAGCTCTTATAAAATACAGTTAACGGGCGGTTCCATGAGAAGGGTAAAAGCGGAAAGGCTCTCCGGAAAAAATGAAGGGTAAACGAATTTTTATGCACATTATCCACAGAATTAACAAAAAGAAAAAAGAAGCAAAAAAGAAAAAAACTACTACTGCTATAGATTCTTTAAAAAAAGCATACTAACCAAATATGTTCTTTGATATAATAAAAAAGCAAGCGTCGCTACGCTCCGAGAAGTGGCCAGCATAGAGCGGATTAGCTGGACAGTGTGTAGCGGAATGGGTGGACAGTATCAGCGGATTACGCAGTATACTTTCGTTTACGGTTAAAACCCGATAAAAACGGTTAAACGAGAGGTTGAAGCATATGAGCGAGATATTTGACCTAAACGAATTATCAGGGTATCTAAAGATACCCAAAAGCACCCTTTACAAGCTGTCAGAAGCAGGCAAGATACCTTCTTTTAAAGTAGGTAAACAGCTGAGATTTAGAAAAAGTGCGATTGATAAGTGGATAGCGGGCGAGGAAAATAGAAAAAAGGGAAGATTGGCTAATAAATAGCATATATGGGCAAATCACCACAAAAGGAGAGTCGCGTGCCGTTGA
>JBAZUO010000056.1:2271-3228 GCA_041661345.1 Candidatus Omnitrophota bacterium | reverse complement strand
CGGCAAGGTTGACACGACCACTACTTATACTCCGGATAACAAGATCCTGTCGAGGACGGTCATCGTCTACAATGAGAACGGAGTGCCCATATACACGATAAAGCATATCTATGATTCCGACGGCAAACCCCACATTGCCAAGGAACGCAAAACAAAACCGTATCACCAGGGAGATATCCAGCTCCCCGCAGGAGTCATTGTGCCGGATGGCTCATATTATGTCGAGACCAGGGAGTATTCGCCGGATGGCAAAGAAGTCCTTGTGACTAAAGAGATAGAGGTCGCGGACGCATTCAACAAGATAATTTATAAGACGATCGACGAGACCCAGACCGGCCGTAAGACGATATACAGCTACAACATCGGTACCTCTGAGATGAAGGAAGAGCTCTATGTGAACGGCACTCTCGCTCACACCAAGCTCTACTATGTCTTCCGCGTGAAGGATGCCACGGTTGATGAGCGGGACTGGCAGCTCCTTAAAGAGACATACCCTGACCGTGAAGTCACTTACAGCTACGGCGCCATGATAGAAGATGGTGTATTCTCGAGCAAGAGGCCGATCATGAAAGAGGTCATGAGCCGCGCTACCGGTAAAGTAATCGAGAGGACAAAATTCTATTACGATAACTTCCGGATGATGACCTATATTGTTACAGATTCAATGGAAGGAAAGCCTGTAGACATACTTGTCATGAATGAGCTTGATACCGTTAGGATTCCTGACGGAGAGGGCGGATACACGCTAGTACATTTCCCGCGCGAACAGTGGGAAGGAGAACTTTCTTTTGAAAAGGTGAAAGGCATAAGTTTTGATACGGATCAGGCTGTACCATCCATCAATACCGCAAAAAGCAAACTTGTTGCTACACTCGGATATCAAAACGGATTGATATATAAAGCGTATAGAGATGGAGTTGCTGACGGCTACACAATAGCTTATCGGCCAAACGATCT
>JBAZUO010000056.1:0-2261 GCA_041661345.1 Candidatus Omnitrophota bacterium | reverse complement strand
AGTTGTGGTCGGCATAAGAAAAGGTTCAAAAATAGCGGATGGCAAGATCGAGGAGCTTGGTACCGCGATTCCTATCCAGGAATTCATAGGGAAGGAATTTGCGGGCATTCTTTATGGACAACAGGCAGCGATAGATTCCATACCAACCAATCATTTCTTCACCACCTTCTTCTGGAAGGCGCGTATCGATAAGCTCGATGCAGCTGCGCAAAGAGAGTTTTATACGAAATTATCATCCCTTAAAGATGCTTTGGTAAACGGTGCGCGCGATCAGGGCATAACCCTTGATTTTGCGGATAGGAACATGGAAACGTTCGGGCACATGTTCCATCGCGCCACACTCAAAGAAGAAGGTTTTGATTTTGATGAGTTCACAAAAGCAACTCGTTTTATAGCATCTACGCCTGAGTTCAAAAATTACCTGGAGAGTATTGACAGTTATAGAATGGCTGATGCCAGCGGCAAAACGGTGCTTTTCACGAGGCAGGCCTTCTTCTTTGCTGAGCATATGATAAGGAATGGCCTGAGCCAGGGCGAGATAAGAGATGTCATGAATGCTCAGGCTGACCTCATGAAAGGGCAATCTTACGAACAGGTCGAAAAGAAGATGGGAATGAATATCTTTGTTACTAAGTCGATCGAATATGGGAAGATGCTGCTTGTTATGCTAGGTATTGCCGGTATTATGGCATCGATGATGGCACTTGTGAAAAGGGCCAGAGGCAAAAAAGAGAAAAGGGCTAAAGAAGGCGTGCCTCCTCAGCCCATGGCTCCTCCGGCAGTAGAAGAAGCTGTTCAGCCCACAGAAGAAGGAGCGGCCCAGCCTGCAGAGGCTGCCAAGGAAGCGCCTAAAACAGAAAAAGCGGCTGCGCCTGAACAAAAAACTGCGGCTGCGCCTGAACAAAAAGCGGCTGTTGCGGCGTCAGCCCCAGCCGTTAATCTGCTTCCAGTAATGGATAAAATAAGCAAAATGTCGTTTGATATAGATGATGCATTGTGGGAAGCGTCTCGCAAGCTTGATCCAGAACGGTATAAATTGGCAATCAGGATAACTCTCGGGGATATGGATGGTCAATTTGACCCTAAGGATAAGGCTAAGGTGCATCCTTTAATTAATATATTTAATGTATGGATAGCAAAATTAATAGAAAAGGAGATCGCTCTTCCCGATGCTTTAAAAGATGCTGCTGGTAACCCAATAGTTGTTACGCCTGCAAACTATCAGGATGTTCTGCTCGATCTCCGGAATGAGCTCGGTGATACTGTGGTAGCGTTGGTAACTTTTGATCCAAATGAATCATTTGCGCAAAAATACGTTGCTAAATACGCCGCAAACAGGGCCTATGAAGTTCTCTTATCATTGGAGGAAATGAATAATAAAGAGAAGGGCATAGAATTTTTTAATAAATCCGCATTCAGGCGCTATGCACCCAGGGATTTTACCATCTCTCCGCAAAACTTAAAGTTCCCTAAATATCCGCTTACTGGATTATCAAAGGTTGCGGGTGTCATAATGCTGGCCTATGGATTCTTTGGGTTTATCGTTCGAGGATATTTCGATAGCAGCGTAGGAACTGTTTGGGTATTTGCGGCAGGCCTGGCTCTTATGTTATTAGGCAGCTACTTTATCCGCTTTATACTGCTCGAAGCGGTAAAAGATATTCTCGATTCACCAAAAATGCCGTTTGCTGGAAGGGTGAAGAAATTTTTTGGATTACAGACGCGTAGCGATATCGCAGGTGGCGTTATAGATGATTTAACAAAAACCCTTGAGGGGATACGAGATCGCCTTAAAATGGTACAGGACAACAATAAAGCTATTTTGCCTGCCGATGTATGGGAAGAGATAACGACATTCTCCGTTCAGGCTCCGTTGAGCGAACCCCAGGATGCCCAGACGGCCCAGACAGTAACTTTAAATATTGACGATTACCTACAGTACACAATAGACTGGTTAAAATCCGCTAAGAATGATCCTGCTGCCTATAAACTTTTTGCAAGAGGCCATTTCCCTTGGTACGATCCGCAATTCTTCTTCCCCACCATATACATGAGGGGAGAGGAGTTTAATATGGTAGAGTCTGGACGGGGTATGCCGGGTATAATGCCGGGCACTTCAGAGAGTAATCGTGGGCTTGGATATGCGCCGCTTGCCGATCCGACAAAATTCAATGGACCGACAACTCACAGGGACGCTATCCACGCGATCCCTGCGAATAACGTACCTTATTATATAGGCGCGTTACAGTATCGTATCAGGC
>JBAZUO010000055.1:0-3237 GCA_041661345.1 Candidatus Omnitrophota bacterium | reverse complement strand
ATTCGTCTTCTCCTTCTTCAGAGCCGAAGGCCTTGCGAATTTCAAAAGGTCGTGCAGAACGGTATCCGCTTTCAGCGTCGCCTCTTTTATCTTTTCGATAGCTATGCGTATCTCGTCATCGCAGCCTTCGAGTTCGCTTCCTAAAAATTCCATGCCTCCAAGAATGATACCGAGAGGGTTCTTTATCTCATGCGCGATCCCGGCCGAGAACCTGCCCAGAGCCGCCAGTTTCTCCGACTGGACAAGGTTATGCTGCGCCGCCTTCAGTTCAAGGTATGTCTGCTTCAAGGCCTCTTCGGCGCGCTTGCGCTCCGTTATATCCATGATAGCGCCTACTATACCTGTGACCTTACCTTCTGTATCCGCATACGTCGCCTTGCTGAATACGACATCGTGCATAGTGCCGTCGGGGTATTGAACAGACTTTTCGTATATCTGTACTCCCGGATCAGCGAGAAGCTCTTCGTCTTTAGCCAGATACACGCTGGCGGCTTCCTTTGGAAAAATATCTGCAATGCTCTTCCCTACGATATCGCTCTTAGGATACCCTGCAAATTTTTCGAAGGCAGTATTGCACCCTCTGTATATACCGCTCATGTCTTTAAAAAATATGGGGTTCGGTATCGAATCTATAAGCCTCTGTAAAAATATAAGCTGCGTTTCAAGCTGTTTTTCAGCCTGCTTTATCTCAGTAATGTCCCTCATGACCGAAGCGAAAAAATCTACGCTGCCATACTGCACCTTATGGGCTATTACTACCTGAGAGACCGATATCTCGCGGCCGTCCGGAAGCTTCATAGCGCTCTCACCGCTCCAGACACCCATCCGCATCGCTATCGGAAGCGCCTTCTCCGTGACAACGGACCCGGCCCATGCGGGATAATAATCGAGCATCTTTGTATGAGAGACCTTGGCATCCTCTTTTATACCGAGCTTATCCCTCATAGCGCGGTTCATGTACTGGACCTTACCTTCCATATCGACTATGAACGCGCAGTCGCTCGTCGCTTCGATTATGGTCGCCAGGCGTGTCCTGGCATTCTCTATAAGTTTACGCTCAGTAATATCCTCCATGACACCGTCTATATATTGGACACTGCCGTCTTCATCGAACTGGACCCTTGCCGTGATCGAGCACCATATGAGAGCGCCATTCTTCTTCTTGAGCCGGACTTCCTCATCTTTTATAAAGCCTTTCTGTACCACCTGTGATATGAGCTGCTGCTGTTCGGCCGGGTCCAGGAAATGCGCCGATACGGGCAGCTTTAAAAAGTCTTCTATGGAATCATAGCCCAATATCCTTGCGCCTGTTAAGTTCGAATGGATGAACTTTCCGTCAAGATCGGCCGTGATCCTGAAAACTCCTATGGCGAGGTTATCTACCAGCGAGCGGTATCTTTCTTCGCTCGCTATCAGGGCTTCCTCGGCAAACTTGCGTTCCGTGATATCCATTATGCTCACGGCAGCTCCAGCGTAATCACCATCTTCATCGGCAAGAGGCGATATGTCTATATCCGCGAATAGGCGCGTACCGGCCTTGGTGATGAACTGGAATTCATGCTGATCCCTTATACCGCGCCTGCACGCCTCCAGGTCCTCCCTGCAGTTCTTTATCCCTTCTTCATCCATGAAAGAAAAGAAGTGTCTGCCTATCATCTCCTCGGCCTTATATCCCAGCATCCTGGCCATTGAAGGGTTTATAAAGGTGGTAAAGGAATGCCTGTCAAGCACCCATATGCCTTCTCTCGAGTTTTCTATAAGGTCACGGTATTTTTTTTCGCTTTCGCGCAGCGCCACTTCTATCTTCTCACGCGCTTCTATATCCCGTTCCATGATGCTCTTGGCATTGCTGAGATTCACAACAAGCTTCTGGATCTTCATGTCTGTTTCGATATCGAATATGAATAATATCTTTGTCAGGCTGAATGCCGCTATAAAAGCAGTTATAGCGCGAAAGACCTGTATATGAACGCCCACGAGGGAGTAGAAAGTTTCGTAATTGATAACTGAGGCAGGAAAAAAATCCGCGCGCGGCACTATAAACCCTGCAAATAAACCGTAAAAGAAGAACGATGATGCCGCCAATTTCAGGTTCTTTCTGACCCTCTCAAGATTCTTGGCGCCGAATTCGGGCACTTGAAGTATTAAAGCATAAGAGGTCAAAAATATTCCGGGTATAGCGAGAAGATACCGCGAATAAATGTCTTCCATTAAGAATTTTTCGCGTGTAGTAAAGATAGCTGCGATACAAAATATAAATAGAGCAGAAGGCAGCAGTTTCAGGAACTTAAACTTTTTATCACACATCATATTGGCTGCGAATTGAAGAAGAAAAAAGAACGAAAGAGGAAGGGTTATAGCGCGGAAAATTTGAAGCATCGAAACTGCGGATCGATCTGAACTCGCGATCATCATGAACATCTCGATCCACTCATTGATACCGTGAAGCAGACCGAAAAGAGCGATCAGCCAAAGTTCACTAGTCAATTTGAACGTGCTGCTTTTTTTTGGATATATGATTATGGAAAGGCCAATGATGAAAAAAGATAATCCATATAAAAAGAATATCAATATCATTAAGGTCGCCTATGTAATAAATTGTTATTAATATAGTATATACCCTATAGAATCACTATTGTCAAGGATAGAAACAAAAAAATAGTCAAATGATAAAAGTGTAAAAAAATAGCATTTTCGTCGGTAAAAAACAAGTCTTTTGCACAATTGCACAAAATATCATTATGCACCTTGACTTATAAGGTATTATACAGTATACTTATATTAGAATTAAGGAAACAAACAGGTGGCTAAAATGATCCCAAAATCCAAAAGAGAACTGAATGTAGTAATAATGATAGCGCTGATACTATTATCAAGCGCTTCGTTCTCTTTTGCCCTGCCAACTGTTGATGAGATCAAAGAAGGCACTGCAACTATCACTGTTGATGAGTCCGGAACTAATATGACCATCAACGCAAGTAACAACGCCATCATCAACTACTCCTCTTTCAACATCAATGAAAATGAATCTTTAAACGTAATGCTTCCTGATGCAAGCTCTCAAATATTAAATAGAGTAACCGGAAGTTCAATGAGTAACATATATGGCTCCCTCACTTGTAATGGGCTTTTTGTTTTAGTGAATGTCAATGGTATCAATGTTGGACCTAATGCTCATATTGATGCAGCTCGATTAATTCTTTCAACAAGAGATATATCTGATTCAGATTTCTTAAG
>JBAZUO010000054.1:0-3350 GCA_041661345.1 Candidatus Omnitrophota bacterium | reverse complement strand
CGCTATATTACCTTGTCTCATGCCAAGAAGGTCTGCGATAGATTTCCTGCCTTCTCTGTAAAGAGGCAGTGTCAGATCTACGGCCTGGCCTGAATCACCGGCCATTTCATGTAAGATCGGGAGGTTTGCCTGTATCGATCCAAACCGTGAGTACTCGTCGGTTATGTCCTTCGTTATAGAATCTTTCGCTATATTTTTATCGTACTCAAGTTTTTTTAGGGACTCCCTGGCGATCTTTATCCGGGAAGAGTAGGCCGGATCGAATATGTCGATACTCCCTTTAATGCCGACAGCGAAACTTCCGCCGCCAGTATCGAAATTCTGAGTATTTTCGTTCAGGTCGCCGAACGCGCTGATATTGGGCAGTATGCTTGCGCGCTCCCTGGACACAACCGCCTCCTGGGCATACACAGCTTCTTTTATAGAAAGAAGGTCCGGCCGTGACCTATAAGCTTCGGATAGCCATTCTTTTAGATCCTTTTTATCGGCCGCGCCCTCCTGAATAGTATCGACAAGCTCTATGGCGCCGAGAGGATCTTCTCCCATCAATATATTAAGGAGCGCATGCATGCTCTCTTTTTGTCCCCGGAGCTCATTCCTGATATTACGCAAACTGCCCAAGATAACTTTAGCGGCATAAAAATCGGCGCCCAGCACCATACCTTTGTCTTTTAATTCTTCGGCCTGTTTGATATCCGCCTCGGAGTTCTTGCAGGACCCCTCTACCACATCCAGCAGCTTCTCTACTGCCAGCGTATGAGAATAAGCATCCGACGCAACGAGAAGGGCTTCCATCCTTGAAAACGCTTCGTCATATCGCGCCGATTCCACCATATGCTTTGCCTCTTTTACCTTATATATAGTTTGAAGGGCGTCAAAAAGCGGCATTTCAGCATGGACGCCTATGTTATAGTTGGTACGCGAGGCCGGATTGTTGAGTCGGTGCAGCTCGAAGTCGCTTTGGGTAAAGGCGCGCTGTTTTAAAAGCGTTCCGAAGACATAGACCTGGTCATTACCGGTAGCCATCGACGCAAGGGCCTGGATCCTCGGCAGGAACCCCGCCTGCGCCTGGAATTTCCGGGCGATCGCTATTTCGACGTTTGAGCCCTGCTGTTTCAATTTCGGGTAATACGCCAGTACTTTTTGATAGAATTCGTTAAAGCCGAGCGGTTTTAATGGAAGCGCTTCATCGGCATAACATGATGAAGAAAAACTCGAGAAGGAGACTGCTATAAATACAGAAACGATCACTATGAACGGTTTTGTTCTCATATTTTCTTCCTGTATGGTTTTATATTAACAGGTCGATATTAAATTTCAACAAAAAACTATCTTACCTATTTTATGCAGAGCAGATCTTCCTTCTTGTGCGCCATAAAGAATAGGCCATTGATAACGCCAGCGCTACGGCAGAGACCGTCTTGATATGATCTGGCTGCATATCGCATGCGTGCCCGAGAATAGTCTTTATATTGATGCCTGAGGCCTGATAAATATAATTAAGCAGTAATCCTAATAATACGGAACAGACCGCTATAGAGAATAGATAAATGATCACGGATCTTTTCCCCAGGAATTTATTGACGGCCAGTATGCCTGCCAAATTTGTTGCTGGACCTGCGAGAAGAAATACCAGGGCCACTCCGGGACTCATGCCTTTGGCTATCAGCGCGGCGGCTATAGGCGTTGAAGCGCTAGCGCATATATAAAGCGGTATGCCTATAAGCAGCATCAAAAACATGGCTTTAATGTCCGCCCCAAGAAATTTACTTACCAGGTCCGGCGGAGCAAAATACGATATCATCCCGCCGACCACTATGCCTATGATAAGCCATTTTGTAATATCGCCCATCAGGTCCACAAACGCGTACTTCATTCCATATTTCAGTTTTTGAAGAAAAGAGCGCTTTGCGGAATTTTGCGCTGCTTCCATCTGACAGTGTTTACATTCAGCTGCTTTTTCAGTATACGCGGCTTCTTCATTTTTCCCAAATAGATTTTCACCTATCCCCGCCACGATCGCAGTGATAAAAGCGGAGAGCGGCCTGAATATCGTCATTAAAGGATCTAACATAGCGTATGATATCGCGATCGAATTTACCCCTGTTTCGGGCGCAGAGATCAAAAAGGAGAGCGTTGAACCCTTGGAAGCGCCGCTCTTCCTTAAAGATATAGCCGTCGGTATCACCCCGCACGAACATAGCGGCAGCGGCACCCCTATAAGCGCGGCTAAAAGAACGGACCCGAAGTTGGGTTTACCGAGCTTTTTTGCGATCGCGGCGGAGTCTACAAATGCCTGGATCAGGCCCGCGACAACGACACCGGTAATTATATAGAAAGCGGCGTCATTAAAAGTCCGCCAGATTTCATTCAATAGCCCTGTTAACAGAGATAACATGTTATCAGCCCTCTTCCCTATTTGATCGTATCAATGAATTCCGCCGCCTTCTCGACACATCCCAGGCACGGAAGCTTCTTAAGCGTCCTGATCTCTTTACATTTGGTCGATCCGGCAAAAGACGAAAAGGCCGCTTCGCAATCTTTGATCTTGTCCGGGTGTTTATCTTTCAGCATGAATTTCGCTGCATACAGGGCTCCGCATTCCCCGCCTGGAGCCTTGCCTCCGCCATAGGACCCGAATACGTTGATCGTCTTTTCATCCATGGCGAACTTATCCATATACGAAGCTATTATCGCCTGGGCACAATTTAACCTCTTCGACTGGTTCTTTCCGGTATAATGCGCTTTAGCCTTATCTACGCTCATAACATACCTCCTTTATTATGAATGTCGCGGGAGCGGTCATTTTTTAAGCACCTTGAATAACTCTACTATCCTGGGGTCAACCACACAATAGCACGTCTTCACGCCTTCTTTTCTAGGTCTTACTATACCCCTGCTTTTTAAGAGCGCAAGATGTTGAGAAGCGGTAGACTGCGGGATCTTTAAAGCTTTTACGATCCTATCGACGTTACACTCATGATTTATAAGCCCTTCTACCATCCTTAACCTGACGGGATGGGCAAGCGCTTTTAACATACCGCTTTCCTTCTCATAATCGACAGACATTGAATATTCTCCTTCATCGTATTATCTAGATAATACGATGAAGTGGCGATCTTGTCAAGAACTATTTTATTGGATGAAATAGATGAGGGTTTTTGTTATATTATCATAGATGACCATGCTTTTAAAAAAAATGGAACTTTTCCACAGGATCCGCTGTCTAATAGTATGATAAAGGAATTCATATGCGAGAGATGGCAAAAAGTACTATAGAAGCTGCCGCAAGCGGTGACATGACCGCGTTTGAGGAGATCTATAAGCAGTGTTCTCAAACCGTCTATACC
>JBAZUO010000053.1:2095-3534 GCA_041661345.1 Candidatus Omnitrophota bacterium | reverse complement strand
CGGATTGGCGGCCAAGAAGCATAAATTGGCTGCACGAATCATAGGCGTTACTGCGCACAAAGACAGCCTTAGAAAAGCGCTTAGGCGTAAAGCAATAGATTCGGGAACGCTTGATCTTAAAAAATCAGTTATAAATTCCGATATGGTAGTGTTAGCCACGCCGGTAGATAAAGTAATCAGTACCCTGAAAGAACTATCTCATAGCCTGAAGAAGGGTTGCATCGTCATAGATGTAGCCAGTGTTAAACAGGGCATAGTAGATAAAGCAGAAAGAATTATCGGCCGAAGAGGAGTTTTTGTAGGGACGCATCCCATGGCCGGCTCCGAACAGCGAGGAGTAGAAAAAGCGGACGTCAATTTATTTAAAGGCGCAGTGTGCATATTGACTAAGACGGGGAAGACGGATAAGAAGGCGCTCGCAGCAGTTTCTGATTTCTGGAAGAAATTAGGCGCGAAAATATATATTCTGTCTCCGGCTGAACATGATAAAGAAATAAGCAATGTCAGCCATCTGCCGCATGCAGTGGCATATGCGCTTTCGGCTGCGGTAAGGCCTTTATCAGTGCGGTTTGCGGCTACGGGCCTTAAAGATACGACTCGTATCGCATCAAGTGACCCGGACCTCTGGGCTTCCATTCTGGTAGAAAATCGCCGTAATGTCGGCAATGATATAAAGATTTATTTGAAAGAGCTAAAGCGCATCGGAAATGAAATCGCTTGTGGCAGGAAAGATCATCTGAGGAAACTATTACGCGGCGCCAAGGAAAAGCGCGACAAATTAATATCCAATGAAAGATAGATTCGTAATAGCCATTGACGGGCCCGCCGGCAGCGGTAAAAGCACGGTAGCATAAGAAGTCGCAAAGAAGTTAGGACTGATTTATGTCGATACGGGAGCCATGTATCGGGCCCTTACTCTTAAGGCGGTTAAAAAAAATATTGATTTTGCTGATAGTAAAGCCCTGGTAGACCTTGCAAAAAACACAGAGATTCGCCTTCATACAGATAAAGATTTTAAATTATCCGTAAAGCTCGACGGAGAAGATGTCTCGGAAGAAATACGCACACCGTTTATTACCAATAAGGTTAAACATGTTGCCTGTATCAGCGGCGTTAGACGGGAAATGGTCAATCTCCAGCGAAGAGCGGCTTCCGGAAAAGGCGCTGTTTTGGAAGGCCGCGACATTGGTACGGTAGTTTTTCCGGATGCTGATGTAAAAATATATCTGGATGCGGGCATTGATGAGAGGGTAAAGCGGAGATATAAAGAACTCATTGTAAAAACTCCCGATATAGCTATTGAAGAAGTAAAAAAAGACGTTGCAGCTCGCGATAAATCGGACGAAGAGCGTTCAGTGGGACCGCTTAAGAAAGCAGACGACGCTATTCTGATAGATACGACTAAATTGACTATACCAGAAGTGGTCGACAGGATATTA
>JBAZUO010000053.1:1766-2065 GCA_041661345.1 Candidatus Omnitrophota bacterium | reverse complement strand
GTTTTCTTCTCAGAATAATCAGCAGGATACTTTTTGATCATAAGTCATACGGCATGGAGAATCTGCCGAAAAAAGGTTCCTATATAGTAGCATGCAACCATGTAAGCCATCTTGACCCAATAGTCACGGGCGCGTTTATCAAGGGGAAGATGAATTATATAGGGAAGAAGGAATTGTTCGAAGGCAGGTTCTGGGGCTGGTATATGCCCAAGTTAAGGATCATATGCCTTGACAGGGAAGCGCCTGCCAAGGGGATGCGCGATGTCATAGGTTTAATAAAGAAGGGGTCCCCCATATTG
>JBAZUO010000053.1:0-1756 GCA_041661345.1 Candidatus Omnitrophota bacterium | reverse complement strand
ATTTTTCCGGAAGGTACGCGGGGAGATGGCAAATCTTTCCTGGAACCCGAACCGGGCGTGGCGTATCTCGCTATTAAACATAATCTGCCGGTCGTGCCTGTTTATGTAGAAGGAACCAATATAGCGTTCCCTAAAGGCGCACGCCGCATAGTAAGGCATCCTGTCAGAGTTTATTACGGAAAGCCGAAAGTCTATCGTCTGCCGACGGGAGTCAGTAAGGATGAAGGTTACAAAGAAGTAAGCCGCCAGATAATGGACGAGATAAAGGCACTTAAAGAAAAATACGATGCGTAAAATATTTGTTTCAGATTTTTCCGATTTTTGTTTTGGTGTAAAACGAGCTATACGGATAGCCGAAGATACTCTGAAAAATGGCACAAAACCGGTTTACTCGTTAGATGCGATAATTCATAATAAAGAAGTAGTGAAGCGCTTGGCGAAAAAAGGGCTGAAAGTATTAAAGGGTAATCTTAAGGATATCAAAAGCGGAACGGTAGTCATATGTTCCCACGGCGTGTATCCTGACCGCCTCAAGGGTATAAGAAATCGGATAGCCATAGCCAATGCTACATGCCCCTTTGTAAAGAATGCGCAGAAAATAGCGGGGGAATTATCCAGCAAAGGCTATAAAGTGGTGATAATCGGCGACAAGGGGCATCCTGAAGTCCAGTCCCTTAAGAAATTCGCAGGAAATAAGGCTGTAGTAATAAGCGATATAGGTGAGGCCAGAAAATTCAGGAGCGGAACCGGCAAGCTCGGCGTGTTAGCGCAGACAACCCAGGCCAATAAGAGCTTCAGGGCTATTTTATCCGAATTATTTAAGAAAGATTTTAAAGAGATAAGTGTATTCAATACTATCTGCCGTGATGCCGATATGAGACAGAGGGCAACGGAAGAGCTATCGAAGAAAAGCGGTACTATGATAGTAGTGGGCGGCAAAGATAGCGCAAATACCCGGAGACTTTATGATATTTGCAGAAAAGCCGGTGCTTCGGCCTATCATATAGAAACTGCCGGCGAGCTGAAGAAAGCGTGGTTAAAAAACAGAAAATCCGTCGGAATAGTCAGCGGAGCGTCAACTCCGCGATGGATCGTAAACGAAGTAGTTCAAAAGCTGAAAGATATGTAGCGTATAGCGATTAGCGACTAGCGTCTAGTAAAGCCTTACTAAACGCTAAACGCTAGACGCTAGACCCTAGACGCTAAATATTTAAGCACAAAATCTAAACGAAAGGCAGGTAACAAAAGATGTTCTGGAAGAAAAAAGACGATAAATTTGAGACTACCGCAGGAAAGGAGGAGTCGCAAAAGGATTTTTCCGGAGAAAAGGCAAAGGCCGAGGAACCCGTGAAAGACGATGCCGACACAGTTATTTCGAAAAGGGATGAGATGGCCCTGCTCTATGAGGCTACTATAAAAGATATAAAGGAAGGCCAGATAGTAAAAGGCAGGATCATAGAGATAAGAAACAAAGATGTCGTTGTAGATATAGGTTATAAGTCCGAAGGCATAATATCCATGTCGGAATTTTCCGACCGTTCAAAGCTTAAGATCGGAGATGAGATAGAAGTATATCTGGATTCAAAGGAAGACGAGCACGGCTGCGTGGGCATATCGAAGCAGAAAGCGGACAAGCTGCAGGGATGGGAAAGAATCATCTCCACTTCTAAGGAAGGCGACGTAATAACAGGCAGGCCCACGCGCAAAGTAAAGGGCGGGCTGATGGTCGATATAGGAATGGAAGCATTTCTGCCGG
>JBAZUO010000052.1:3229-3551 GCA_041661345.1 Candidatus Omnitrophota bacterium | reverse complement strand
ACAAAGTTTCGGGATATGATATCCGAGCTTGTCGGCGGCCTGCATGATAGTCTGGCCATCTTCTATTGTATATGGCCTGCCGTCTATGTGTACCTTGATCTTCTTTGCCATTGGTATCTCCTATTGCCTTGTGATAGCTTTGAATTTACATATCTTATAGCAGGCGCCGCATTTAACGCACTTCGCCTGATCTATATCATGCTTGCTCTTAGGCGCTCCTGTTATTGCGCCGGCCGGGCATATCCTCTTACAGGCGCCGCATCCCACACATTTAGCGTCGACCGCATATTCTAAAAGCTCTTCGCAAAAATGCGCCGGGCAC
>JBAZUO010000052.1:0-3219 GCA_041661345.1 Candidatus Omnitrophota bacterium | reverse complement strand
ATTCTTTATCGTGCTCAAGACCGGATTCGGGGCCGACTGCCCAAGCCCGCAGAGGGAGGCCTTCTTGATCATGGCGCCGAGCCGTTCCAGCTTCGCGATATCTCCGTCCTCACCCTTACCGCATGTGATGCGGGTCAATATCTCGAGCATGCGCTTGGTTCCTTCTCTGCACGGCGTGCATTTGCCGCATGACTCGCCCTGAGTGAACTCCAGGAAAAATTTTGCTATGTTTACCATGCAGGAGTCTTCATCGATTATGATCATTCCTCCCGAACCCATGATGGAACCCGCCTTAGCGAGTGACTCGTAATCTATTGAAGTATCCAGATATTCTTCCGAGAGACATCCTCCGGACGGCCCGCCCGTCTGTACGGCTTTTATCTTCTTGCCGTTCGGAACGCCGCCGCCGATATCGTATACGATCTGGCGCAAGGAGGTACCCATCGGCACTTCCACGAGGCCCGTATTGTTTATCTTGCCTGCCAGAGCGAATACCTTCGTGCCCTTACTCCCTTTCGTACCTATGGAGCTGAACCATTCCGCGCCGTCTATTATAATGGAGGGGATATTCGCCCACGTCTCGACGTTATTTATCAGGGTAGGTTTATTGAATAATCCCTGGACAGAAGGAAATGGCGGCCTGGGCCTCGGCATACCGCGGTGGCCCTCGATCGAATGTATAAGGGCTGTCTCTTCGCCGCATACGAATGCGCCCGCTCCGAGACGGATCTCTATATCGAAATTAAAATCTGAATTGAGTATATTTTTTCCTATGAGGCCATGCTCTTTTGCCTGGCTTATCGCTATTTCAAGCCTCTTCACAGCGAGAGGATACTCGGCCCTGATATATATGATGCCTCTACCGGCGCCTACCGCATAAGCCCCGATAATAATACCTTCTATTACAGAATGCGGATCACCCTCTATGGTGCTCCTGTCCATAAAAGCTCCGGGATCACCCTCATCGGCGTTACATATGACGAACTTCTCTTCGCTCTTCTCCCGGGCGGTAAGTTCCCATTTTGTTCCTGTAGGGAAACCGGCTCCGCCCCTGCCGCGCAGACCTGACTTTTTTATATCCGCTACAACCTGCGCAGGAGACATGTCCGTGAGGGCTTTGGCAAGCGCTTCGTATCCCCTTACCGACAGGTATTCATCTATGCTTTCGGGATCGATAACTCCGCAGTTCCGTAACGCGATGCGCGTCTGTTTTTTAAAGAAGTCTACATCGCCGAAGACGTTCAAGAACCGGTTATAAAGATGATCTCCTCCGGATGAGGCCTCTTTGAATTCCTGGCCGACCGCCCATTCCTTAATAGCTTCTCCGCCCTTTATATGCTTGTCTATGATCTGCTTTGCCATATCCGGGGTTACACTGCAATATTTGACCGGGATCTTTCCATCTTCTATAACTTCTACTGTAGGTTCAAGGTTACACCTGCCGGCGCAGCCTTTCTGGGAGATACATACGCCTCCCAGCCCGGACTTGACCGCCTGCAAAAATACATCCATTACCTCTTTCGAGCCTGCAGCTATCTCGCATGTCGCCATACCTATATTGACGCGCTTAGCTGACAGGTATCGTTTGCTATGTATGCGGTCCATGGCTTCAGAGCGTTTCTTTTTTAAAATATCGATCGGTTTTATCATATCTCTTTCTTCCCTATAATGTTCACGAAATAGATCAGGTTCTCCAATTCTATCTCGAGATTAACGTTATTTATCGTGCAATCGTTCGGGGACTTAAGCCTTATCGGCGCGAAATTCATTATACCTTTAATGCCGGCATCGAACATCGCGTCCGCTGCCCGCTGGGCGGCTATCTCCGGCACAGCCAAAATGCCTACCTTTATATTATTAGCGGCCGCAAAACCCTTCAATTCATCCGCGGGAAGCACCGGAATGGCGGCATTCTTATCGAACTTCTCGGGATCTATGTCAAAAGCCGCTTCTATCTTGATCCCTTCTTTCTCGAATCCCTTATACTGCATAAGCGCGCTCGCCAGATGTCCCGAGCCCACTATCACTACCTTCTCTACCCTGTTCTTTCCCAGGATCTCTCCTAATCTATCGATCAGCGAAGATATCTCATACCCGCCTTTACGATTTCCCGTGATCCCGAACATCGAGAAGTCTTTTCTAACCTGCGATGCGGTGACCCCTGTAGCGTCTGCCAGGTTTTCAGAGAATACTTTTACAAAACCTAAGTCCCGCAAGCGATAGATCGCGTTTTTATATCTGGATAGCCGTATGATACAGTTTTTGTTAGCAATCATATTGCTCCTTTTTTCACAATAATTATTCTATTATACATTTTTAAGCATGTTTGTCAAGCTTTATTGTGAAATTTTTCACAATATAAGAAATTGGACTGCCGAGATCTCAAGTACTTGGATTTAGGGGTCCCCTATTGGATGGGTTTATTCTCTGGGGATTTGGTCCTTCGTCCCGCATAGCGGAACTTCGGAGTAGAGGATTGTAGCGCTGAAGGATCCTTAATGCGCAAATTGTTTTAGGTCCTTCGTCGGCCTATACAAAAAAATACAGCCTCCTCAGGATCAAATTTTCCTGAGAGAGGCTGCATAAAATTTGGTAGCCGTGGGCAGTGAGCCTACGGGAAATTATATCTCAATTCTAACAGGCCTATTATAACCGCAATGCCCTATTACATCAAGAAAATTTCTGGATCAGAGATAGAAACCCTCACTGATTCTCGGACTGGTAAGCAGTTGTTATCGAACAATAGGCGGACAAATACAGCTCAAAATATGTCCGTTTTGTCCGGTCATTTTTGGCTCAAATTGGCGCAACTTCTTAAGCTATTTAGGGATAGGAATGTCCGCCTGGCTTGACCCGGACATCGGCGATTTATCGCCATTTTGGGCTACTTTTTGTTGCTCTTTCTTATATGCGTTAAGCGCTGCCTCAGCGAGTATTTCGGTAATATTCTCCATCCTCTCGGCCATATCATCAAACATTAGCTGGACATAATGCTTAGGCGCTCTCATAGTGCAGTTATACTGTATGCTCTCTTCTTTCTTTGGCTCCTCTGGCTTCGGTAGATCCTGCTTTTTTATGCGGCCTTTTAGGGGAGTATCTATTTTGATACTCATGGAATGAAGAAATGAAATATCGGCTTCTTCACCTGTTAAGCCTCTAAGATAATCCTGAAATTTTATTCGTTCACTCTTGAAGCAATGGAACCTTTTACCTGCAACA
>JBAZUO010000051.1:0-3565 GCA_041661345.1 Candidatus Omnitrophota bacterium | reverse complement strand
CTGCCATCATTCTTCTCGCCGCGTCATTTTTATTACGCAATAAACCCGGAATGCCGGTCGTTTTAGTTTATCTTGCGATGGCCTCGCTTGGTTTCGCTCTACATCAGTCGGCAAATATCCTGCCCGCCGACCACATTTCAAATTTTGCGGACAGGCATGACCATTCGGTCATTCTTGAGGGCAGGGTGATCGACGACCCAGTCAGCGCCACGACTTTTTACGGGACCGACAAGTCAAGCTTCGTGGTTTCATCTGATAAGATCAAGAAGTCGGACAAGTGGTACAAGACATCAGGCCTTGTAAAGGTGAATCTTTACCAGGGATATAAGAGATTTTCATACGGCGAGAGGGCGCTTATCGAAGGTACGCTTGAACGTCCGGCATCTCTTTCGAACCCCGGCCTATTTGACTACTCGAAATATCTGGCGATGATGGATATCCGCGCGGTCATGAAAGTAAAAGAAGGATACTTTGCCGAGACCCAAGGAGCTTATGGAGGCAGCCCGATAGTCAGGGCCGCATATAAAGTAAGGCACGCGCTAAAAGGAATAATAGAAAAGTATCTCACCCAGCCGTGCTCGGGATTTATAGAGTCTATCCTGATAGGCGACAGGTCGGGGCTAAGACAGTCCCTGACGGACGAATTTATCAAGACCGGCACCGTGCACATACTTTCCATAAGCGGACTTCACATCACCCTGATAGCCGGCATTATCGCCGGGCTTCTCGCGTTATTCTGGATCCCGAAAAAGGCGAATCTCGTCCTTACGCTTATCGCGGTGACTTTTTACGCGATACTTGCCGGGGCCAATCCGCCCATGGTGCGGTCCGTTATAATGTTTGCGGTATTTGCGATAGGGTATCTCGCGGACAGGGATTCGGATATATTAAATTCGTTATCGCTTGCCGCTTTTCTCATACTTTTATGCTCGCCTAAAGAGTTGTTTGACCCGAGTTTCCAGCTGTCATTTATTTCCATCGGCAGTATGATAATATTTACTCCGATAATAGAACCGTATCTCGGGTTGAAAAGCGAGTCGATCAAAAAAAGTACCTCGAAGACAAAGCGCTATATCCTGACGGGCATAGCCGCGTCCGGCGCGGCATGGCTCGGCACGGCGCCTCTGGTCGCGCTCTACTTTAATATCGTATCTCCGGTCGCGATGATATCCAACCTCGTCATCGTCCCGGCGCTCACTCTGCTTACGGCAGCGTCGTTCGCGTTCCTCGCGATATGCGCTATACCTAATCCGTTCGCGTTTATCGCGGCGATGACTGTAAAACTGATAACCCAGGCGGTATTCTTTGCCAACCATCTATTCGCGGAATTGCCGCTGGCGTATTTCAGGGTCCGGGCGCCTGGCGTATTTCTCACGGCCCTATACTATGTATTCTGTTTTGCCATTGTCGTATCCGCGAGGGGAGGAGTTGCCGGAAAGATATTTCAAAAGAAGCGCATATTGATAGCCGCCCTTATCGTGCTGAATGTTGTAACATGGAAGGATCTCTTAGTCTCGCTCAGTAGAACACATACGGAAGTCACATTCCTGGATGTAGGGCAGGGTGACTCGAGCTTCGTAAGGACCGCCGACAGATACAATGTATTGGTCGATGGCGGGTCGGGTGGGAATAGCGAGAGGTTCGACGCGGGAAGATCCGTGGTAGCGCCGTATCTCTGGAATAAGGGTATCCGCAGGCTTGACGCTGTGGTCGTATCTCATTATCACGAAGACCATCTCGGCGGCCTCATATTTGTATTGGAAAATTTTAAGGTCGGATGCGTGATCGAAAGCATAGCGCCTCCCGCCAACAGCAATGTTTACAGGCTTTACGAAAAGATACTGCGCAGAAAAAAGATCAAACGTATAAGAGCGCTGAAAGGGGATGAGGTCGTGATGGGCAAAAGCATCATGCGCATCATGAATCCCGGAAGCTTTGCGAAAAGAGAAGGAGATAATGAAAATTCTTTAGTATTTAAATTTGAGGATGACGGTATGAGCGTTCTCTATTGCGGCGATATTACAGCGGAGACAATGCAGGACCTTATTTCCGAAAAAGATAAATTAATTTCTGACATTGTCAAAGTTCCTCATCACGCCCAAGGAATGGGCGACGAAGGAACGGTGAAAAAATTTTTCAGCATGATCTCACCGGAAGTTTTAGTTGTCAGCTCCGCCGCTCAAAGTCGGTATGCATCCTCGTCGGAGAAATCGGAGGCGGCGCTCTTGTCGACGGACGCCAAAATATTTAATACCAGTTCGGATGGGGCTGTAATTATCTCAAAAAGTAGGCTCGGGCTGGAAATAAAGAAAACAGGAAAAAATATCTAACTTTTTGATACTTTACCTTGACAAACGCCAATACATGTGATATATTTTAAACAATTAATAGGGTTATTGATTTTTGCTAGACAAGGAGGAGTGTATTCAGGTGGAAAATAACGAAACAGCAGCGGAAAGAAGAAGAGCTGGTAGGTTAGAATCGACGTTGCCGCTTAATTATAAAAATTTACGTAAGTCCGGGGTATCTCCAGTAGGGTCTCTAACTAAAAATCTCAGCGATAGCGGGGTCTGTTTTGAAACGAGTGAATTCATTTCGCTCGCATGCCGCCTTGTTGTAGAGATAAGCCTGCCGACCGCGTCTAAGCCTATAAAGGCGATATCGAAGGTAGCCTGGATAAGGCGCATTCCATCAAGCGATCAGTATGAGCTTGGGAATCAGTTCCTCGATATGTCAAAAGAAGACAAAGTCCTCATATCAAATTTCGTCAACGAAGCCCTTAACGCAAGCCTCTAAAATACCGCACCAAGATCATGAATGTATCCGATAACCCCAGCCTTATTATTTTGACCTCATTATATTAAAATGGTATAATTAGCACTTATGAAAAAGAACATATCACTATTATCTATCGCGGCGGTAACGGCTGTATGCGTTTTCATTTTTGCGGGGAACGCGCTTGCCTATTGGATATGGACTCCCCAGACCAAAAAATTTATCAATCCTAAGTGGGCGGTCAAGGACAGCCCGAAAGAGCAGTATGACTGGGCGATGGGTTTTTATGAGGCAAAGGACTACAAGAGGTCCGCGATAGAATTTGAAAAACTTACGAAGAGCTATGAATACTCGGAGTATGCGGCAAGGGCTCAATATCATGTAGGCCTGTCATATGAGAAACAGCGTAAGTACTACACCGCATTTTTGCACTTCCAAAAGACGATAGACAATTATCCCCACATAGAGAATGTAGATGAGATAGTCGGCAAGGAGGTCAAGATAGCCGACTTTTATATGGGCAAGCCAAATCCAAAGGTCATGGGCGCCGATATAATGCCGCCTTTCGACAGGTCTGTAGAGATATACAAAAAGGTCGTAGACAACGCGCCGTTCGGCAAGTATGCGGACGAGGCGCAGTTTAAGCTCGGGTTGGCTCTTAAAAAGATGGATAGCTACGAAGAGGCGATGGAGGCATTTCAGAAGGTCATAGATAATTATCAGACTTCTCAGTGGTACGACAAGGCAAAGTTTGAGTTGGCCGACTGCGCGAACAGGGCGTCGCTTAAGC
>JBAZUO010000050.1:0-3783 GCA_041661345.1 Candidatus Omnitrophota bacterium | reverse complement strand
ACAAATATTTTGAGAAAAAGCTTGAATATAATTTTAAGGCGGCACCACCAGAAGTGGACCATATAATTTATAAAGGTAAGAGATACTCCCTGGATGAATTTAGGGCAAGCGCTGAAGAGTTATTTAAGAATGATATCGAGGTATATAAAAAGATCGCGTTTAATGGAGAACATCTTTATAGAGCTATTACTAAATCCGAATGGAGAGAAATTCAAAAAGAGGGGATCATGCTCGTAAAGATGGAAGACAATTTTGAAGAAACAATAGGGCCACAAGTGAGGCATTATGCTGGCCAAGAAAGCTATGCTGGAATTATAGTTAGGATACCCGTGGTGGGCCCCTACTTTCGTAGCGCTGGCCTCGCTGTCCCGAGAATCACGTCTTTTGCGCCGCATTATGTAGCGCCGGAAATTTTAGTATCTGACCCCGCTCAGCCCGAAAAATGGGTTTCTTTGAATAAATATCTATCGGAAAAAGTCTTCGAAGATTTCATGGCAACCATTAGTGGGCCGGAAAATATATTGCAAAGAAGACTTATTATTGCGGCGGTTAATGCCGATGGTGTGACTAACCCAAAAAAGATAAGAGAGATAAGAAATATGTTGAAGCCATCCGAAAAAACAAATGACGAAACAAAGGATATTTTGACGTTCGATATTATGAGGGACTATTTAAAACTTTGCGGCCCGGAAAATTTCGATGACAAAATGAAGGAGATCATTCTGTATTCCCAGAGAAGCTACTATGAAAAGGCTATGGAGGGTCTGAAGCAAAAGACGACAGATTTTCAAAATACATTGGTGGGGATGGGTTTAAATGGTAAAGAAGGCGTCGTACAAGAGCGGATATCGCCAACGCCTGTGTCCCCCGAAGATGCGAAACTCGCGGCACTCATAGCGGAAGCGATATTAAGCGTTCCGTCTCATCCCCTGGCGTCCGGAGGGAAACACGAGGACTTGGCTTCCTCGGGCCGTTTTAAAAATGGCTATCAATTAAAGCTCTCGACGGATCGGGAGAACCGGAAGCTTGTGGAAGGCATGACCCCTTATGGCTATTTTAAGATGGCACTTCCGGATGACGTTTCCGTGCAAGATATAGATAATCATTCGATAGCCCAGATAGTCGCAAGCAGGGCCATAATTAGAAAGATTGTCAGTGAAGCGGTCGAAAAGCGAAAGGCCGGTAAAAAAGGATCGGTTAAACAGAGAATAAGAATGGCCCTGGATGTGCCGATAATGGACCCCGATCTTCCGCTTGATAGCGAGCTGAGCAATTTGCGAAAGGCTTTAGAACGAATGATGGAATTACCGGAAGGACAAATGAGAAAGTTTGTCGATAGCCAAACGCTACCGGAAGAATTTAAATCAGTCCTCGAATGTATTTTACAGCCGAGTCCAGAGAGAAGAGAAGCAGCCACTAAGCCCGAAGAAGTTGAAACTTCCATAGTCGTGCCCGATAAAGACTCTCTTGAGGTTCGCAATAAGGCTACCGTTAATGCGCTACAGAGGGAGGAAGATCCGGCATCCCGTAATCCGGTGGCTGTTATAGGGCTGCCTATGTGGATAGCTGAAGAATTGAGGCAGAAAAATATCAACCCTGATGCATATCTGGCCACACTTGAAAAAGAGATGAGCAGGATGTTTGGGAAGAAGGGGTATGGTGATCCCGCAAATGTTCACACGCTTAAATTATTCTTTATGGAAAAAAACACGGATACTACAAGAGGTAATCTTCAAAAAGTGTTGTATACTATAAAGACGGATCAGGAAGTTGTTATATTCGCGCCAAAAACAAAAATAAAGGGAACGACAATTGAGATAAGTGAGGCCTCTCTTGATCTTAAATTAATAAATCAATTTAAGGTTATGCAGGATGCTTATAATGACATAGATGCTACTGAGGAGAAGGGATTTCCGGATATTAGCACACGTATAACGATAACACGACTTGTTGCGTGGTGCAAATATGAAGAATCACGCAAAAACAAAACTGACGAGGCTCAAAAAGCCGCGCTAGATGCTTTAAAAACTTACCTTAGCGCTATTTGTGCTATCAGTGATGAGCAAATTGAAGCCATAAGCGATTCGACCAATCTGAGTGATTTATTGAAGCAGATAGGCCTGCTAAAAATAAAACCGGTTGATTATAAGGATATCACAGATTGGCGCGATAACTACAAAGCCGTTGCGACGGCGCTATAACCCATTATGAGTAACTGGATCCTATATATCCTCAAGTGTTCCGACGGATCGCTGTACACCGGGATAACGACGGACCTCGAAAAGCGCCTTAAGTGTCACAATGAAGGCAAGGCCTCGAAGTATACGAGATCCAGGCTTCCCGTGAAATTGGCATATAAGAGTTCGCTGCAGGATGAATCTTCCGCAAGAAAAGAAGAGGCCCGAATTAAGGGCCTCTCCAGGAAAGAAAAACTAGATATTATTTTATAGGGCGTCTGAACTTAGCGAACGGCACATTGCTGTGAGGTTTGCTATATGGCGCCTGGCCGTGGCTGTGTTTCTCGCCGGTGCTGGAGCCGCCATGCTGGCTGCCTTCGCGTCTCGGGCCGTATTCCGGCCTCGGAGCGTATGCGCGTTTCTCGCCATAGCCGCTTCCGCTACTGCTGCTTCCGCCGCTACTCGGGCCGCGGTTACTGCTCTTATTGTATGAATGCCTAGGCTGGCCTCCGCCGAAACTGCGGGGCTTACCATAACTACTGCCGCCGCCGGATCCTCTGCTGCCGAATCCGCCCCCACGATTACCACCGCCACCGTATCTCGGCCTATAGCCTGATGAGCCATGGCTTGAACCTTGAACAAAAGTCTCTTTCGGGAGCTCAGGATGTTCCGATATAGGAATTGCGGCCTTAATGAGTCTCTCTATATTCTTTACGTCCGGGCCCTGGTCCGGAGTGGCGAACGATATTGCGCGCCCGTCCTTTCCGGCTCTCGCGGTGCGGCCTATACGATGGACGTAATTTTCCGACTCTTCCGGAAGGTCAAAATTGATTACTAGCTCTATACCCGCCACGTCTATTCCGCGTGCGGCTATATCGGTCGCTACCAGTACTCTGTATCTGCCGTTCTTGAAACCCTCGAGCGCTTCTTTGCGCTGTCCGAGCGTGCGGTCCGAATGTATCTCGGCGGCCTTGTGTCCCATATCCCTGATAAGGCGGGTCGTCTTCTTGGCCCCGATCCTCGTCCTAGTGAATAAGAGGACCGAACCGTGATACTGGCCCAGGATCTTCTCGAGAAGATGCCTCTTCGATTCCTTCTTTACGATGAACAGTTCCTGAATAACGCGTTCCACGGTAGTTCCCGATGGAGCGACTTCTATGCTCACGGGCAATTTCATGTACGTTGTGGCGATCTTCATGATCTCGGTAGGTATGGTAGCCGAGAAGAGCAATGTCTGCCTCTCGCGCGGTATCGCTTTTATGATGCGTTCGATGGATGGCAGAAATCCCATGTCGAGCATGCGATCCGCTTCATCGAGCACCAGTATATTCACATCGGCCATCATTATAGTGTGCCGCTCCATGTGGTCGACCAATCTTCCGGGCGTGGCGATGATAACGCGCGGGTTCTTCCTTAAAGCCTGTATCTGCAGCCCCATAGCCGCTCCGCCTATCAATACGGCGGTCTTTATGGCGAATATAGGAGCGATCTTGCGGAATGTCTCATCTATCTGTATCGCGAGTTCGCGTGTAGGCGCGAGAACGAGGCATCTGCCCCGGCCTTGAGCGAGCCTCTGGATGACGGGGATCGCGAAAGCGAGCGTCTT
>JBAZUO010000049.1:0-3843 GCA_041661345.1 Candidatus Omnitrophota bacterium | reverse complement strand
GCTATCTTCCCATCGATCTTTGATACGGCCTCAAGGCTTAGCAGCGTCCTGAACTCTTTTTTTGGTGTAATTGCCGGCGCCGCGGTTATTTATATAATGAAAATTCTTGGGACGGCCGCGTTCAAAGATAGAGTCAAGGCGCTTGGTGTCGATAGCGCAATGGGAGATGGTGATGTTAAGCTCATGGCTATGATCGGCGCGTTCCTGGGATGGAAGCTTGTTATAGTCACATTTTTTATTGCGCCGTTATTCGGCGCGGTAGTGGGGGTTTTCCTTAAATTAAAGTACGGCCGCGAGATAATTCCGTATGGGCCTTACCTTTCGCTCGCGGCGATGATCGCGATGGTTTTCGGAAATAAAATTTTAGGGATATTCTTCGGAGGATTGTAGCAGATCCACAAAATTCGGAGGGTTTTATGCTTAGATACTTGACAAGCGGTGAGTCGCACGGGAAGTGCATGCTTACGATATTGGACGGGATGCCGGCGGGCTTACGCATTGGCGAGCCGCAGATAAATAATGACCTGTGCCGCCGCATGCAGGGATACGGCAGGGGCAAGCGCATGAAGATCGAGCGCGATATAGTTGAGATACTGTCGGGTTTGAGGAAGTCCGTAACGATAGGCAGCCCGATCGCGATGATCGTTAATAATATCGACCATTCGATAGATAGATTGCCCGCGGTGCTCGAGCCGCGTCCGGGGCATGCGGACCTGTCCGGCGCGTTGAAATATGACCTGAAAGATATTAGAAGTGTTCTTGAGCGCGCGAGCGCCCGCGAGACCGTTGCGAGAGTCAGCGTCGGGGCCATCGCGAAGATATTGCTGACCGAGTTCGGCATAAGGGTCACGAGCCACGTTACGATGATAGGCGGCGTCGCTTCGAAGCATGCGGGATTAAGCTTCGGCCAGATCGTGACGATCTCGCAGAGATCACAGGTAAGATGCGCGGATCCGAGCGCGTCAAGCCTCATGATGAGAGAGATCGACCGCGCCATGGAAGAAGGGGATACCCTGGGCGGAATATTCGAGGTGCTTGTCGAGGGCGTTCCTCCGGGGCTTGGAAGCTATGTACAGTGGGACAGGCGCATAGATGCGAATCTCGCGCGCGCCATCATGTCGATCCAGGCCGTGAAAGGTGTCGGGTTCGGCATAGGATTCGAAATGGCCAGGCGAAGAGGTTCGGCGGCCCACGACGAAATATTCCATGACAGAAGAAAAGGATTCTTCAGAAAAACCAATAACGCCGGCGGGATCGAAGGCGGCATTACGACAGGCGCGGATATTGTGGTCCAGGCTGTTATGAAGCCGATCGCGACTTTGCGTAAACCTCTGTCAAGCGTAAATATAAAAACCAAGAAAGCGGTCCAGGCTGCGGTTGAGCGCTCGGACGTTTGCGCGGTACCTGCCGCAGGCATAATAGGTGAGAGCGTTTGCGCTATCGAGATAGCGAATGCGATGATCGAGAAGTTCGGCGGCGATTCGATAGGCGAGATGAAAAGGAATTTCATGGGATACCTGGAGCAAATAAGAAAATTCTGATGAAGAATATCGTATTAGTCGGATTTATGGGTACCGGCAAGACGACTATCGCGACAAAGCTCGCGAATAGGCTTAATATGAGTTACGTCTCGACCGATGACCTGATCGAGAAACGGGAGAAGCGCACGATAAACGAAATATTTACGCATGACGGCGAGGACGCATTCCGCGATATCGAAAGCGAAATTGTGCGCGAGGCCTCAGTTATGGAAAATACCGTTATCGATGCGGGCGGCGGCGCGGTCCTGCGCGATGAGAATATGTCCAACTTCAAGTCAAATGGTATCATAATATGCCTTACTGCCGACGAAAATGTTGTGATGGAGCGCACCAAGAAATACAAACATAGGCCGCTCCTGAATGTTGAAGATCCGAAGCAAAGAATTCGTACGCTTATTGCGAAGAGGGCGCCTTATTACGCAAAGGCGGATCATTGCATAGATACGGGTAAACTTACGGTGAGGCAGGTTATCGACAAGATTGTGGAGATAGTGAAATGACTCGAAAAGCGCGGCTCTGGACAGGGGCGACACTGATTATAATTCTTGCATTCAATTACGGCATAATCGGAATGCCTTTGATGCGAAAAGCGGCGTCGCTTAATGATAAGGCGACGACGATGCTGATGAAGAAGATAAAGACCGGCAACGCCCTCAGGACGTCATCGGAAGAAGACTATATACTCGATATCTTCAGGCGAGAGAAGGAATCGATCACACGCAAGCTTATCGTGGTGAATGCGGTAACCCTGACATTTGTTATAATCATCGGCAGCTGGACGCTGTTCGGCCTTATATTACCAAGGAAGAAGGTGAAATGAGAAAATGCCCTTATTGCGCGGAAGAGATCCGGGAAGACGCTGTAATATGCAGGTATTGTTTTAAAAGAGTAAAGGTGCAATGGGCTCGCATCGCGGTAATAGCCCTGATGATAATGACATCCATTATTCTCGTATACAGGCATCAAAAAGATATCGGAAGGCTTTATTATAAAACACAGCATTTTCTCAAAGAGACAGGTAACGCCTTCGTATCTCTTGTGGATGCGCTTAAGGATTTCAAAAAAGGCGCCGAGGCATTCAGGGATTACAAAGATAGGGTGGCCCAGGTGGACGCGGTGAGCAAGGTGGTTGAAGACGCAGATAGCAAGGAGAAAATCGATTAATGTCCGAATTAAGATATAATGTTATCTCAAAAGATTGGGTAGTCATAGCGACCGAAAGGGCGAAGAGGCCGGATAGTTTTAAGCGGCCAAAGGATGCGCGGGTTATACCCGAATACAGTGAAACATGCCCATTCTGTCCTGGCAAAGAAGGCGATAGGCATGATGAGACGTATTGTCTCGGTGATGAAAAGGCCTGGAAGGTAAGGGCGATATTAAATAAATATCCCGCATTTTCACCCGATCAGAAAGAAGAACGCAAGACGGCTGGCATACATAGCAGTATTACCGGCTACGGCCAGCACGAGGTTATTGTTGAGAACCCGATCCACAACCGTATAATAGCGCTCGCGACGGACGGAGAGGTTGAGGATGTCGTGCGAACCTATAAAGAGCGTTACGATAAGCTTTTGCCAGTGAAAGGTATTGAAGCGATCACGATATTCAAAAATCACGGCCCCGGCGCGGGCTGCTCTCAGGAACATCCGCATTCACAGCTTGTGGCCACACCTATCACGCCGCAT
This sequence comes from Candidatus Omnitrophota bacterium, assembly GCA_041661345.1. Lineage (GTDB taxonomy): Bacteria > Omnitrophota > Gorgyraeia > 2-01-FULL-45-10 > 2-01-FULL-45-10 > JAPLMI01. The sequence continues at coordinate 617 of JBAZUO010000049.1, read as the reverse complement.
CAGATAAGAGTCAGGATGGAAGCCGCTTCATCTTTTTTCGACATGACCGGCAGGTGCATATATTGCCATATGATAGAGGATGAATCCAAGTCTAAAGAGAGGATCGTGCTCGAGACAGAAAAATTTATTGCTTTCTCACCCTACGCCTCAGCCGCGCCATTTATCGTATGGTTACTTCCAAAAAGACACGCGGCTTCTTTTGATGAGATAAATGAGACGGAAATCAAGGATCTTGCCCGCGCTTTGAGAACAGCTTTACGCAAACTTTATATCGGCCTGGGGAATCCGGATTTCAATTATGTCATACGCTCGGCGCCGGTTAACGAGAAAAATGTCAAATATTTCCATTGGGGGATAGCGATCGTTCCGCGCCTTGCCCAACCCGCGGGTTTCGAGCTTGGGTCGGGCATATTCATAAATTCGTCTCTCCCGGAAGAATGCGCCAAGTTTTTGCGGGATGTGGAGGTTTAAAATTTTTCGATACAGAGAGAATGTGCTGTGTCGAGTGGTTTGTTCGGGACGCGCGATTTTTAACCATGTAAAAATCGCGCTCCGTAAAATTGTCCGGACCCTGCCGGCCAATTTTAAGGCCCTCACAAACCACATCGCCACATCAC
>JBAZUO010000048.1:0-3963 GCA_041661345.1 Candidatus Omnitrophota bacterium | reverse complement strand
ATCTTATGATTTATTCTCTTGTAGTGCGAAGTGTTTAGCCAACATCGGGTTAACATAATTGATATTTGATTCAACATGTCTACTTTTGCGCCGAAGGCGTCCATCTAACATTGGCTTAACCCTTAACGCCTGTTCCTGAGCGAAGCGAAGGATTGGCGTGGTTTTTGCGTGGACTTCTCGCAAAAACCATGACAAAAGGCGTTATAGGGTTGAAGCAATTGTTCGAAGTCTTCTCATAATAATTTGCTCTTTATATATAATTTCCATTTTATGAATGCAAATTTTCCCATGTTTTTAAAAAATTATCTTTTTCTATGATATTATCTGTAGTCTTTAGCTTATTAATATACTCCTTGAAATGACTTTTAATTCTTTCTACAATTTTATATCTATCAATAAATATATTATCTTCATTGAGAGTAATAATATTTTCATGATCGAAAATGATTATTCCTTTTTTTGCCATTCCAGAATGGAAAAAGCCACATCTTCCATTATTATATAAAATATCTATAAATTTATCTTTTTCTTTATTCTCAAATTCATTAACTGAAGGGAATACAGTACAAATTCCTTTTTTAAAAAACTCTTTTGATTTTCCCTTACTACTTTCTCCATAGATGAACTGCGCAATAAACTCAAAATAGCTAAAACATAAATGCAACGCTGCAAAACCTGCATGTTCTTCTACATTTAATTTCTCGGCCCAATTTAAAAACCATCCATTTATACAATCTGATAGTACATTTACCTTTTTTTCATATGTTGCATCTTTTAAATAGGAGTCATCATAATTCGGGCTAATTTTAATTAACATACTTATATCCTCGTTTAATAAATACATTCAAATTATTTCTATAATCGACACTTGATTACATAATCCTTGAATTTTGCTGCCCGCAGGGTCCTTCGAACATTTATTAGAAAGATCAGAGTAAGAAGAAGATTTCTAAAGATGCTGAACTGTATAAAAGCGCAAATATTATTTGATGAATTTGAGAAATGGCTTTAGGATAAGAAAATAGGTTAATAAATTAGAAAAATGGTCAATAATTTAGACTGTTCCTTAAAGATGAGGAATTCAGAGCCCATCAGCTGGGCTTCGGACGCCATTGGGGCCGCGGTTGAGTACATGCGTGTAGATCATCGTCGTCTTAACATCGCTGTGGCCTAAAAGCTCCTGAACCGTCCTGATATCGTAGCCGCTTTCCAGGAGATGCGTAGCGAAAGAGTGACGGAAAGTGTGGCAACTTGCGCTTTTGGCTATTCCAGCTTTAAGGATGGCTTCATGTACCGCGCTTTGAAGAATGCTCGGATCCATGTGATAGCGTCCTTCGGTGCTCGTGACTGCATCCTTCCAACGACGATCTTGGGGGAATACCCATTGCCAAGCCCAGTCAGCTGAGGCGTTTGGATATTTCTTCTCCAATGCTCCTGGTATAGGAACACGACCCCAACCTTCCGCTATATCTTTCTCATGGATCTTTTTGACACGCTCAAGATGTTCGCATAAAGGCTTCCCGAGCGTTTCAGGGAGCATGGTCATGCGGTCTTTGGCGCCTTTGCCGTTATGAACCAGAATTTCATTGCGGGTGAAATCAATATCCTGAACACGAAGCTCAAGACATTCCATGAGTCTCAAGCCAGTGCCATACATGAGGGAGGCGGCTAGCCATTTATCGCCCTTGAGTTCAGCCAAAACAGCCCTCACTTCTTGTCGACTCATTACGACAGGAAGGCGCTTGGGCTTCTTTGCCCTTATTACCTCGCCTACATCGCCTATGGGCATGTTCATGACATTTCGAAAGAAAAAGAGCAATGCCGCGAGTGCCTGGTTTTGAGTAGAGGCGCTAACATTTTCCTCGACAGCAAGGTGACTGAGAAAGGCGTTTATCTCGGGACCGCCCAATGTCTTGGCTGAGCGACCGCGGTGGATGTCGAGGAAGCGACGCAGCCACTTCTTGTACGACTCTTTGGTACGGTTGCTGTAGTGACGAGCGGAGAGAGCCTCAAGGTAGCGCTGTAAAAAAAGGGATTGAGTATCTGGTGGAGCCTGTCGGTAAGGCTCTACAAATTCACCTTTATCAAGAACTTTGGCTTTTGCCGCAGCGGAAGGATTGCTTAATCGAGGTGTTTGGGCCGCGTTAGCCTCCGGATCGGCAAAAAGGTTTTCAGGACTTAGTTTCGTGAGCGAATCTATTTTTAGCGGACTGAAGAGGCCTGAATTATACAGTGTGTTCAAAAGAAGGTCAGCGTGAGTTTGAGTATTGGGAAATAGCCAAATTTTCTTTTCGGGATCCCATGCGTGATCTGCAATCGATTTCATCGCGGCGATCAAAATCGGATCATAGGGCACTCTGACGCAGAGAGCGCCATTCTTTGAAAACGTGATCGATATGGTCATGAATAAAGCCTCATTCTCGCGAAAAAGCGTGGTGCCAGAAAATAGGAATGACATTCCGCTTCAGGGAAGAAGCGAGAGAAATGCGCACGAGGATGGGCGGGAGATACGCGGCGCTTTCTTCGCCGAAACAGAATAAAAGGCCGGTTCGTATCTTTTGTTATCGTTCGTAAAATAAAGTTGCTCATACATATGATACGCAAGTTCATAGCGAAGTCAATTGAAAAAAAAGCCCCATCGCTGGGGCTTTTTTCGTTTGCTGTTGATTTTCGGCTTCTGGCTATTTCTTGCCGCGGCGGGTGGCCACGTCGAAGATGACGGCGGCGGCGAGGACAGCGCCGCGGATGACGTACTGGAGGGAAATATCGGTACCAAGGAGGTTCATGCCGTTCATGAGGGACATGTAGACAAGAGCCCCGATGAGGGAGCCGGTGATTTTGCCAACGCCTCCGGCGGCCGAGACGCCACCGATATAGGCGGCGGCGATGGCATCCATCTCGAAAAGTTGGCCGGCCTGGGGTGTGGCCGATTGGAGCCGGGAGGTGAAGAGGATGCCTGACAGAGCGGTGAGGAAGCCCATGGACCCGAATACGGTAAAGGTAATTTTTTTAACGCTAATGCCTGAAAGCTCAGCCGCCTCGGGATTGCCGCCTACCGCGTAGATATGGCGCCCGAGGACTGTCTGCTGGGTAACGTAGTCATAGACGATGGCGATAACGAGGACGATCACGACGGTCCAGGAGAGACCGTTGTAGCCGGCCAGGATCCAGGTGATAAAGCCGATGACAAGAGACATGAGGACAATCTTGACGATAAAGAGGTTGAGCGCCAGCACTTCGAATTTGTAGGCGATTTTGCTTGCCCTGGTGCGGAGCTGCTTGAAGATGAACCAGACGATGGTGAAAAGCCCAAGAAGAAGGGTGAGCTTGTGGATGCCAGGCAGGAAGGTCTGGCTCTGGATTATGTCGGGGATGTAGCCATTGCCAATGGCGTTGAAGGTGGCATCCGGAATGATGATGGTGCCGGTTTGGGCGGTGACGAGGAGGATCGCGCCGCGGTAGATGAGCCAGCCGGCAAGGGAGGCGACGAAGGCGGGAACGCCCAGCTTGGCGACGGGGTAGGCGGTGATGAGGCCAGCGACGACGCCCATAGCGAGGGTCATTGGAAGAACAACGATGAGGGGCAAATGCCAGGCCGTCAGGGCGATGGCGGCGACAGCGCCGAGGAAGCCGGCGAGAAAGCCGACCGAGAGGTCTATGTGTCGTATAACGATGATGAGGGTCATTCCGAAGGCAAGCACGGCGATGTAGCCAGTCTGGTTCAGAAGGTTGGCGATGTTCCTCGATGAGAGGAACAGGCCGTTCGTAGCGACGGTAAAGATGCCCATGATGACGACGAGCGCAATAAACATGCCGTAATCGCGCAGATTGGCGCGGATCATTTTCCGGATATCGATCGATTTCACGAGGGTTCCTCCTGCCTTAATAGTTGGTGGCCATCTGCATGATCTTTTCCTGCGTGGCTTCGGCGCGGGAAAGTTCGCCCGAGATTTTCCCCGAGGA
>JBAZUO010000047.1:2860-4173 GCA_041661345.1 Candidatus Omnitrophota bacterium | reverse complement strand
AAATAAAATGTACCAGGCCCATAGGCTAGCTTGGTTTCTTTTCTATGGTGAATGGCCTATATATGAGATAGATCATATAAATGGAGACAAAACAGATAATAGAATTATTAATTTACGCGATGTTCCTGATAGGATAAATGCACAAAATATGGGCATTCATAGGAATGGGCACCTTCCGGGAGTTTCTAAGGTTGGCAAAAAATGGCGAGCAAGCATCCAAATAGGCAAAAAACAGACTCACTTAGGAATGTTTAGTACCCAAGAAGAAGCATATCGTGCATATTTGGCTATTTCTGATTCTTTGATTAAGGGGAAATAAGTATGCAGAGCGCCGCGAACTTATTAGAAGCCATAGACAAGGTTGCGAAAGACTATGACAGCTATGAATATGGATTGCCAATTCGCGTCGATATATCTGAAAAGGAATATGGGCCAGTTTACAGAGAATTGCTCGCCCTAATCCGCGCCCGAGACAGGGAGATTGTAGAGGAGTGCCGGATAGCGCTTATCCAATGCGATGAGATGGGCGTTGACAAGTATTTATTCGCGCTCGATAAAGTTCTCCGCGATCTTGGTTGACGGATAGGGGATAGCATGGTAGTATGCAAACAACCACCCGCAGTAGCTTAGGCGAAACGGTGTAAGGCCGGGGCAACTCGGCCTTTACTTTTAGCCAAATGCATGTATAATAAGCATAGCGAAGGGGGTAGCGGGCTCTATGTAAACGCGAAAGCGTGCCTGCTACTCCCGTATTTGTTGGAGTAATAGGGACGGAACCCTAACGCGCGCTTTCCCGGTTCGACTCCGGGCTCCGACATTTTCTAGCCTAACTATGGGGGCGGTATGAGCAAGAAAGTAAATATTGATCTCCTCGAAGATATGGCCCCTGAAATGTTTATTTTGTTAAAGCGCATTCTCGCTACTGAAATTGAAGATTATAAATGGTGCGTTGAGGAATACAGAAAAGAAACAAACGGATGCCCTAAGTGCCGCGCTAAATACGCGGCGCATGAGCTAATCAAGTATATCGAATCGGAGTAAATCATGGACGCTAAACAGATAGCAAAGCTAATCGCATCGGACGGCGCGCGGGTAGCGAAGATCGCGGAGCAGAAGAAATACGCGGGCGGCTACAACGTCGCAATCCTTGGCAGGCGGGCTCATGAAGAGCCTGATAATCGCATACCTACGCCGATATGCAAGACTGGGGTCAATTTGGTTGTCGGCTATATGGCGGTTGATGGCAAGATAAGCTATTCAACGGGCGATGATCCATATTGGGACGAAAAGCTAAAGCCGATATTTGAAGCTAA
>JBAZUO010000047.1:0-2828 GCA_041661345.1 Candidatus Omnitrophota bacterium | reverse complement strand
GATGAACAGCTTTTGACGAAGGAATGCCTAAAGACCGCACTCCGCCACGGCAGGGCGTGGGTTTATCACTACACGAAAGACAATGAAGCGCGATTCGTCCAGGTGCCTATCGAACAATGTATCGCGGTATGGGATGATTCTCTTCCGCCTAAACTTGTAGGGATGATTCGCCACTATTGCAAAATTGGCGACGACGACAAAAAGATAGAACAAGCATATTATTATGATGATGCTATGATAACGAAATATGAAGGACCGGAAGGCGGAGACTTAGCCCTAGCCATTAAGGGCGATGATGGGCAACCCAATCCGATACCGCACGGATATCTTGAGGTTCCCTTTAGCGAACGCAAAATGTCCGAGGAAGGGACAAATCTTTTTGACAGCGTTATTCATCTTGTAGACTTTTTCGATAGGATCATATCGGAAGGTTTCGCCAATGAGGAACAGCGCTCGGCTAGTTCATATCTATTGCTTGCCGATCAACTATCGGGCGAGCTTGACGAAATGGGATTGAGCGAAATTGATAAGCTGAAAATAACGCGAACTTTTGAAAATCTCGGAAGGGAAAGGCCGGTGACTGATTCGGTTGCCTTCTTGACTAAGAATATTCCGACTGACTTCTTGAAGCTAATAACCGATACCTTCGAGCGCCTTATCTATGAGCAGATGCAAGTGTTGAATCCTAACGCTATGGTGGATACCGGGGAGATAAGCGGGAGAGCCTATAAGTTCCGTATACTCATGTTTGAATACCTTTGCGCGGATATTCAGACCTATATGTCGCGCGGTATCCAATGGGGCATTAGGCTAATACAGAATATTGATAAGTCTCTTAGCGCGAAACCGCAAGAGCGCCCGCAGGTTGATATTAAATGGGAGCGGAACCTTCCCGATGATATGGCGGAAGCTGTGGATCAATTTGCCAAGGTATCGCCGACTTCTCTCCCCATCCGTACCGCCCTCGGGCTATTTCCCGATAGTTTTATTCCTGACCGGGAGGCCGTGGCAAGGGAAATGGAGGGCGAGATGGCAGAGCGGGCTAAAGAACTGACCATGGATTCTAAGGTTGACGATACGCCCGATGAGCCCGCGCCGGATGCGAATAAGGGGGAATGATGGAAGCACTAGGCGAAGCGTTACCGAAAGAGCAGGCGAGAGTAAGGGAATTGATTATCCAATATCGAGACCCTATGCTAAACGGAGCGGGCATGTTCGCCGCCGCAATAATGGAGCAATCTTTAAGGAATGCCGATCAAGCTGTAATGGGCGGGGGTTGCATCGCTATGGTTGAAGCCTATAAGGACTTGCAAGGCTATACCGAATAAACTAGCGCAATCCTCGAAGCCGTGATAGAATGGGATAGGGGGAAACAGAATGAACTTAACCGAGGGTATGAGCGATCAGGAAGCGCTTTCCGCAATGGTCAATGAATGCGCGCGGCGCAATCTTTCGATTATGGTAAACATGAAAGTGACTTTGCCTAAAGATGATTTGCCCCGTTCTTTTGTAAGCGAAGATAATAAGAGCGATGCGATTGTTAAACCTATGAGCGAGGCGGCCTGCATACAGCGATGCCATTTTATAGGTTGACTAGCTGATAGAATCAAGAAGGGGGATATATGCCCGACACCTTTATCAAGTTGTCTTTCCCCGACAATATCCTAGATTGGGATATACTACAGGAAGCCATCGATAAACTAGCCTTAGCGGGAGGAGGCACGATATGGCTGACACCTTTACCGGCGATTGCATCCTAGAGGATAACAAGCGACTGAGGGCGGAAGTCTCGCGATGCTTGAAGTTTATCCGCACGATACCGGACAACCAAAAGCGGGCCGAGGGCGACAGCGAGCGGGCCGCGTGGACTCGGGAGCTTTGGGCGATAAAAAGAGAGATTAAAGCATGAGCGAACATAATCATTATTATTATGACATTACTTGTAAGGAAGATCCATATTTTAAGGCAATATGCACAGGTTGCGGGGGGCGGTTTGTATCAACTGAGCGGAATCGCGGAGAATGGCTTAGGGTATCAGATGATACATGGCGGGCGATCAAGCGGGAGGTGAAGGCGTGAGCGATACCCCAAAGCCCTGCCCATTTTGTAGTGGAAAGGCCGTATCAATGTGGGGCCAGGTTTATTGGTACGCATGTACTAAATGCAAGGCCGAAACTCGCGGAGCATCAACAAAGGCCGAAGCGCTGGCGATATGGAATAAAAGAGCTAATGCCTGACCTTCCCTTCCGCGACCTAGCCAAGGAGTGAATATGCAGATTTGGCCTATAGGTAAAAAGAGGCTGTGGCATAGGACTAGCGTATATTTTTGGCCTCTGCGATGGGAGCGACCTAGAAAATATTGGCTTGGCCTTCTTGAGTGGGTAGATTTTGGGCCGATATCGATTGCTAGGGAGCCTTAATGCCTGATATCCCGTTTAGAGACCTAGCCAAGCTGCAAGAGCAAGGCTTCTACGCCAGCGAGGCGGCGCGGGATAAAGCCATAGACCGGGCATTGCTCAGGCTCTACAAGGATGCCTTTGACCGCACTAGCGCGGATATTGCAAAGCTCTACGCGAAGGTAGGGCTATCGACTCCCGTATCCACTCCGAGCGGGCCTATCTATATCCGCAAGGAAGATGCGATCCGCTATAATCAGCTCGCCAATAAATTGCAGAATCTAGCCGACGAAATGACGGAGCTAAGGGGGAAAGGTGTTAAACTCACAGAGGAAACGAGCGCGCAGGCGATCCAGGATGGCTATTACCGGAATGTATGGGCATACGATCAAGCTGTCGGAGTCCGGCTCGGCATCCCTGCTTCGCCTATCG
>JBAZUO010000046.1:0-4528 GCA_041661345.1 Candidatus Omnitrophota bacterium | reverse complement strand
TATATCCCCCGCTCAACGGGCTTCCATAGCTCTCGGGGTCTTTGGTCAGTTTTTTATAAATAGTCTTAAGGATCAACAGTTGAGATGAGCGGTCTATTTTTTTAAAGTCTTCCTTTAGGACGAGCTTATGTAAGATTATATTCCACATAGCGTCATCTGATCTTCTTATAGGCTTTTTCTATAGAAATGTAATCCTTAATAGACGATCTCTTCTCCCTTTCCTTAGCAGAGCGCCCCATCTCCAGGTCTTCAATGCGATCGAGCATCTCTTCCATCGCGTTGTACTCGTCTATGGCTATCAAAACCGCGACCGGCTTATTCCTTCTCTCGATTATAACCTTATGATGACGCGACTCATCGATGATTTTGTCTATTTTATTCCTTAGCTCCGATACGCCTACTAGGGTAGTGTCTTCTTTTATGGTATACATATAGCTCCCTCCCTTTCAATAATAAGTATACCATATGTCAATTGAATAGTCAATTCAATTGACAATTAAATGAGCAAAAAAACACCGGTTTTTTTACCCGGTGTTTTTGTCATTTGAATTTTGTGCTTATTTAGTATTTAGATATTAGGATTTAGTATTTTTCTTGAGTCTACGTGCAGCAAGAACTCCGCCGCCCAATAGGAACAACGCGCTCGATATCGGCTCCGGAGCTACAGGCGGCGCAACAGGTGTTCCGCTCGTCACACTGAAGTTCGTGAAATATGCATTCGATCCGTTAAATGTGGCCCACTCCCCTCCACCACCAATGGCAACTCCGACAAAGCTATCCGGCTCAATGAATGACAGATCAAAGATCTTGGATGCTCCGCCGGTCGACGCAAATGTCGCCTTCTGAAGCGCTGCATCATAGGATACAGTAAAAGTACCGCTATCGCTTATGCGCGGCACGGTTGAAAATTCCGGCCCTTCAGCTGGCTGACCCGGCATAGGCGGCATTCTCCAGTCCCACGCGTATGCCTTACCGCCATTCGCATTACCAGCCATCATTTTAATACCGTCGTCTCTGTCATCTGAATCTGTCGGACCAACACCGATCATCAATGCGCCCACCTCTGCGAGATTTCCGGCATTAACATGATCATAATAATAATTTACGGAAAACGAGAAATCGCTATCCATATTGAATGCCCATTTAGAATAATAAACACCCCCGGTGTCATCGTTACCATTGGATGTAACCTGCAATTGATCGCCTATCTCATTAATTGTACCGCCGTTATAATCTTCTTTGCCCCACGCATCTGCGGACATCCACGGCTTGGTTCCGCCCTCATCATTAAAGAAAGGCTCCGCTGTCGCTACAGACGGCACAACAAGCGCTAATAGCATCAACACTGATAATGTAAATCTCTTCACAAAATACCTCCAAGTTTTGTTTCATTCTACCATGTTGCGAGCTCAAGTCAATCAGATAGTAGCTGGCTTTTTTATAGTTAACTTAAGATTTACTTTCTAATAGTCCAGAAGTCGTCGGCGAGAGTTTCCAGATATTCATACGGCATTGTAAAATATCCGTCCTGCCCCCAATCCGCTCCCCAGGAATTACGTACAAGGAAACGCTTCTTGGCCTGATCGAAACCGCATGCCATAACGGCGTGGCCGCCGATGGCCTCTTCCCCAGCCTCGGGCATATTGACAACTCCGGTGCGTGCCACTGATTGTGCCTCGAAACTTTCATATACGGTGAACCCGAATACGAACGGATACCCCTCGGCGAGACACGCCAACATCTCGGATAAACGCGTAATGCGGTGATAGGAGACGATGCGGCGTTTTTTAGCCTCGGTGTAGCATTTGACTGTCGGCTTCTTATCAAAAAGCTTTATCTTATACGGCCATGTGCCTTCACCGCATGCGCCGTCATTTTTGAGGGTCTTTATCCCGTCCCTCAACATAGCGCCTGAATCATAATCGACCGTATCTATAAGCACGCGCTCGTTATAATATATGAATAGCCGGCTTACATCTATATAGTCGTCGTCTATTTTCTTGTCGAGGAATTCCAGATTTCCCGCCAATGCCTGGGCGGTACAGCTGCCGAGCGCGCCCTGGTTCTCAACGATCGAACAGTCTTCCCTCAGATCGACTTTCTTGGGCAGGCGTATCACCGGCCTTATCGCGCTATAAAGATAATCCCTCTGGTCCGGTATATCCGGGACCCAACCATAATAATGTTGTGTCATACAACCTCCATTATTATTAAATTCTAAATCCTAAACTCTAAATCCTAAACAAATACTAAATTCAAAATACAAATGTTTAAAACATTCGGATTTGAGATTTAAATATTGTTTAGGATTTTTTGCTCTTCCTGAACCTACGCGCTGCTAAGACCCCGCCGCCTAAAAGGAAAAGCGCTGAACTGATCGGCTCGGGAGTAACGAGGGTATCTCCCACACCGGCGTTATCAACTTTTAGGATATCTACAGCCCAATGGCCATCACGCTTAGTCGCTCCCAGCCCGATATCGTCATCGCTGATCCAAAATGGGCTAATTTCCATAGACCCATTATCAGCTGCGGTGTAATTTCCGTTGCCTAGCTGTGTAAATACAGGGTCAAATTCACTTGAGCCTCCCGACTTGTAAAAATTACCGTATTGTACAAGCGCAGCTGTGTAGTTACCGGGGCCCAGATTAACATTCACGTAGCTATCCCAGCTTTCACCGGTCACCGGATCGAATGGGCCAGGGTCTGATATATTGGTATCATCATTATGGGTTGTGTAAAGAGCTTTTAAGGACTCGGTATTGCTGAAGCCGCCGCTGTAGGTACCGCTGAAGATAGCCAGTATAGGATCAAACCCACCGCCGAGTATAGGGTTTCCGGCAGCATTTATCCCTCCGGTAAATGAATATGTCTTTACTGTAACAGTGGTTGCCTCCCCAATGGAAAAATTGAAGAACTGAACAGTATCGTCTTGGGTAAATAATCCCTCGAATGAGTAATCGCTCGCTTCAGCCAGGGTACCAATGCTTAAGATGGCGCTAAGTATCAACATTGTAATTATTTTTCTCATTAAATTTTCTCCTTTAAGTTATTTAAGCAATATAACTCCTACCCCGGTTGAAGTCAATCTATTAATCTGACTTTTTTATAGTAAACAGAATGTTTGGATATTTGAATTTGGGTTTTAGGCATTAGTGCTTAGAATTTGTATTATTGCTTCCCAAATATGTAATCTGACTGTTCCGGCGGGATCTTCTGACTTATCGCCTCGACAAAATCTTTAGCAAGTTCAATAGAGTTCTCGATCTTCCCTTCCTGAGTAGGAATATCGAGCCGGACCATCAGCCCCACCTTTTCTTTATTAAACATCGAATAAGCGAGCTGCAGGATCTTCTGCTCGGTCCAGTTCACCAGCTTTTTATCTATCGCGATCCAATATACGAGTAGAGACCCGCTATTACCTTTATACATATAGACCGCGTGCGCTTTGAATGTACGGCCTGCCGCCTTTAGCTCTATATCATCCAGCTCTTTTATACCGTAACCGGAACTACCAAAGCATACTTTTGGATTATGGAAATTTCCAGCGTCGAGCATGAGGAATACGAGGCCCTCTCCGTATTTATTGACATAATTTCTTGCGAAGACATCGCTGATAAAATTATATTTCTCATCCCTCAAGTTCAACTCTTTCGATACGTCTCTGCCCTGCCATTCACGGGTAACGGACGGAATATCGAGCGTCGGGATTATGTTGGGGCTGGTGTACTTAACTTTGGGCAATGCGTAGCTGATCACGATAGTGGCGATTATGAGAATAATTATTATGATCTGTTTTTTCATCTTTTAAACCTCTCCATCAGCGCCTCGATACCTATCAATCCCGCTATTAGCACAATAAATATTACAAAACCGCTGACGTCGTGGAATTTCTGCCCGGCAACATCACCAAAATAGAAAGTTACGAGACATATACCTACAACACGTAACAGATTCCCTATGAGCGCCAGGGGCACTATAGAAATGATGAGCGCGGCCTTAGTCCTCGCCTCTCCCTTTATGACATAAGCATACGCAAGCCCCAGCGATATCATCGTCACAAGTGAGCGGAACCCGCTGCACGGCGCCCCCATATAGACTTCATGCCCGCCCAACGACAGAAGCAGCCCATCTCTCGTTATTGGATAATTAAACAAATGTAGAATATATTCCGTCGCTACTGAAACACCATATCGCATCGGTATGGTAATGCTATCGAGAACACCGAGCGGCGGCGGAACGAGGAGCAGCAAATACAATATCGGGAACGTGAGCGCCTTCCCTACCGCCGGACCATACATATATATAGAGAGTCCGAATAGAAGCGGAATAAGCGATAGGGTTGAGATAAACAGATAGTCCTGCCTCCAGCCGAAGATAAACATGAGCAGGCTAACACCAATTAAAAGCAAGTTGGGAGTTGGGAGTTTAGAGTTGGGAGAATGGGAGATCTCTTTTAGACGAGCCCTCTCGCGCCACAAGCCATAGCGATACGGGCAATATGAAATACGCATGCGTATAATCGATATT
>JBAZUO010000045.1:0-4546 GCA_041661345.1 Candidatus Omnitrophota bacterium | reverse complement strand
GCCGTTTCGCCCATGTTTCAGTATTATTTGACAAGCGCAGTTAACGGAAGGTTGTCTGCCATTCCTTCGGATGTATTTTTCCCGCATTATAGCATTGCCGCATGGGGTACCAGAGCTACCTATCAGTCGAATAAAAATTGGCATCTCATTGCCGGCCTCTATAATGCCGATCCGAATGCGGCAAATGTTAAAATGCATGGAGCAGACTTCAGTTTTGATATGGACAAAGGCTATCTTGCGGTAGGACAGCTCACTTACAAGCACGGACAGGAAAAAAATGATGGGATTCTCCCCGGGAGCATCTCCTTCGGAAGCTATTATGAGTCGAGCCGTTTTACCGATCTAGCGAATCTCGCCAAGCGTTGGCACGGTAATTATGGCTTTTATCTCATGGCAGATAAGATGATATATAAGGGCGAGTGGCCTGATTATGAAGGCCCGTCATATCTGAGATCGGGCGCCATGGCCGCAGAACGTATTAAAAAACCTTTCGATCAGCAAATGACTTCCATGCCGCTCGATAGGCCGAAAGGGCTCACGGCATGGGGTGCCGCTACCCTTGCTCCCCAGGATAGTATAAATACGCAAACTTATGAGATCGCTACAGGTCTCGTCTATCAGGGCCTTCCGCCTAATCGTAATCGCGATGTGACAGCCTTCGCTTTCATCCTCGGCCATTTCAGCGAGAAACTTGAAGGCCAAAGCGATGAAATGATCCTCGAATTTAACCACCGCTTTCAGCTGGGGCCGTGGTGCTATGTTACGCCAGACATACAATATATAATAAATCCGAACGGGCAGGGCAATATTGGCAATGCCCTCGTATTAGGATGTGAAGCAAGCTTTGACTTTTGATCTCCGGCAACGACCCTAGTTTTCTTTTTCATTGACAGTTTACCGGTTTTTGGTAAAATATGAGTACAGTCTGGTTTAAAAAGCGCGACTGGCGGTAGTAAACATGGGTAACCATGCGGGAGCGCGAATATGCAAAATCGAACGCCTGGGTTTTAAGGATCCGGGCGTTTATCTTTTTATAGGAGATGATGATATGTTTACACGAGGACGATGGGATAAAACGATCGACATAAGGGATTTCATCAATAGAAATTATAAGCCGTATGACGGCGATGAATCATTTTTATGCGGCCCCACCTCTAGGACCAAAAAACTATGGCAGAAGTGCCTTAAGCTTTTTGAGAAAGAACATAATAATGGCGGCGTGTATGACATCGATACATCGACTGTATCAACGATCACAAGTCACAAGCCCGGTTATATAGATAAGAAACTCGAGATCATCAGGGGGCTGCAGACTGACAAGCCGCTTAGAAGAGCGATAAAACCGCTGGGCGGGATACGCATAGTGGAGAAAGCCTGCGAGGACTATGGGTACGAGCTGGATAGTAAAGTAAAAGAAATATATTTAAAATATCGAAAGACACATAATGACAGCGTATTTGATTCTTATACTACCGATATATTAAAGGCCCGCAATACCGGGCTTATTACGGGGCTGCCGGATAATTATTCAAGAGGAAGAATAATAGGCGATTACAGGAGAGTGGCGTTGTATGGCATAGAGAAGCTTATTAAAGTAAAAAAACACGATAAGGAGCTGTTCGAGGACTATTCTTCCCAGGAGGCAATACAATTAAGAGAAGAGATAGCGGATCAGATAGGCGCTTTGGAAGATATTATAAAATTAGGCAGATCTTACGGTTGCGATCTAAATAGGCCCGCGGAAAATGCGAAAGAAGCTATTCAGTGGGTATATCTTGCTTATCTTGCCGCTATAAAAGAGCAGGATGGAGCCGCCATGAGCTTGGGAAGCGTAAGTAATTTTTTTGATGTATATATTGAAAGAGATATTAAGTTGGGGTTATTGACCGAGGAGAAAGCGCAGGAATTGATAGATGATTTTGTTATAAAACTGCGTATGGTGCGCCACCTGAGGCCAAAATCATATGCCGATATATTTGCCGGTGATCCGATATGGATAACAGAGTCGATCGCCGGGGTGGGTATAGACGGCAGGCATAAGGTCACAAAAACGTCTTACAGGTTTCTGCAGACTTTATACAATTTGGGGCCTGCGCCTGAACCTAATCTTACAGTCCTGTGGTCTTCCAGGCTTCCCGATAATTTTAAAAGATTCTGCGCGAAGGTATCTATCGCCACCAGCTCCATCCAGTATGAGAATGATGACATGATGCGGCTGCTCGGAGGCGACGATTACAGCATTTCATGCTGCGTATCATTGTTAAAAAACGGTAGCGAGATGCAATATTTTGGAGCGCGATGTAATCTTGCCAAGGTATTGCTTTACGCGTTAAATGAGGGCAGGGACGAGATTACGGGAGAAAAAGTTGTCCCGGGGATAGCGCCTATAAGCTCCGATCCATTGGATCATAACGAAGTAAAACAGCGATTTATGGAGGTGTTGCGCTGGACGATCAGGACATATGTCCAGGCTCTTAATATTATACATTCTTCGCATGACAGGTATTATTATGAAAGATCGCAGATGGCATTGCTCAATACAGAGTTGACGCGCTATATGGCATTTGGCATTGCAGGCTTATCGGTTGTAGCCGACTCTTTGAGCGCTATTCGTTATGCCAAGGTCAGGCCCATACGTAATAATAAAGGCCTTACAACAGATTTTAAGATCACCGGAGATTTCTATGCTTTTGGGAACGACGATGACAGGGTAGACGGCAGGGCCGTTGATCTGGTGAATACATTCTTAGCGGAGATAAAAAAATATAAATTTTACAGGGATTCTCTTCCGGCAGTCTCTGTTCTAACTATTACCTCGAATGTGATGTATGGTAAAAAAACAGGGGCTACTCCTGATGGGCGAAAAAAGGGCGAGCCTTTTGCTCCCGGGGCAAACCCGATGCATGGCAGAGATAAGAGCGGGGTCATAGCGTCTTTGAATTCCGTTGCAAGCATTCCCTATTCTGAATGCAGGGACGGCATATCGAACACATTTACTACTGTGCCGGATACGTTAGGGAAGACCGAAAGCGAGCGAGTATCCAACCTCGTGGCTTTACTTGACGGTTATTTTATCAAAGGAGCCCAGCATCTGAATATCAATGTCATAGATAAAAAAACGCTTAAAGATGCGATGCGCCATCCGCATAAATATCCGCAGCTCACTATTCGCGTATCAGGATACGCGGTCCATTTTAACAAATTATTGCCCGAGCAGCAGAGAGAGGTCTTGGCAAGGACGTTTCATGAAGCCATGTAACAGGAAATCCCGCGTAGGGAGGATCCATTCAATAGAAAGTTTCGCGACACAGGATGGGCCCGGGATACGTTTTCTTGTGTTTATGCAGGGATGCGCTGCCGGCTGTTTATATTGCCAGAATCCGGATACCTGGAATTTGAAGGCCGGGTTTGATATGAGCGCGGAAGAGGTGCTTAAAAAAGTAAAACGTTGCATGCCATATATAAAAGCATCTAGCGGAGGCATCACGGTTTCAGGGGGTGAACCGCTTTTGCAGATGGAGTTTCTTATTGAGCTATTCAGGCTCTGCAAAATGAATAATATTCATACCGCGGTGGATACAAGCGCTTTTTATAACAATCATAATAGGAAGTTATTGCAGAAGCTTATTTCGCTCACAGACCTTTTTATACTGGATATAAAAGCTGCACGCGAGATATTGCATAAAAAGATAACGTCAAGGCCGTTAGCCGAGGCGATCGATTTTTTGAACATGCTGGAATCGGAGAAAAAGCCCTATTGGTTAAGGTACGTTCTTGTGCCCAAATTGAATGATTCAAGGAAAGATATGCAGGCATTGAAGAATATCCTCGCCGGGCAAACCTATTGTGAAAAATTTGAATTTCTTCCATATCACACCCTGGGTAAACATAAATGGGAATATATGAAGCTCAAGTACCCGCTTGGCAATACCTCTCCGGCAAGCCCGAAAGATATAAAAAAGGCTTTAGCCGGTATTGAATAGATAGATGAATAAGGAAAGGAAGAATAAAGATGAAGAGTGATATATTGATTGCTCGAGAGGTGAAATTAAAACCTATTACCGAGATCGCCAGGAAGATAGGTATTTCGGAAGACGAGCTGGAGCTCCATGGCAAGTATAAGGCAAAGGTGGAGCTTTCTATTCTGAAGCGAATAAAGGATAATCCTGGCGGCAAATATATAGATGTTACAGCTATAACCCCCACGCCGCTCGGTGAAGGTAAGACCGTTACTACGATCGGGTTGTCGCTGGGGTTAGCCAAATTAGGGAAAAAGGTTTCTACCTGTATACGGCAGCCATCACTTGGGCCTGTCTTTGGCATAAAAGGAGGCGCTGCAGGCGGCGGGTACTCTCAGGTTGTGCCGATGGAGGATTTCAACTTGCATTTGACCGGCGATGTGCATGCTGTCGGCCTGGCGCATAATCTCTGCGCGGCATTCATCGATAACTCTCTCCACCATGGGAATAAATTAAATATAGATCCTTCGGCGATACTTTGGCGAAGGGTCGTGGATGTCAGTGATAGGTCTTTGCGTAACATTGCC
>JBAZUO010000044.1:0-5197 GCA_041661345.1 Candidatus Omnitrophota bacterium | reverse complement strand
GCTAACGTTCCCAGTACAATACGTTGCAGGCGCCGATAAGAGCGAACCTGAGCGAAGCGAAGGTTCGCCGGCGCCTGCAATGTGGGTGAGCGGAATGAGCGAAGCGAGTGCAGCGAATCCCTGAGGAGGCCCACGGGCCGACGAAATTGTACTGTGTTGTTAGGCGCTGGTTCTTTTCGGCTTTCTATATTGCCCGAGCCAGGACGGCGAGGGCAATTCTTTCCCATCTCTTAAGATCTATTCAAATATTTTAAGTCCTATATGCTTTTTCATTAAGGAAAAATGTTTATCTTTAGCATACAACTTAAGGTCGTTCTGTATTGCATTCTGTGCAATAATCAAATCAGGAATACCTACCTTATTAATTCCATTTTTAAGGTTATATGATTGCATATTTATTATCTCATTCCAGTCGATACTAATTGAGTATCTTTCTACGGATTCTAAAAGCCTTATTAATTCACTCTCTTTCCTTACTTTAAGTGATGGTAAAAGTTCAGCTAACACTAACTCATTCGTGCAAATGCTATTTGAGTCTATAAGATTCATAAGAGGTAAGGCTGATTCTATTCCTTTGAAATAGTCTATCCAAATCGATGTATCTACAAGTATCATCTAGCGATCTCTCAAAGAATCAAGATCTATAGCCAAATCAACCTTCCCAAAATATTTCTTTAGGTCCCTTACCTTTTCTCTTTGTATAAGGGTCTGAAGTGCAGTCTTTATTACATCAGTCTTGGTAGATATATGAGTGAGCGCCATGGCCTCACTTATAAGAGAATCAGGAATATCTAATGTGGTGCGCATTCAGTGGCCTCCTATGCATATTATATAATATCGATATATGCATTTCAAGCATAAATGTGCCATATTACTATTTTTTATTTCATTGCTGAGCAACAATATATAAACGAGAGTGAGCATACTATTCTCTTATAGTCCATTTCATTTCACTCTTAAATTTCCTTTGTAAACTCTTAGCCATAGAGACATTGATTCCTTATATCTTCTAAAACTCATTTTAATAATTTCACTGATTTCTTTGGCGTGCCATGGATGGCACGCCAACACGTTGAAGACGGCCGAAAAGAACTTGCGCCTAACGTTCCCAGTACAATACGTTGCAGGCGCCGATAAGAGCGAACCTGAGCGAAGCGAAGGTTCGCCGGCGCCTGCAATGTGGGTGAGCGGAATGAGCGAAGCGAGTGCAGCGAATCCCTGAGGAGGCCCACGGGCCGACGAAATTGTACTGTGTTGTTAGGCGACGTTTGTGGGGCTTTTCAAATCAGGCGCGCCGTCGGCCGGAGGCCCGGCGCGGACACTTTTAGCTACCTTCACTTCAAGCATAAACATATCATATCATAAATATAAATGCAATTATTCATTGCTCTATTTAACGAGTTTTCTTAGGAAGATATCATTAACACTCCTTCTGCCATCAATAATAAATAATATATATACTATGCCTTCATTAATTGAATAGACAATGCGCCAAGGAGATTCGATAATTTCTCTATAAGCTAAAATATCCTTATCCTTTAATTCTGGAACAATTCTCCCTCTATCAGGCAGTTCTTTTAGTCCTTTAATCCTCATCTCAAGCTTTTCAAATATCTTCAAAGCTATACCGGGTTCATCTTCAGCTATAAAATCAACAATTTCTTTCAAATCCTCTTCTGCTGAACTGGTAATGACTACTTTATAGGTTCTTTTCATTTCGCCTTTCCAAGACGATTCTTTAGATCTGCAAATACCTCATCGGCGCTTTTAACCTTACCATTTTTAATGTCCTTTTCAGCAAGCCTAATCATTCCTAACATAGTAAAGGCATTTTCCATATTCTGGTATGATTCAATATCCAAAAGAACAGCCCGAGCCTCACCATTTTGCGTAATGACAATCGGCGAATGGGTTTCATTAATATATTTCATCATATCAGCTGCATTTGTCTTAATATAGGAAATTGGCTTAATATCCGCTTTAAAGTTTACTGACATTTGATCCTCCAGTACCTTTATAGTACCATATTCGCACTTAAAGGGAAAGTCAATTCTCTCCAGATTTGCTAAAGTTCAATAGTCAAGTTCTATTTCTTGCGCCCGTCGGCCGGAGGCCCGGGCGCTCTTCGTCCATATTCTTGCCCCACATATGTCGCCTAACGTTCCCAGTACAATACGTTGCAGGCGCCGATAAGAGCGAACCTGAGCGAAGCGAAGGTTCGCCGGCGCCTGTAATGTGGGTGAGCGGAATGAGCGAAGCGAGTGCAGCGAATCCCTGAGGAGGCCCACGGGCCGACGAAATTGTACTGTGTTGTTAGGCGCTGGATTGATTTCCCGTATTTCATACTCTCCGCTCCGAACGCCCGGAGGGCGAGGAGCGGAGAGATCTATTATTCTATAATTTCAATATTTAAATTATATTTATGCAGAATGACTATACAACTTAATTTTCATAAACTCATCGGTTTTCAAGCTTTCCATTTCTCGAAGGTCAAGCTCGTTTTGAAGATTTAGCCAAAATTTCGAAGAATTGCCGAAGTATTTAGAAAACCTTATAGCCATTTCAACACTTAGTTTTCTCTTATTATGAACAATATCTAAAATTGAACTAGTGGAAACATTTATTTCTTTTGCTAATCGATAAGCTGAAATATCAAGAGGATCTAGAAATTCATCCTTTAAAATATCTCCAATCTTCGGTGTTTCCAGTTTTGTCTTGCCCATATCTTCCCTCCTATTCAATGGTAATCCGTAATCGAAACATCATAGCAATCACCATTGACATATTTGAATTGTATCCTCCATTGACTATTTATTCTTATAGAGCAATATTCCTTCAACTTTCCTTTCAGGCGTTCAAAATGGTTTGAAGGTGGATTCTTTAAATCTTCTTCAGATGTGGCGGAGTCAATGAAAAGAAGCTTTACCAAAGCTCTATCTTGAATTACCAAAGGCAATTTTCTCGACACTGCCTGATGAAAAATCTTCTCAGTTTCTTTATCTGCGAAAGACTTTATCATGAGCTAACAATAATATCCTTTGTTAGATCTGTCAAGCACCTATATCCTAATCGAAGATATACTCAATATATTTAATTATATAAAAATAATTTAAGCGGTTTTACAAGCCTCCCACAGCTTGAAAAGTTGCTTGCTTTCCAGATCTTTAAAAAAGGCGCGAGCCCGTCGGCCGGAGGTCCGGGCGAGCCACCCCAAAATATGGCGGGAAATCAATCTTGCGCCTAACGTATGATAGCCTGCGACGTTGCGCCTGCCCAATAGAGCGAATCCGAGTATTCCGAGGATTCGCGGGCAGGCGCAATGTGGGTGAGGCGCGCGAAGGCGCGCCGAATCCCCGACGAGCGGCCCGGAGGGCGCGAGGAGCGCGGGCTATGGGCGGAACCTGTCAAGATAGATTGCGCCACGGAATTGCAGTATTCAGGCGGACTTGGATACGGGGCGATAGTAGGCCTTCACGGGAAGGGCCTCATAGTGCGTGGTTCTTTGACAGCGCCAGCGAAGGGGATTGCGAAGCCGTGCGGCAGCTATCGTGCGGTTTCTGGTTTCGTAGATCAACGTCGCTTCGCCACTCCTGCGCTGCTGCGGTGTGACATAGCCGAGGCCGGAATGAAGATGTTCCGTGTTGTACCAGTGCACGAATTCGGCATACCACTCCCGAGCCTGTCCGAGTGAAGTGAAGAATCGGGGATAGTAGACCGAGTATTTCAGCGTCTTGTGCCAGGATTCGATGAAGGCGTTGTCGTTGCTGCAGCGAGGGCGTGAATAGCTTCGGACAACGCAGAGGGAATCAAGGAAAACGGCGAGAGTGACGCCTCTCATAGGGTTGCCGTTGTCCGCGTGGACTATCTCGGGGCAGACGCCGAGGTCACGGATGATCCGTTGGAAAAGTGTGCGGGCGTGTTCCTCGGACTCGGTGGTCTCGATGGTCCATCCCACGATGGTCCGGTCATACAGGTCGATGATCGTATAGGCGTAGAGGAATATCCCTACGACGTCGGTCTTGAGCCAGGTGATGTCCCATGCCCAGACCTGGTTTGGGCCGGTGACGGCAATCCTTTCAGGCTTTAGCCCCGCCCGGGGCTTCCGTGATTCACGCCGATGCGCCAAGGCCGAATGCTTGCGCAGGATTCGATAGAGCGTCGATGGGCTGGCAATGTATTCACCTTCCTGGGCAAGCTCGGCGACGATCTGGTCGGGTGTCTTGTCCGTAAAGCGGGGACTGTTTGCCGTCGACAGGCACAGGGCCTCTTCCTCCGGACTAAGGCGATGGGCGACCTGCCTTGCACTGCCTTTCCGTCGATCCCGTAGGCCTTGTCTGCGCCAGTTGTGGAGCGTTCGGCGGTTCAGTCCTATCAGACGGCACAGTGACCGCTCAGAGACCTTCACCGCCTTCGCTTCATCCACATAGTCGAGGATCTCCCGACGCTCGGCCTCCGTCGTCAGCTCTCCCCGCCCTCCTCGAACAGCCTCTGGTGTTTTTTTTTGAGCATCAGCAATACGGCGGCATCGGCAAGGGCCTTCTCCTTCTCGGCAAGCTCCTTTTGAAGCCTCTTGTTCTCTTTCCGAAGCTGGGCATTCTCATCCTGTTTCTTGTTCGCCGTGCCGTTTGCCATCGTCGTCAACTCCTGCTCCCACAAAGGCAGATGCTCGGAGTGAAGCCCTCGCTTCCTGAGCCATTCGCCCATGCCGTCCGGGCTGATGGTCTTGCTCTCCAGCAAGAGAGCCAACTTCTCTCCGGGATGGCGATGCGATGGCTGGATGCCATCTCCTCCATCCATGGCCAGTGTACCAGCCCTGAACGCCTGTATCCATCGGCCCAGGGTCGCAGGATGAACACCGCTTTCCCGGGCCAGCTCGTCTAGGTCCCGCCCCGACCCGTCCTGCGACTTCCTTACTAGTGACGCTTTGAATCCTTCTGAATATCGCACCTGTTTACGCCCTCCAACTGGCGCAAACTATCTTGACTCCTATCGACCCTGTATCTTGAATCCAATGTGGCTCCTCCTTTTTCAGTTTTTCTATTTGCCTGAGCAATGAAGGGCCAGGAAATGATTTTCGCCTAACGTTCCCAGTACAATACGTTGCAGGCGCCGATAAGAGCGAACCTGAGCGAAGCGAAGGTACGCCGGCGCCTGCAATGTGGGTGAGCGGAATGAGCGAAGCGAGTGTAGCGAATCC
>JBAZUO010000043.1:0-5277 GCA_041661345.1 Candidatus Omnitrophota bacterium | reverse complement strand
ACCTCGACACCGCGATGGACTTCTACCGCACTGCTGAAGCAAGGAATCAGGCCATCCTTCGAAATACCATTAAACGCATGGATGCCGAAGGCACGGAAGTCGCCGCTCTCATCACAGGCGGCTACCACACGAAAGGCATATCTGATTTACTCAAGCAGAAACAGACTTCGTATCTGGTAATTCTACCTAAGTTCGACTCATCGAAAGGTACCAGGCCGTATGTTGCTATTCTAACGAATAGGAATGACAACCACCATGAAAGAGTAAAGAGCTTTTTCAGAGAGATTGTGAAAGATACCCTCGACAAGGCATATAAGGAAGGTAAGAATATCCCTGCGTTAAAGGATCGGTGGATAGAAAGCTATAAGGCTAATTACGAGAAACTGATAAAACAAGGATTAGCCAAAAAAGTTCAGGTAGCAAGTAGTAAGGGGGACACGTTGCAAGCTAAACTTGTACTTGGTACAAGCGGAGATGATACGATTGCACTTGATACGATCTTCCCCGATGCACCCGCTGAAGTATTAACAGTGGAAGACCTTAGAGAGCTTCTGGAGGGTTATCAGCCCGAATCCGATACTATAGAGGAAGCTGTCAAAACAGAAGAAAAACCGGCTGCCCTGCGCGAATTTTTTTCTGAACATGAATTTTTAGTCTTTGTAGGCGCCGCTTTGTTTGCATGTTTCGCGCCCGCCATATTTGGCCCCGAGCTCGGTATTCCCATGTCCTTTACCGCTCTAGGTGCATATGCCTTTTATTCCATTGTCCTTCGTATTCTTCGCGTTATTCAGAGTCCGGCCGAAACAGCGATGCATGATAATTCGGTGACAACCACAGAATCCACAATCCTAGACTACATACTATCCAAGCTAAGCCCTTATGATATGTCCGTAATCATAAAAGTTTATGAAATCGAAAAACGGACATCCAGTCTAAATTTGCAGAAGCAATCCGAGGTCTTTGTAGAATATGCACAAATCCGGCGGCAGCATTATGGCCAGCTTCCTTCCTACGGATCTATTGGCAGTGCACTTGACCCCGTAAAAGGCATGGACATTATCAGAGTGAAATACGAAGAAATGGTAGCGGATATGGCCGCTGACCGGCGAGCAGAATTAATAAAGGAAGCTTCGGCAGCTCTTAGCTTCATTACGTCCTCGCTAAGCGAAGTTGATATTTTAACAGTCATGCAGGCTTATGAAATAGAACGAGGTATCTCTACCTTGACTCCGTCAGAGCGGAATAATGTTCGTTTACGATATATGCAACTCTTAGGGAAGCACGAACTTGATCTTCCGGGCTACGGAGCTATTGGGTATACGCTTGACACCATAAAGGGCATAGACATTATAAGGACTCGCTACGAGAAGCTGAGAGATGATAGGCTTGCGCGCGAAGGCGGAGAGTCCAAAGGAATAATCGTAAATTCGCTCCCGATCCATCAACTCATCCGCAACATTAATTTATGGCTGGTGATCGGCATCCCCGTATTTGCGTATTTAGCTCCAGCTATATTTGGCGCAACGTCAGGTAATTTTTTAGGTGCAGTAGCCGTGTTAGGTTTTAGCGCCTTCCTTATATACAAGACGTGGACATCGCTAATGAAGGCGACAGGCCATTATGGGACCAGGATCACCAATGCGCTTCCGCCGGATCTTGTTTGGGAGCCTGCTAAGAAAGCTCCGCACTCTTTAATGGGAAATTTGATCAGAGTGGCTGCGTTGTTTCTGGCATTTGCAGCGTACTCAGCCTCAGAGGCCAAAACTCCATCTTTGGAGTCCCCCGCCGCGTTGCAGCGGGCCGAGCCGAAAAAAGAAGCCTTAACACCGGAACAGGCCCACGTTAAGAGGGCCGAATTTTTGAATATGTCAGGCGCATCTTCCCACTCGGTTGCCCTAGATGGAAATTACTACGGTGCCAATGTGGGTGAGGTGTCAGGCCGCGGTAGTCATATGGGATTCAGCTCGCCTGAAGGCAAACGCCTTCTCGATGAGAGATTCAAACTTCTATCGGATAACGGCTGTAAAGTAGACAGGATTTTCTTATTCGGTGATCTAAGAGGCGGTCTTGTATTCGGTTTCGGCGATGGCCCGACAGGCTTTACCGCGAACGTGGACGCAGATATGGAAGCTCTTTTTGCCGCCGCCTCTAAATACAAAATCAAACTCATCCCGGTTTTGTTCGACTTCCACTTGGCTGATGGCGTGGCCGGAAACCAGGTTGGCGAACATCCCGGCCTGATCAGCGATGAATTAAAGAGAAAATTATTAATAGATATATTTAAGCCTTTCATAAAGAAGTTCGGCAATAATCCCAACATTGCGGCATGGGAGATAATGAATGAGCCGGAGCTTGCCATAGCCGTTGCCCGCGAAGAAACTAAAAAATTATTGGCCGAGATGTCGGAGGTATTGAGAACTACGGGCAAACCCGTTACTTTCAGCGCGCATACGGTGGGAGATTTTAATTATTGGAAAGACTTAGCTAAACCAGGCGATATATTACAGCTCCACTGGTATGATTCCGTAAGCCAGCTTCCGTCAAGGGCTTCATTAAATGCCCCTAAGGGTGTTAAGGTAATAATCGGTGAATTGGGGTTAGAGAAAGCCGGTGCGTCTATACCAGAAACGATTTATGCGATAATGGAACGTGGTTATGACGGCGTTCTATTCTGGATAGATGGCAAATATAGACAATTCCTCGCGGAGATAGACTTATATAAAGAAGCCAGCGGCGTTCAGGCGCCTGTGGAAAAAGCCGCTCCGGCAAAACCAAAAGCTGAGCCGAAAGCCAAACCGGCGCCAGCGCCGAAAGCCGAGCCGAAGGCTGAACCGAAAAAAGAAGCTGTTAAGCCCGAGCCGCAGAAGAGATCTGAAGAACCGTCCGCCCCTGTAGTGCCTGCATTTAAGGTGCCGCAGGATACAAGATACGGCGAAATGGTCGGCATTGCCCAGCCACCCGCTTCTCTTGATCAATACCGCCTGTTCCGCCGTCCGATACTCAACGCGATCGGAGGGGAAGTCGGTTTCGAAATTATAAGGGCAAATATTACTATTACCGAGGTGCCTATAGGGCACGGAATGAGAACGGAAAGGATCGACTATACAGACTCGAAAATACTCGAGACTGTTTATTTTGGCCAGCCGCGTGTTTTAGCCAGTTACGCCAACGGCCTTGAACGAAGAGCTTTTATAGTTACCCTGAAATACAACGCCCAGGGTCAGGAGATCGGGTATATCCTGACGGTTAATAATGGAAACGGTACGCATACTTTATCGGATAATAATTACGCCGACACCGACCGCATGAAAAATATGCGTAGTCTTACAGCCACGCTTCGTTCGAAAATAGATCCTGAAAAGATAGCGCCCGCCGTAGGGCAGTTAAACTCCATGCTTGAGAAATATTATCCGGAAGAGATGAAAGAGATCGGTTATAAGGTCTCGCCGGCGGATTGGGTAAAGATATGGCTCAGGGTTTGCGAACTGGCCCGGTTGACCGATAAAGAGGCGGTTTTACACATAAAAAGTGTAACGGAATGGCTTGATCAACACGTTATAAAAGGCCTTAAGTCAAGAGGCCTTGATAAGGCTGTAGGCGGTACACTTGACCCGCAAAACACATATCCTCTCGAAATCTTATATAATCCACTTTATGACAGCATACCATATGAAGATACGTGGAAGGTCAAAGAACCGCTCCCGAACCTGATGAGTATGCTTATGCTTGCTCACAGGGCCGCATTGAGTGAACGCACAATATTGATGTCGGAAGAAGAGCCGCTCAAAGGAAAATACGGTAAGGCGCATGATCTGGTTGAACAGAGGATAGGCTTCATATTAGACCTGCTAGTCGAACTTAAGAAAAGAGAGAACGATTACCGCGCCAGAAGTGATTTGGCCAGGTGCGTGATCCTCATCGTCAGTGATCTGTATCAGCTTAATGAATGGGAATCCGAAATGGGCAGAACGGGCGTGCGCTCTATAGTTGAACGGCTTTTTGGAGATGATCAATTAGGGTATGGGGTTGGCTCTGTCGGACCGACGCAGATGCGTTATCTTAAAACTCCCGCATCTACAACCATAAATACCGAACCAACTGGGGGGAAACCGTCGTATAAGCATCGTGAAGGCCCTAAACCGGGAGATATGTATGATAGTTCCGGCAACTACGTCGGTACCTGGGCGTGGCATAACTTTCCACAATTATATGAGGATTTTTACAATACCGATAACTGGCCATACGATACACTTTACAGATTTTTTGTTTCGCAGGATATTCAGCTATCAAAAAATAGTCCTAGCGATGTGCGCAGGGTAGATGCGGTCGAATCCTCTCTAGGAACATTGCGGCCGCTTTTGAATACCAACTTCGGCGACTACAGCGCTATGACGATCGACCAGGTGTTGAATCTTCCGGAAGGTAAAATGGCCGGCTCATACGCGGCGCTCGTTACGCTTATCCGCTACTACGCTCCGATGGATATTGTGCACGGCGACGGCGAAAAGACACCGTTAGCCAGGAACGCCAAGATAAGTCTCGAGCTCGACCGTCTATTAAAGGCGCTTAAGGTGATCCTGGAATATAACCGTGTACGCGGAACATCTATAGGCGAAATGTCGGCCGCCGAGATAAACGCTATCATCGACCGTACGGTAAAAGATAAGGACTGGATGAAATGTTTTAACAGGACCGTAGAGATAGAGAAGAAACTGCGCGAAACGGATGCTGACAAGGACATCGTATATGAATCGATGTATTATGCCGCGAACAGGGGCAAGTTCTATGTCGGCATAGACCAGGATGAGAACGGTAAACCCGTAAAAATAGTATACGTAGTGGTGGCTGATAATAATCTCGGCCCAATAGTAAAGATCATCTACGGCAATGAAAAAGAGCCCAGGGAGATATGGAAAGGCAAATTCAATGAAGGCGCGTGGCTGAACGGCGCCGCCCGCCCGATCGATGGATGGATATTCGAAAAGCCGAAGGCATCCATACAGCATTTAGAAGGAATAAAATTACAGGCGCCGAGCGCTAAATCAGGGATCGGATGGCTCCAGACGATGATGTTATTGGCAAACGCCGGTATCGCGGGTATATTCGCGAGAGGCAGCCGGAAAAGGCGCGATGAAGAACCGGCAGAGAGTCGAAGATCATTCTTCAGGAAGACGGGCGCCGCGTTACTGGGTGGAACCGTTCTATTTAGCGGGATAGCGTCCAGCCTGGCCGGAATCGAAGATATGGCGGGGGATCCTTCCGACCTTTTCGCGGCCA
>JBAZUO010000042.1:0-6367 GCA_041661345.1 Candidatus Omnitrophota bacterium | reverse complement strand
CCCAATTTCACCGCGCCTGCCTGGCCGCTTAAACCTCCGCCGTTCACATTCGCAAAAACGTCTATCTTGGTTTGCAGGTTTACAAGCTCCAAAGGCTGCATGATTATGAGCCGGTTAGACTCTCTCGGGAAGTAGGCTTCAAACGGCCTCTTGTTAACGGTCACCTTGCCGGCGCCTGCCATGATCCGGACGCGCGCAATTGAATTCTTGCGCCTTCCTGTCGCTATATATTGAACTGTCTCTGCCATATACTATTTTACCTTTATTAGTCTATCTTCAACTCTTTAGGTGTCTGCGCTATGTGCGGATGAACATCCGACGCATATACCCTAAGCTTCTTTATTAGTTTTTCACCGAGCTTACTCTTGGGTAACATACCTTTTACAGCATGCCTTATCACATATTCCGGCTTCTTCTTCATCATCGCTTCAAGTGTGGTGAGATTCAGCCCGCCCGGATACGCGGAATAGCTCTTATATACCTTCTCCGACATCTTATTGCCTGTCGTCTTTACAAGCTTGGCATTTATAACGATCACCTCGTCACCCGTGTCCTGATGCGGTGAATACATGACCTTATCCTTACCCATGAGGACGCTGGCTACCTTGGCGGCAAGCCGTCCGAGGACTTTATCCTTGGCGTCAACGATGTGCCACGCCTTCTGAATATCTTTTTCTTTTGCTATGTATGTTTTCATAAAAAAATGCCTCTTTTCCGGAGGCTTTGCCATATTATCACACCACCTGTTTTCTGTCAACAGAATATTTAAATTAAATTATGCCCTTCCTGACAAGGGTTTTCTTAAGCTCCGAGGCGCCTTCGAATCTTACGGAGTCTATCCCTAAG
Organism: Candidatus Omnitrophota bacterium; assembly: GCA_041661345.1. Lineage (GTDB taxonomy): Bacteria > Omnitrophota > Gorgyraeia > 2-01-FULL-45-10 > 2-01-FULL-45-10 > JAPLMI01. Next base: position 5,521 of record JBAZUO010000042.1, on the reverse strand, counting down.
GCCAAGGCTTCCTTAATAAGGTCCTCACGGTCATCGACATACAATAATTTCGTGCAGTCCCCTCCGGCGCGCCTTATTACGTCCTCGTATATGAGCCTGTCGGGTTTTGTCGCGCCCACAAGATAAGAGAGAATAATCTCGTCAAATATATTTATTATGTCAAACTTTTTCTCGATGTGTTCGAAATGTAGCTTATTGACATTCGAAAGAAGAAATAACTTGTAATTATTCTTTAACTGTCGGGCAAGCTTACAAGCATCCTCGTCTTCCCAGAATATATCATTCCAGATAGCAACAAAATCCTGGTACGGCATTTTAACACCAAGTAACCCTGATGCCCTTCTATGAAATTCCCTGGGCGATATCTCACCTTTTTCGAAAGCCCTCGTTATTTCCGAATCAAAGAAGGCATCGTAGAGCGTTTTCGAATCAAGATTAAGAAGAGCCGCTATTTTTTTCGCGGATATATTGTGATCGAACCTGATTATCGTATTGCCAAGGTCGAATACTATTACAGAATACTTTTTCTTCATATTTAGTCTCAATAAAAAACTTTTACCAGGCACAGGCCCTTTGCCGGCATCGTAGGGCCCGAACATTTCCTATCTCTTTTCTTCAATATCTCCCTCACCCTGCCTACAGTAAATTTTCCGCGGCCAACCTCTATCAAAGTCCCGACGATGGTTCTCACCATATTATACAGAAAACCATTCGCTTCTATATCGATACATATCACATCTTTAAGCTTTTCGATTTTTATGCGCCTGATCGTCCTAATGGCGTTCTTCTCCTCGCCGTCAATCGTCCTAAACGAAGTGAAATCATGCCTGCCAACCAGTAATTTAGCGGCTCTTTTCATTAAATCTATGTCTATCTTGTAGAAACATTTCGCGGCATATCTTCGCAGCATCGGACTAACAAAATCGTTATTAACTACAGTATACCGATACAGTTTTGATTTTGCGTCGTGCTGGGCGTTAAATCTTGAGGCAACTTCTTCTATTTTTGATATTACAATATCATCTGGAAGGGCGCTATTAATCGCCATTTGAAGATTCTTTAACGGGATTCTGGAACGCGTTTTGAAATTTGCCACTTGGGCTTCGGCATGAACCCCTGCGTCTGTCCTGCCGGAACCGATAAGCTTTGCCTTCTTACCGGTTATCTTTTTGATAGCGTCCTGGATGGCTTCTTGTATCGAACGGCCATTCTTCTGGAACTGCCATCCGGCATAATGCGTGCCGTCGTATTGTATCGTGAGTTTAATGTTGCGTGAAGAAGCGGCATATCCATTCTTCATTTTAAATCAGCCGCTCGGCGATCTGGATGGCGTTAAGCGCGGCGCCCTTGCGAATATTATCGGAGACGACCCACATCGAGATGCCGTTCTTTATCGATTCGTCCTTACGGATCCGCCCGACAAAGGTATCGTCTTTGCCTTCGGCAAATATCGGCATCGGATAGGACCCGTTCTCAGGATCGTCTATGACGGTAACGCCTTCCGCCTTTGAAAGAAGCCTGCGGACCTCGTCCGGTGATATCGGTTTCTCGGTCTCAATATTGACGCTTTCGGAATGGGCGTAAAAAACCGGAACCCTCACGCAGGTGGCGTTGACTTGGATAGAGGCATCCCCCATGATCTTCCGGGTCTCATTAACCATCTTGATCTCTTCTTTGGTGTAACCGTTTTCCATAAATACATCGATCTGCGGAATAAGATTAAAGGCTATCGGGTGTGGAAATTCAACAGGGGTCACCTTCTTTTTAGCCAAAAATACTTTGGATTGATCCCAAAGCTCACTTATCTTCTTCTGCCCCGCGCCCGATACCGCCTGGAAGGTGGTAACAACGATTCTTTTGATCCGCGCCGCTTTATGAATCGGCCAGAGCGCCACAACCATCTGTATCGTCGAACAGTTCGGGTTGGCAATTATACCTTTATTCTCTCTGATCTTTCCCGGGTTTACTTCGGGGACAACAAGCGGGACATCCTTATCCATTCTGAACGCGCTGGAGTTGTCCACGCAAACCGCGCCTGCTTTTACGGCGCTCGGTAAAAATTCGAGGCTTCTCGATGCACCGGCAGAGGCAAGCACGATGTCGATATCCTTAAAAGAACCATGCGTGAGGACTTCGACCGGATATGTCTTACCCGAGAATTTCAGCGACTTACCATTAGACCGCTCGGAAGCAAGTAACCGCAAGCTCTTGATCGGAAACTTTCTTTCCTCTAATATGTTCAAGAAACAAGTCCCGACCGCCCCGGTCGCTCCCATTACTGCTACATTGTATTTTTTATTCATAAATTCTCTACGACAAGGTCTCCAACTTCTTCGGTCGAGTACCCCATCTTTCCCGCCGCAAGGCTTTTCATTTTCGTATTAACGATCTTTATAACCGCGCTCTCGATAGCCTTTGCCGCTTTTCCTTCCCCGATATTATCCAGGAGCATGCCGGCCGCACATATCGCCGCGAGCGGGTTTATCACGTGTTTACCGGTATATTTCGGCGCGGAGCCTCCAATCGGTTCGAACATCGATACGCCCTCGGGGTTGATATTGCCTCCGGCCGCTATTCCCATTCCACCCTGGATCATCGCTCCTAAGTCCGTAATGATATCTCCGAATAAATTATCGGTAACGATGACATCGAACCACTCCGGGTTCTTTACGAACCACATCGTCGTCGCATCCACGTGCGCGTAATCGGTCGTGATGCCGGGGTAATCCTTTTTCACTTCATCAAATGTCCTCTGCCAGAGGTCCCAGGCATAGGTAAGAACGTTCGTTTTTCCAACCAGGGTCAGTTTATTTTTCTTATTACGCTTTTTCGTCAATTCGAAGGCGTAACGGATGCATCGCTCAACGCCCTTCCTGGTATTATATGAAAGTTGGATCGCGATTTCGTCCTTCTTACCCTTATTGCGGAATTCGCCCATTCCTTTATACAGCCCTTCCGAATTCTCTCTCACAACAACAAGGTCTATATCTTCCGGCCTTTTGTCCTTTAACGGGCAATATGCCGAATTATATAACTTGATCGGCCTTAAGTTTATGTATTGATCCAGGCCAAAACGTGTCGCAAGAAGTATTCCCTGTTCGAGAATGCCGGGCTTCACATCGGGGTGCCCTATCGCGCCGAGGAATATCGCATCGAATTTCTTTAAACCGGCAAGCTCTTTGTCATCGATCGTTTTACCGGTCTTTAAATACCTCTCCCCGCCGTAATCAAAGAGTTCCTCTTCATAGGAAAATCCGAACTTCTTCGACGCGGCCTTCAATACCTTAAGCCCCTCGCCAACAACCTCCGGCCCCGTCCCGTCGCCGGGGATCACCGCTATCTTGTAATTTTTATTTGCGCTCATTTTGATTTCTTCGCTATAGAGTTCATGAGCCCGCCTGCTTTTATTATCCTCTGCATAAAGGGCGGATATTTCTCGAATCTATAACTTTCCTTTCTTGTTGCGTTTCTTATTATACCCCTCTTGGTGTCGATTTTTATCATATCGCCTTTTCGTATACGGCTAACGGCTTCCTGCGATTCGATTACCGGTAGGCCGATATTTATACTATTCCTTTCGAATATTCTGGCAAAAGTTTCCGCGATGACGCACGATACGCCCGCTTCCTTTATGGCTATAGGCGCATGTTCTCTCGAAGATCCGCATCCGAAATTCTTACCGGCCACTACGATGTCACCGGCCTTCACTCTTTTGGAAAAATCCTTATCGATATGTTCCATACAATGGCTTGCGAGCTCGGCCTTGTTCGTCGTATTGAGGTACTTGGCCGCTATTATATCATCGGTATTTATGTCATCGCCAAATCTATGTATATGTCCTTTATTTTTCATATAACTTCCTCCGGATGCGCGATCCTGCCTTTAATAGCGCTTGCCGCCGCGACGGCCGGATTTGACAGGTAGACTTCACTCTTCGGATGGCCCATCCTGCCGATAAAGTTCCTGTTCGTCGTCGCGATCGCTCTTTCGCCCTCGGCTAATACTCCCACGTGCCCGCCAAGGCACGGACCGCAGGTGGGTGTTGAGAATACGCCGCCCGCCTCCACAAATATCCTCGCCAGTCCCTCATTGACAGCTTCCAGATAGACCTTCTGCGTCGCCGGGATGACGATCAACCGCACACCTGATTTCACTTTCTTTCCGCGTAATATCTTCGCGGCCAATCTTAGATCGGACAGCCTTCCGTTAGTGCATGAGCCAATGACCACCTGATCCAGCGTCACGTCTTTTAATTTGCTTGCCGGCTTAACGTTGCTGGGCAAGTGCGGGCATGCAACAAGCGGCTCGATCTTACGCGCATCATATTCCTTTACCTCGGCATACTTCGCATCCTCGTCGCTGGAATAGAATTTACCCACGCCTTGCCTTTGCTTATTCTTGATCGATCTTTCGTATCGCGCTGTAGTTTTATCGGGGGCAATTATGCCGTTCTTGCCGCCCGCCTCGATCGCCATGTTGCACATTGTAAGCCTGTCATCTATCTCGAGTCCCTCGATCGTCTCGCCGCAGAACTCCATAGCCTTATACCGGGCGCCATCGACACCGATGTCGCCTATCGTATGTAGAATAAGATCCTTACCTCCGACCCATTTATTAAGACGCCCGAAGAATATGAATTTAACCGATTCGGGAACCTTAAGCCATACCTCACCGGTCATCATCGCAGCCGCGAGGTCCGTCGAGCCCACACCGGTCGAGAACGCGCCAAGGCCGCCGTAAGTGCATGTGTGAGAATCTGCGCCGACCACAAGATCACCCGGCATCACGAGCCCCATCTCCGGCAGCAGCGCATGTTCGACGCCCATCTTACCGATTTCGAAATAATTTTTTATACCATATTTTTTTGCAAAACCGGCCAGTATCTTGCAGTGGTTGGCGCTTCTCATATCCTTTGCCGGCGCGAAATGGTCGGGGACAAGTACAACCTTTTTCTTATCGAATACCTTTTTCATGCCGAGCTTTTCGAACTCTTCTATGGCGAGCGGGGCCGTGATATCATTGCCGAGGCATATATCGACCCTGGCATATATGAATTCGCCCGGATGGATATCCTTCTGCCTGGTATGCTTTAAAAGTATCTTTTCGGTTATCGTGTGTGCCATTTGACCTCTAGATCTCCTTCATCATCGCTATTTCTTTACATCCTGGAAAGTACATGCACTTTATGCATTCCGACCATATCTTATGGGGAAGCTCCGCCTTATCAACTATCGCAAAATCGAACTTCTCAAAAAACTCCGGTATATATGTAAGCGCAAATATCTTCTTCACTTTCAGCGCCTTTGCGTCTTTAAGGCACTGCCCCAATAGCTTCTTGCCGATGCCCTTACGCCCTTTCGCGGGAGCAACCGCGAGGCTCTTTATCTCCGCGAGGTCTTCCCAGTCTATATGAAGGGCACAGCATCCGTAAATATTATTGCCTTCGGCGTAAACCCAGAAATCTCTTATGTTTTCATAAAGCTCATTTAATGATCGCGGAAGCATCCTCTCGCGCTTGGCA
>JBAZUO010000041.1:0-6447 GCA_041661345.1 Candidatus Omnitrophota bacterium | reverse complement strand
TATCAGTGCCGTAGACTGCTTTTGTCTGCACGGCAAAACCTGTGGTTCCCGACGGAATAACCGCATTCTGGATAAACCAGTCTTTTAAAGCGGTATCACCATGAGTACTATTTGTGGTTACGGTATAACCGTTTGTATCCGGTATATCAATCTGGGTATCAGCAAAGTAGTCAAAGTTATCTGTTTGGTCTGTTGCCACATTAACATTGTCAATCCACGCTGTCTGGGTACTATCACCGGTTTCGTCGCTATTGGTATATGTCCATTTTATAGTGTATTTCGAGCCTGCGGCAAGCGCCATTGCTATGCTTGATTGCCATGCGACATCTCCGTCTATCGATTGGGTAAGGGTCGGATCAAGAACACCGTCTTTGTATACTTCTACCTTCAGGCTCTTTCCGCCTGAAGAAGTTTTCCATTTGAATGTAAAAGCAGCGGTGCCGCTGGTTATGCCGGTAAGATCGACTTCTCTTTGCAATACAGACATGCCGCCATTGTAAACTGTGCCCGCCTGAGCCGCGTACTGATATTCGGTATCTATATAGCTTGAGAAGAAATTACTGTCCCCTTCGGTTTCATATGCGTCCGGCAGCAATGCGCTCACCTGCGGCGTGAAGCTCACTGTTTGCGACGCCTCTTCTATGACCACATCGTCAAGCCAGGCCGCGTCAAATCCTGCCTTCCCACCGTCGTCTTTGATATACTTCCACTCCAATGTGTGAGCGCCGCCCGCTATATATACAGAGATATCCTGCCAGCCTGTTTCTCCAGATATGGCGGTTACCGTAGAGACCTCCGCACCATCCACAAAGAATCTGAAATAGTCTTTATCTGATTCGGATGAGACCTTCCATTTGAAGTGAAGCGTAAAGTAAGTCGCGGCATCGGTTCCGAGAACTACCTCCTTCCTGATCACAGACTCCTGGCTATCTCCTATCTGGCCAGTCTGCAGGGCATATCCTCTAAGTAGCGTGCCTGAAAGATAGGTATCGACACCGTCGGCTGTGTTTTCGTTGTATAAAGAAGCAAATTCTGACAGGGTATAATATTTACCACTGGCGTCTTGTATAATATTTCCCTTTACGGTAATTGGTACGCCATCAAGAGTAATTATGTTTCCCTCCGCAGATATGGACACGCCGCCCACAAGGCCGCTTATCTCGGTTCCGGCTTCTACTCCCAAGTTAGCATCGGCTGTTATTTTCTCGGCGCGCCAGGTATCGCCGACTTTTACTAATATGGCATTGAATGATATTGCCGTAGTCGCGGAAACTATATCGGTATACTCATGCAAAACAAGCCCTTTCAGTCCGCCTATCGCGTCGTATGCGCTATTGTTAACAGATGCTTGACTACTGTTCCTGATACCCAATTGGACAGAGTTGTTTTTGATATTCAGGTACGAGATCTCGATGTTCGTAAAGAAACCGTCCTCCACCGCATCATTTCCGATTTCAACAGTTACTCCGTCAATAAGGATTTCCTTTGGATTACCGAGATCGTCATATGATACTATCTGGATACTTGAGCTATTGATAGACTTGCTCGTGTTTATGATATTATTTATATAGATCTCTTTTACTACAAACCCATCTCCCACTTTAGCCATGACTGCGGCCACCAGTATCTGGGAATCAGGTTTACTGTCAAATATGGCTTTCAACTGAGCCAAGGTAATCTCTAAATTATTTGCACCTTCTATTTTTGTATCGGCTGTTAAGTACATAGCGATACCGCCAATTGTTATAATTCCCGTAGTAGCATAGACGCCAAATGTTCCCGCTCCTTCCACAATACCGTCAAGAGAGGACGTTATGGAACTGCTTGGATCATGCTCCGGTGCAATTCTTATCGTATTCGCAATCCAATTATTTCCGTCTTTCTTTAAATCTACGGTTACACATGTATCTCCGCCTGCCACGGCATCCGTAAAGATCGTGTTCAGCCATACCAGGTCCTTTAAATTACCTGAGCTATCGGTAATCTCGGTATCGTCATTTACATAACAGACTATCCCGTCTTTGAACGTAATCGTACCGCCGGTTAAATCTATTACGCTTATCACCGAAGACATATCGAGATATGATTCTGTGACTGTAAGAACATCCAATCCTGTTAAAATCAGGCCATCTCCGGTAATATTAAATAGTACGTCGGCTTTTGTCGTAATACCGCAGATGTTATTGTATGCGAATATCTCGGATAATTGCTCAAGCGTAATCTCATTACCGACCGCGTCTTTTATAATGCCCGTGCTATCGGTAATCGTAATAAGTTCGCCGTTGATCCGTATGGTTCCGCTGGTTGATGTGGTATACGAAACATCGGAAATGAGACCATTCATAGCCGCGTTTCCGGTCGCGTCCGAAATAATAGTTACTGTCTCTATATCCCACTCTCCGTTAACCTCTTCTGCCTTTACCGTTGCAAAAGTACCGGCACCGTTAGAGATGTTGTCCTGCCAGAATTGATACAATTCTTCTTTTGTGATCTCCAGGCCATTTATGTCGGTTATTACAACGTTATCTAAATTCATATCTTTGCCGTCGAACACCACTTGCCACGTTGAATTATCAATAGATGTCAGAGAGCCTGTCAAGGTAACGGCTGCCAAAAATAGCTCATCGCTTGTTACAATTATCTGCTTGGCTTCCCAGTCTGAGCCATTCTTCATAGCCACAAGTTTTATGGTCAGAGACCCGCCTTGCGCTTCAATGTTTTGCCTGATGCTTTCAAGTTTAGCCACTTTTTCAGCGGCAGTTCCTGAGATCGAGTTGCCCTCCGAATCCGTAATTATAGTGCCTTCGTCGTCCAGTATCTTTATATCAACATCGTAGAAGGAAATCGTATTAGAAGCGGTACTCGCTACAACACCGTTCATTACGCTAAGCCCATTAGGATTATACAGGTTATCGATTATCCCTGTTACGTTTTCGGTAGGTACTGTTAAAAGCTCGATCTTATCTGCTCTCACCCTGCCGCCTGATATATTTGATTTGGTAATCTTGATATAAGTCGCATCCGGATTCGCGTTATAAATGGCAAAAAACTGCGCTGCGGTTATCGGATTACCGTCAAGGCCCAGGATCTCCGTGTCGGAAAAGACCAGGACGTCTGTACCGCCTACGCTAATCGTTCCGAGGATCACCTTCAAATCCGTGTCCGGAATCGGTCCCGCGAGATGGATTTCGCTGATATTATTATCCGTTGCCACAAATGATTTTATATATGGGGGCTCAGAGCCTTCACAGGCGCTCACAAAATCTGCCCAGTCGACCTCATTTCCGGATGAATCAAAGACGCGCACGGTTAAACCGTCAACATTATAGGTCGTCCCTCCTACGTCAATTTGCCAGCTGCCATCGCCATTATCCGTCAGATTATCCTGACTGGAGCCTATATCACCGGACGAAATCTTCAATGTTATACTGGTCACTTCTCCGTCGCTTGCGGCAAAGCTCTTCAGGTACATAGAATTGCCGCAGATGCTGGCGATATGAACAAAATCCGCCCACGTAAGGGGGTTTCCTGAATTATCAAATATTTTTATTGTCCCGGAGTTTATGCTGTAACTTGTACCATTGATATCGATATTCCAGTTTCCTTCTCCGGAACCTGTAAGGCCGTTCATCTTGGAGCTTAATAATACTGAAGAAACGGAGAGTGTCATATCGGTTATCGTGGTACCAGATATCATAAATCCGGTGACATACATGTTCGATCCATTCGCATTATAAATATTTATGAATGTATCCCACGAAACCGAAATCCCGTTCGAGTCGACTATATTCACTGAATTGGGGCTGATACTGTAGCTCTGGCCATTGACATTAATGCTGGCGGCGGCATCATCGCCTGAGGTACCGGAGAGGCCGCTTACGGGCAAGCCAAAGGGTGAATCTGAAATAGCAACCGTAATGCTCGTTACTGTGCCGTCAGATTGAGTAAAGCTGATGGGATAGATGAATTGCGTTCCACTACTCAGCATGCTTTGCAATGCTTCCCAGTCATACGTATTACCCGCATCGTCGTGAATAGTAAAGTTATCCGGATCTATGGTATATTCTACGCCGTTAATTACGACCCTCTGCGTACTGCTGTCTAAATCCAGCGTATTACCCTGGCCGAGAATACTATCCAGTATATTTTGCAGAAGACTGGCGCTATCGGTGGCGGTATCCCAATATGTATATGCCTGGGAGCACCCCCACACATCGCCGATATATTTGCCGTCGTCGTCATAATCCGGTATCCATTCATATACCTTGGTCAATCTCATTTGGTCATCAAAATATTGCTCGCGGATTTCCGTACTGGTGCCGTTATAGCAGCCTTTCGCGACCGCCGATTCAATTTCGCCGGCGGAGCTCAGAGTATAGCCATAGGTATATATTATCGTAACAGGCAGGTAGTAGGTCTGGGTACCTATCACGAAACTATCCACCTCTTCCTGTACCAATGTCAAGAGGCGGCCGTTCAGATCATATGTCGCCTTCGAATTCAAAACAGATGTCTGTATGTTGGTAGGCAGTGAACCGGAGTAGAACCCGCTGCCCGCACTCTTGCTGAACTCGCTGAGATATTGCGTATATTGTGTTACGCCTGAGCTGTCTATTGTTATAGCCAAGTCCCCGTATTTATCCAGAACGCTTATTGAATCGAAAGAAGAAGATGTGCTGCTGGTAGAGGTCCGCGTAATAACCGTTCTGAACGTCATTTTTTTATCTGAATTAGTAGGATCCTTTATCTCTTCATACTTATATTGCACCATAACGCCATTAGACTGGATGACGAGCGAAGATACTGTTTCCCCAAATGTGTTTTTCTGGTAATACGTTGTTGTAACACCAACATCGCTTGAGCTGCCGCCTACATATGCGGACGTAAAATCGTCTATAGCATCAGTATCGCCTGTCGCGATTGCCTCTTTAAGAGATGTTAGTTCGCCTGAGCCGACGCCGGTAAGGGCAAACGTGTAGGTAAGCTCAAAAGTGGTTGCGCTGTAATAATAAACCGTAGTACCGCTCTGGTCATTAATGATCATCTTTACCCTGTCTTCGTATAATTCGCTCTTCTCATAATAAGTGTCTATCCTATTGACGGTCACTCCTACAACCCCATCGAGCGAGAAAGCAGCGATCCGTTGTTCATACCATGTAGACAGCAGGTTCGAATAATCATCATAAACGTAAGTAGTTTTAATACCTCTGTAATCTTCGCTATAGTCTATTATGTCCTCCATGAAATTGTCTTTTTTGTAATATGTGGTGGTACCGTTTGCAATCGTTACCGTACTAAGATTTCCGTCGGCATATGCGTAAACCTGTTCTACTCCCTTTCTGTCTGTAATTTTAGTGATATGTTCTGCGCCTTTCTCACCCGAATAATCTACTGTACTGATTAGGTTATCTGCCGATAATGTGGCAGAGCTCGACAATGCCCCTAAATATGTACGCTGTCTTACAAGAGAAGAGTCAGAATCTGCGCTTCCATATTCGTACAGCGTCGTGGAAAATACGGATGATCCGTCCTGCTGATAATTCCAGACATAATCTATTATTTCTTCGCCGCGGCCCAGGCGATCATCGTAATATGTCTCATTCATCGTTATCAATTGATTGTCAAGCCGATACATGATCTTCTTTGCCAAAGCGTCATCGTTAGCCGTGGCGGCAGTTGCGCTCTCACTGCCGGATCCGTAATAATAAATCTCGTTTGCTATTACCGTAAGGCCGTCCTTTGTGTAATACTTCGCGGAGTCCGCGATCTCTTCTCCGCGCTCAGTCCCGACAAAGAATACTTCCTGCGACAATGTCGAGTACTGGCTCCCTGCCGTATGGTCAAGCCTATAAACTAACTGCTTTCTCATTATATAATCGGATAGCGCATTCTCCGCACTCACAAGTGTAAGACTATTATCGGCTGGGCTATACCAATAGACCACTGTGTTCTGAACTGTGGTCGTGCCAAGCTTGTAATTTAAAGAATAGTCCGCTATCTCGTCGCCCTTCTCTCCGGCGTAGTAGGTCTTGGCTTGTAAGCCGGCATTTTTATACGCATCAGACCTTGTCATGGCGTCTTCGCCGCCCACGGCTACTTCAGCCGTAGCGTCAATGTAACCGGCGCCGTAATAGAACCTAGAGGTCAATTTAACCGAGCCGTCGCTGCCGTAGCTATCGGAGTGATCTGCTATCTCGTCACCCTTCTCACCTACATAGAAAGTGTCGGATAAGTGCCTGCCGGCTACGCCCTGGCCTTTAAAGTTCGAGGACTTGGTCATGGCGTCCTCGCCGCCCGCGTTAGACTCCGCTATGGCGTCGATGTAGCCTGATCCGTAATAGAACTTGGATGTCGTCTTTACCTCTCCGCTTGCGGCGAAGTTATATGAATAGTCCGCTATCTCATCGCCCTTCTCGCCGGCGTAATAGGTGTCTGATAGATGCCTGC
>JBAZUO010000040.1:0-8285 GCA_041661345.1 Candidatus Omnitrophota bacterium | reverse complement strand
TTCTTACGGTATCCTGTTTCTACAAGATATTAACAAAGAAGAAGGTGGATTAGAAATTTTTCTTATTTAGCGTGAGGCGGAACTTTTGTGCCCTTAGTCTTAACATGCTGTCAGTCACCCGGGGCAGGGGGCTTCGCCTAATTTTGCTTTTCCAGGATGCTTACGTTTTGTTTTAGTTATTCCTTGTATATTTGTTCTTTCTTTTACGGTTTCGTTAATTTGCACGGGGATAGTTAAGTCTTAGCAAAATTTCACGGCTCAACCCCACTGCCCCGGGTGACTGCATAGGTATAGTACATTGTACAAAAGTTCCGCCAATACTAAGAAGCAAAAAATTTCTGGAGAGGTTGGCAGGTTAAATATGAAGATCGACATCAAAAACTTATCGTTGGATGAGCTTAAGACCGAGCTGGAAGCGATCGGGGCGGAGCCTTACAGGTCGGCCCAGATCATGAGGTGGCTTTATAAAGTCGGCGTGAAGTCTTTCGACGAGATGACAGATCTTCCCGAAGATCTCAGAGCTAGGCTAAAGGCCAAGTTCCACATCACGCATCTTGTCGTTTCCGATCTGAAGCGTTCGTCATCGGATGGGACGACCAAATATCTTTTTAAGCTCGAAGACTCTAATACGATCGAAACTGTTTTCCTGCCGGAAAAAGCGCGCGCCACGATCTGTCTCTCATCACAGGTCGGCTGTAAATGTATGTGCAGCTTCTGCGCGAGCACTCCTTTTGGCTTTGTCAGAAACCTGAAGTCTTCGGAGATCCTCGATGAGGTGATCGTGGTGAGGCAGAAGAACCAGTCAGCTTCGATAACGAACCTCGTTTTCATGGGGATAGGAGAACCTTTTGACAATTATGACAATGTTTTGAGAGCGATCAGGATCCTGAATGATAAGGATGCCTTCAATGTAGGCGCGCGGAAGATCACGATCTCAACATGCGGAATAATCCCCGGCATAGAAAGGCTTAAAGGCGAGGGCCTTCAGGTAGAGCTTTCGGTTTCGCTCCATTCGGCGATAAACGATGTCAGGTCCAGGCTCGTGCCTATGAACAAAAAGTATCCGATTAAAGAATTGATAGCGTCTTGCAAGGAATATACCCGCGTGACGAACAGGGTTATAACATTCGAATATGTATTGATAAAGGATGTGAATTGCTCTAAGATCGATGCAGACGAACTCGTGAAATTACTCAAAGGCATGAAGTGCAAGGTGAACACGATCTCGTACAATCGCATTACAAAGGAATATGCGAAGCCTGCGGCTAAAGATGTGTCGGATTTTATGCGTGTTTTAAAAGAAAGCGGTATCAATGCCACGCACCGCAGATCGAAGGGCGAGGATATAGATGCCGCATGCGGCCAATTAAGGATAGCGAGGTTGTAGATGATCGGAAGCGATAAGATATTCAGGATGGCCGGGTTCTATTTTTCCGCTTTGTCATTTTTAATAATACTTCCCATAGTTCTTTCCTACTCGCTAGGATATAAGATAGATTACAAGGCCTTCAAGATATATAAAACGGGTATAATCTACATAAATAGCCAGCCGTCCGGCGCTTCCGTTTTGGTGAATGGTAAACTTTACAAGGACCCGACACCTGCCCAGATAGAGGAGTTAAAACCCGGCATATATAAGATAGAAGTAAAGCGCGAGGGTTTCTACGCATGGGAGGGAGAGCTTGTTGTGGAGCCGAATATGGCGACGAGGGCGGATAAGATAGTGCTCTTTCCCGTTACAAGAGAGATGAAAATACTCGGAAAGCTTGATGTTATGGATTTTATGATATCAGACAGTAATTATCTCTATTACTTCACGAATTCCGGGCTTTTCAGGTCCGCGACAGACGGAAGCGGCTTAAAGAAGATCTCGTCATATTCTGCCTGGCCGAATAAAATGAATGGAAAAAAATTCTCCCCGGATGGAGATAAAATATTATATTTCAATGATAATATCGTCTTTGTGGCCTACCTGACTGCCGAGAAAAACGCGGCCAAAGAAAAATATGAAACGAGAGTGGAAGAGGTGCTGAAGAGCCCGGATTCTATCATCGACGCCTTCTGGTATTACGATTCCGGATATATAATAGCCGTTACAGATAAGGATGTGAAGGTTATAGAGCTGCGCGGTGGAATGATCCGCAATATCGCTTCGCTTTATAGATTTTCTTCCAAACCGGGCAGCCTCTATTACGATGAGAAGAGCGATTCGCTCTATTTTACAGACATAAAAGTGGATCCGGGCCTGGAGTCGAAGAGGCATCTTTACAGACTCGACCTACGCCGGACATTCTTCGATTCGTTAAGGGAACTTCTACTAAATAAGGAGACGGGTGTTGAACGCTCGAAAAAATAGATTCTATAAAAGATTATTTGAAATAATACCCGGCTTCCTCACGTGGTCTACGCTTATCACTCTTATAACCCTGGCGATAGTAAAACCTGTTCTGGCTGCCATATTTGTTATAACGTTCGATCTTTATTGGGTTATAAGGATCAGCTATCTGACTTCGCTTCTTCTATTTGCGCATAGAAGGCTCGAGAGGGCAAAAGGGGTGGATTGGCTTAAGAAATGTGCTTTCGTAGGAGATCATGACGGACTCGGATATAAAAATATATACCATGCGGTCCTATTCCCGGCCTATAAGGAAGGGCTCGATATCCTTACGGCGTCGATATCGGCGCTGGAGAATTCGAATTACCCGAAAGATAAAATTATCGTTGTGTTGAGCGTGGAGGCTAGGGCCGGAGACCAGGTGCAGGGTAACGCGCTAGAACTGAAAGAAAGATATAAGGATAAATTTTTCAAGTTTATTGTCACAAGCCACCCGGATAGCATTCCCGGAGAATCAAGGGTCAAGGGTGCCAACGCTACATGGGGAGCGAAAGTATTAAGAAACTTCCTTGATTCCGAAAAGATAGATTATGAACATGTGGTGTTATCCTGTTTCGACGCGGATACCTGCGTGGAGCGCGAATATTTCAGCTGTCTTGCGTATCATTACCTTACAAATCCAAATAGAACGCATTCAAGTTATCAGCCAATCCCCGTGTATAATAATAACATCTGGCATGCCAGGTCCATTGCCAGGATCCTGGAGCTCGGTTCAAGCTTCATGCAGATGATAGAGACGATGAGATTAGAGAAGTTCGTCACATTTTCAAGCCACAGCATGAGCTTCAAAACGCTCGTCGATGTCGATTACTGGCCCGTCGACATGATATCGGACGATTCGGTGATATATTGGAGATGTTTTCTGTATTTCAACGGTGATTATTCCGTGATACCGATGTATGTCACGGTCTCGATGGATGTTGCTACCGGCGTAACTATTCTTGAGACGATAGCCAAGCAGTACAGGCAGAAGAGGCGATGGGCCTGGGGGGTTGAGAATTTTCCGTACCTGATGCTGGGATTCATGGAGAACAGGAATATACCGTTGACTAAAAAAATAAGGCGCGCGTTTCATATCCTTGAGAGCCATTACACATGGGCGGTCTGGGCCATAATAATAACATTCATCGCGCCTCTTCCGATCATATTCGGCGGAGGATTATTTGCGCGGACGGCCATAGGTTATAATCTGCCCAGCGTTTCCGCCGCGCTATTTCGCGTTTCGTTATTCACGATATTTATATGTATCTTCGTAACTATGAAGCTCATTCCGCCGCGGCCGAAGGATGTTAAACCGCAGAAGAAGTTGAAAATGATAGCCCAATGGTTTATCTCCCCGCTAGTTGCGGCATTGTTGGGTTCTGCCCCAGCCGTCGATGCCCAGACGCGGCTCATGTTGGGAAAATACATGCATTTTCATATTACCGAAAAATCCCGTAAAAAATTGAAATAATTTTTCTTGTCTTGTAAGAATTTTTATGATAACATTCTGCTATAGAAACTGGAGGGCTATTCAATGGGAAAATATTTGAGTGTAGTCGTGGGTGCCGTAGTTGCGATTCTCGGGTTATGGGGCATAATAGGCTGGCGAGCCGATTTTCTCACAGTTCTGAAAGGTTCCATTCCCGCGATGATGATTTTTGGCGGAGCGATAGCCATAATAGCGGGCTTAAGCGAACTGAAGGACGAGCAAACCGCCGTTAAGAGCGAAAACAAATAACCATTATTTAAGGAATTTTTGAAGGATTTTCCCGTCGTGCCATCTTCTACTAATAGTAGTGCCTGCTGTAAAAACCACAATATATTGTGTTTCAACTTGACTATTCCGCACTCTTGTGCTATATTTTATAGCCGTGAAGCGTGGCTTTATAAATATTATAAAAATTTTTTAAGGAGAGGAAAAGATGAGCGGTGTAAATGATGTAAATTCGTCTTTATCCGAGAACGCAAAGAAGGTTCTCGAGAAAAGGTATCTTAAGAAAGATGATTCCGGCAATGTTGTGGAGACGCCCGCCGAAATGTTCCGTCGTGTCGCTAAGAACATAGCCTCTGCCGATGCGTACTACGGAAAAAGCCAGGGAGATGTTCAGAAGGCGGAAGATGAATTCTATAAGATGATGGCAAGGTTGGATTTCCTGCCGAACTCTCCGACATTGATGAATGCGGGGCGCGATCTTCAGCAGTTATCCGCGTGTTTTGTCCTGTCGATCGATGATTCGATGGAGTCGATATTTGAAACGATCAAAGATACAGCAATGATACATAAATCGGGCGGCGGTACAGGTTTCAGTTTTTCAAGGTTGAGAGGGAAGAATTCTCCGGTCCGGTCCACGGGCGGTATTTCGAGCGGCCCGGTATCATTCATGAAGGTATTTAACGCCGCGACCCAGGCAGTGAAACAGGGCGGCACCCGCCGTGGCGCGAATATGGGCATATTGAGGGTCGACCATCCCGATATTATCGAATTCATAACATGCAAAGAGAACGACAAAGAGATAACGAACTTTAATATATCCGTAGCGCTTACGGAAGATTTTATAAAGAAGGCTCTGAAAGATGAAGATTACGACCTTGTCGATCCCCGTTCGAAAAAGAGTGTTCAGAAACTCAACGCAAAAAAAGTTTTCGATCTCATAATAAAGATGGCATGGAAGAACGGAGAGCCCGGGATAATATTTATCGACAGGATCAACCGTGATAATCCCACACCCGCAGCCGGAGAGATCGAATCGACCAACCCATGCGGCGAACAACCGCTCCTGCCGTATGAAAGCTGTAACCTCGGTTCGATAAATCTGGCGAATATGGTGGAGTCAGGAAGCATAAATTGGGGCAGGCTGGCCGACACGGTTGCCAAGTCGGTGCATTTCCTCGACAACGTCATAGACATGAATTCATACCCTTTAAAGAGAATAGGAGATACGACCAGATCGAACCGTAAGGTCGGACTGGGTGTGATGGGATTCGCAGATATGCTGCTTAAACTTGGAGTGCGGTACGATTCGGATGACGCTATACAGCTTGCTGAAAAGGTAATGAAATATATTCTGGAGGCATCTCAGGCGGCATCCGGTAATCTAGCGCGCGAGCGGGGTACCTTCCCGAATTATGAGAAGAGTACGTTAAATAGGCCCGGAGTAAAACCATTGAGGAACGCGACGCTTACGACGATAGCGCCGACCGGGACGCTGTCTATAATCGCTAACTGTTCAAGCGGTATAGAGCCGGTCTTCGCGATCTCCTATATAAGGAATATACTGGATAATACGAAGTTTGTCGAAGTCCATCCCCATTTCCAGAAAGTTGCGGAAGAAAAAGGATTCTATTCGAACGAGTTGATGTCCATCATAGCCCAAAAGGGTTCCCTGAGAGGACTGGAGGAAATCCCGGAGGATATTCAGAATTTATTTGTAACAGCTCACGATATAGAGCCCGTCTGGCATATAAAGATGCAGGCGGCATTTCAGAAATACACCAATAATGCCGTTTCAAAAACCGTAAATCTTGCCCACGATGCGACCGAAGATGATGTGCGTAACATTTATATGCTTGCGTATGAGTCCGGCTGTAAGGGTGTTACGATATACAGGGATAAATCGAGGGAAGACCAGGTATTGAGCGTATCGTCCTCATTGCCGGAAGCCGGCAAGAAGGAAGGCGGTTTACAAGCTACGAAGATCATACCGAGGCCAAGGCCGAATGTTATATTCGGTACAACCACTAAGATCGCGACCGGATGCGGCAACTTATATGTTACGATAAATGAGGATGAAAAAGGCCTTCCATTCGAGATATTCATGTCGATGGGTAAGGCAGGCGGATGCGCGATGAGCCAGTTGGAGGCTATGGGGAGATTGTTATCACTTGCCTTAAGAAGCGGTATCGATACCAACTCTATAATCGAACAGCTCCGCGGGATAAGATGCCCGTCCCCGAGCTGGGAGAAGGGTGGACGGATATTCTCCTGCAGTGATGCCATTGCCCGTGTAATCGAGAGGCGCATGCAGGATGCAAAGAAGAAGGGTGATCCCAAGGCTATGACAGGTTCTGATGCGGATTCCGGTTCTCAGGCCGGTGTAGCCGAGGCTGAAAATTCAGGTGGTATTGCCAAGGTGACCAAGTCCAAAACGGAGAACATTGTCGGTGTATGCCCGGACTGCGGCAGCGCTCTATGGCATGTCGAAGGCTGTATGGTCTGTAAGTCCTGCGGCTATTCTAAGTGCGGCTGACTTTTAGCTCCTAACACTTGCAAAAAAAGCATTTTGTGGTACACTTTATTAACGATTACCACAAAGGAGGTACTGTATGGATTGGTTGACGTTCGTAGTAGTTGATCCCGTGAAGGCAATGCTGATGAGGGTTTGGGGATACATACCGGCCATAGCGGGCGCGATTGTCATCCTGGTCATAGGTTGGCTCGTGGCGAAACTGATAGAAGCGGTGGTGGTAAGGGTTTTAAAGGCTGTGCGTCTTGATATCGCAAGCGATAAAGCCGGTATTTCAAATGTCCTGGCACAAGGCGAGATCAAGCTGACCGTATCCGAACTTATCGGGGCGGTTATATACTGGATAGTTGTGCTGGTTGTTATAGCGACCGCGCTTGGGACGCTGAACCTGACGGTTGCGGCCGATATGGTATCGCGCCTGATAGAGTATGTTCCTAATATACTGGCGGCGATATTCATACTGATAGTCGGAGCGTTTGTTGCGGATTTTGTGGCAACGATAGTGCGCACGACTGCCAGCAATGCCGGCATCGAGAAGGCGAAGTTACTGGCGAAGATGGTGAAGTTCGTGATAGTAGTCTTCTCCGTAATCATCGCAATCGAGCAGCTAAAAATTGCTGCGGCGCTGATAGTGCTTTCTGTAAATGTGATTCTTATCTCCATAGGGATAGGATTGGCGCTCGCGTTCGGGCTTGGCTGTAAAGATATTGCGGGCAAGTTCGTTCAGGATCTTGTGAACAATTTGAAGAAATAAAAATAATATTTTAGAATAATGGAATGGGGGAGCCTTTTCAAGGTTCCCCTTTTCTTTTGAGGCGCCTTCCTCTATAATGTACCATATGGCCCCATCCCTCTATATCCATATCCCGTTCTGCAGGAGAAAATGCGTGTACTGCGACTTCTATAGTGTCATTCCGGAGTCCGCCATAGTTGATCCCTATATCGATATCTTAAGTGAACAGATAAAAAATATCCTTGCCGGCGGATTTCGCACGATATATATTGGCGGAGGGACGCCCACGGCGCTAAATATCACCCAATTAAGAAAATTACTGAATGGCCTTGAGAAGTATTCAAAGAATATTATCGAATTCACAATAGAGGCTAATCCGGAGAGCTTTGACGTGGAGAAAGCGAAGCTTTTTTTGGATTCCGGTATTAACAGAATCAGTATCGGTTTTCAGTCCGTCAGGGAAGAGAAACTTAAAAAATTGGGCCGCATTCACACCGCGCACAAGGCCGAAGAGGCTGTTGTGACAGCCGGCGCGGCCGGATTTAAAAATATAAGCATCGATCTCATATTCGGCCTCTGGAATGAACGTCCGGAAGACTGGAAGAAGGAGCTTGAGCATATAGTCAGGCTGGATGTAACGCACGTGTCGTGTTACGCTCTTACTTACGAGAAGCGTACGCCCTTATTTAACGCCGTGAAGAATAAAAGCATTGTGCCTTTGGATGACGATGTCGCGGCCCTGATGTATGAGACGGCGATCGATTCCCTTGCTTTACGTGGTTTCAAGCAGTACGAGATATCAAGTTTCGCGAAAGCCGGTTTCGAGTGTGCCCATAACATGAATTATTGGGAGAACAATCCTTACATTGGATTGGGCGCTGCCGCCGTTTCATATCTGGATGGCCGAAGAAGCAAAAATATATCCGATGTT
>JBAZUO010000039.1:0-8392 GCA_041661345.1 Candidatus Omnitrophota bacterium | reverse complement strand
TAAAGCGCATATATTAGCGGATTTCTTTCAGCTTTTTGTTTGTGCCGGTAAACTTCTATCGTATAGCTCATCGCCTGAAAAGTATGGAACGAGAGCCCTATGGGAAGGATTATCTGTAATGTTGATGCCGGGTAACGCAGGTCGAGGAATTGGGCGATCCTGAATATGTTCTCGTTTATGAAGTTATAATATTTGAAGAAGGCGAGAAAGCCCACGTTCGCAACGATACTGATAAGAAGGAACATCCGCCTATCCTTGCCGCGGGCGTTTTCAATCAGTATGCCGGCAAAATAGTCCACGACGATCAAAACTAACAGGATCAGGATATATGCCGGTATGAACGCCATGTAAAAGACGCAGCTGGCGATCAAAAGGAGGAGAGGACGCATCCTGTGCGGCAAAACAAAATAGAGGACGGTGACAAGAGGGAAAAATATCAGGAATTGTATAGAGTTAAATAGCATCTTTTGGTGTCTGCCGGGTTTTTGCGAGATCGCTCTCCACTATAAAGGAGTGCATTGCGTCCGCAAAGAGCGAGGCCCCTTTCTGGTTCAAGTGCGTTTGATCGATAAAATACGGGTATTTGTCCTGCGGGAACACTCCTGTTCCGTCGAATACGGCAAGGCCGTTCTTTCCAGCGAGACTTTTCATCTGCAGATTAAAAAGTCCCTGGGTGTAATACTCAAATTCATAGTACGTAAGATATCCCTGCTCTTCCAGTTTCATGCCGAGCGCTGAAAGTTCTTTTTCATCCATAGGCTTTTGTAATTCCTTTATTCCGCTGGGGATGAATTCCGGCCTCAATCCAATGATAAGGCCGATGTTGTTTTCCACGCAGACGGTATAAAACTGGTCCAGCCGTTTCCTGTAAAGCAACATCAGCCTATCTATTTCCGGTTTAGTTATCTTCACCCTGTAGTCATAAATGTAGTAATTGTTATCGTTAAAGGTCCTGAGCGAGTTCTTTTCACGTATCATAGCGTAGCACTGGCTTATGTTATAAAAAAAGGTGCTTACTTTCCAGCCGAGAGTATATTCGGTCTTATAATCCAGTATCATGGAATTTTTGTGTGAGCTGAAGAGGACGACATGATCGGGTTGAAACTTAACGATCTTGTCGATCAGGTTGACCAGCTGCTGGTCAATAGTGGTGCCTCCGCCTCCAGCATTTATGATCTCATACTGCTGCGGAAGTTCTTTTAAAGAGTCGCTTAATAAGCATTCCCATGTTGTTTTATCTTCGAGTCCGGCGGACATGACAAAGGAATCGCCCAGCATCATGATCCTGACCGTACCAGGAGACTTTTCGAGTTCTATTTCATCATTTCTAAATCCGAATTTATTTATGTACGAGGGGTAGCCCAGCATGTTAACTTTTTGCGGCTGCTCGGTCAGGAGCGGCTTATTCCGGTCCCCGCGAGTTTCAAAAATCTTATCGATCTCCGCGGGATCTTCGGTACCCGTATTTCCTTCGGACGCGGCAGAGCCTTGCCGCATGCTTTCCATGAGTCTGGAAAAATATTTTTTTCCGTATAGAAAAACCGAAGGGTCATTGTACTTGATGCAGTGATAACAGCGCGCGCCTATTTCTATCATGACGAAAAACATGACAATCATGAGGATATTAAATATAATTTTTTTTATAACGGTTATGTCCGCCTGTGGCACGTTCGCTCCCCTAAGTTAGTGTTGGCGCTGATATGCTATTATAAGGTAATATAAAGAATATATAATATTTTAACACTGATTGTCAAGGACGCCTAAAACAAGGCAAAGACCAGGAAGGCTGGCTATAGATAACGGGACAGATTTAGGATTGCGGCGCTAGGTGGATTAGGATATAATAGAAAAAGTGTTCGCAGCACTACACGATCACAAATACGCTATCGGGATAAAAAGGAGAGCGATGAAGATTATTTTTGTTTTCCCAGGTATTGCCGAAACAGGGTTTAGCAAGACTAAGAATGCGGCGGAATTCGGGTGGATCAATCACGGTCTTTGTTCCTTGAGCGCCTGCGCAAAGAGAGATGGCCATACTGTCAAACTGATCGACTTACGTGAACTTACCGGATGGGATGATCTGCGGGACGAGATCAATATTTTTGCTCCGGATGTTGTAGGCATAACTATGATGTCCTGTGATTACGATCATGCTGTTGAGACAGCGAAACGCGTAAAATCGTGCAATCAGTCTATAAAAATAGTAGTGGGTGGCCCTCATCCGAGCATAATGCCGGATGAAGTGGCAAAAGAGCCCTCGATAGATCATGTCGTAGTCGGGGAAGGGGAAATAAGCTTTATAAAACTGCTCGACGATATCAAGAACGGCCGTCCCGCACAAAAGATAATAACCGGAGATCATCCTATTCTGGATGCTATTCCTTTTTCGGATAGAGAGCTTTTTAAAATTAAAGAGTCTCCAATAGAGCGTTTTCTTCCGGCTCCTTTTGTTACACTCATTGCCGGGCGCGGATGTATATACAACTGCAGTTTTTGTCAGCCTGCCGAACGCAAAATATTCGGGAGCAAGGTCAGGCGAAGAAGCGTCTCTAATGTGATAGACGAGCTGAAGACGCTTAGAAAAAAGTATGATTTCCAAAGTTTCATGTTCCATGATGACTGTCTTACGGAAGACAGAAAATGGGTAATAGAGTTCTGCAATGCATATAAAAAAGAAAAATTTAATAAACCGTTCGTTTGTCAAAGCCGCGCGGATATAATCTGTAAAAATCAGGATATGGTGCGGCTCATGAAGCGGTCGGGCCTTGTTATGTTCCTTATCGGATTCGAAAGCGGCAGCCAGCGCATCTTGGATTTTTTGCGTAAAGGAACCAAAGTTGAGATGAACTATCGCGCAGCGCGTATCTGCAAAAAATACGGCATACGCATCTGGGCTAATTACATGCTTGGTATCCCGACGGAAACAAAAGAAGAGACGTTGGATACCGTAAAGATGATACATGTGATAAAACCGTACAGGCCAAGCCCCGCATTCTTTACTCCTCACCCAGGCAGCGACCTTTACGACTATTGTGTGAATGAGAATCTCTCATTAATTCAATCTCATAGCGGTTATTCCAGATCTCCGAACGAAGCAAAGATAAAAGGGATCGACTATGATTTTCTGCGCGAGGCTCTGGCTCAATCAAAAAAAAGGTTTCCTTCTGTAAGATTGAAAAGAAAAATAGATTTTATCTGGGAACACCGTATAAAATACGCAATACGAACATTAAGGAGACCTATATGAACAAAAAACTTGTTGCGGTCTGTTGTTTAATATTTTCCATCCTTTTAAACTACTCACCGGTCCATGCGCAGCAGGCAAAGCTGGAGGAGTTTAAGGCGATACAGCTCCTAACCCCGCAGATGGATGGAGGAAAGCCGTTGATGCAGGCATTGAAGGAGAGGAAGTCGTCGAGGGAATTCAGCCCTAAAGAATTATCTTTGCAGGAACTGTCGAATCTGTTGTGGGCGGCGAACGGCGTTAACAGGCCCGAACAGGACCTGACGACGGCTCCGACGGCAATGAACCTGCAGGAGATAGAGATCTATGTCGTCACTGCCCTGGGCGCCTATCTATATAAAGGAAAGAATAACATGCTCGCACCTATCACTGCCGGCGATTTACGCGCAGTAACTGGCTCCCAGCCCTTCGTCGCGGATGCTCCCATAAACCTTGTCTTCGTTGCAGATATTGCGAAGATGGGCAGAATACCTGCCGAAGCTACGGCGTTTTACTCCGCCACAGATACCGGATTTATAAGCCAGAATGTATACCTATATTGTGCTTCTGCGGGGTTGGCTACGGTTGTGAGGGCCTGGCTCGACAAACCTGCCTTGGCAAGAGCCATGAAGTTGCGCAGTGACCAGATGATAATTCTTGCGCAAACGGTAGGCTATCCGAAAGAGTAAGGCGGGCGCCGCCATTCTTTAGCGAACTATTGGCCGGCCTTTTGAGAGGCCGCGATCTGCTGAAGCCTGTACCTTATATCCCTATTCCTTCTATCGAGCTCACGAAGCCTTTTGCGGTCATCGTAATATTGCTGGAATATATTGGGTGCAGGAGTCCAATTCCTGCCGTTCCATATATATTCCACCTTGCCCGAAAACCTGCCGACAAGCGCCTTTGTTTCCTGGCCGATAGGGGAGACGATCTTTACTTGCCTATAGCTGATCTTCTCGGATAACGACAGCTCCTGGGCGTAACAGCCTGTGGCGACGAGCAGCAGCGACAGGGCTAGGATGAGCTTCTTTTTTAGATCAAATGGCTTTCGCATAGCAAAAGTTTACATCTAAAGAGAGCTCAATGCAACAAAAAGGTTGCATTTTTATTTCTTGTTAGGTATACTAAATCATACTTTCATTTTACCAACCGGAGGGTGAATATATCATGTGGAACGGTATAAACAGAAGAAAATTTCCACGAGCCAATTACAAGTGCTTGATAAGCATAAAGAAAAGGCTGACATCGAAGACCATATCGACGCAGACTGAGAACATAGGCGCCGGCGGCATTTGCGTCATGATAAAAGAGGATCTAGGGCTTTTCCAGGGTGTTGACCTTGAGATATTCCTTGATGAGAGCACGCCCCCGGTCAAATGCGGCGGCACGATAGTATGGGTGGTAAAGAAGACCAGCCCGAAGGAAAAAGGCGCACCTTTATACGACACCGGCATCGAATTTATCGATATTAGGCCCGAGGACAGGGACAGGATAACGGACGTTGTTGAGAATATAATGACCAAGGGCTCTTCGAGCAAAAAATAATAGCTCGTGACCTTGACAATCAAAGTAGCGTATGTTATACTTATCTCAAATTATTGAAAAAGGAGGTGAATTTTAACGATGAAAAGCTTCTTAAAAGGTATTATTATATGTCTTGCTGTATTAATGATTCTCAATATAGCAACGGCAAGTTACGCGCAGGATCCTGCGAAAAAGCTCGGAAGAGGACTAGCTAACATCCTGACAGGTTGGGTGGAGCTTCCTAAGAACATTTACGACACGAGCGTAGAAGACAATCCTCTCTCTGGACTCACGATCGGATTAGCAAAAGGTGTTGGAATGACCATAGTAAGAACTGGTGCTGGAGTGTACGAAACCGTTACATTCCCTTTCCCGATACCCGAAGGCTATGCCCCGGTGTTGGAACCAGAGTTTGTATTTAAGGGCAAATAAGAGTTGGCTTTAAGGAAATAAGGGGATAGAAATGAACTTTTTATCCCCTTATTTTTTTGTAAATTTTCGATAAAATTAATAAAAATAACTTGCAATTATACCCATTTTATATTAGAATCTGCACAGTTAACATATCGTAAAGCAAATACGAGGTGGCCGTGACTGAAAGACGAAGATTCCTAAGATTTGAAACAGCGTTGAACGCATTCTGTGAAAGCGTGAGCGAAAAATGCAAATCTGCATCAAGGATAACGAATATCAGCAAAGACGGCGCGCTGGTCATGCTGGACAAGCCTTTTCCTCAGGGCGCAGAGTTGAAACTGACGATGGATGTCCCAGGGGATAATGTTCCCATATTTGCTTCTTGTCAGGTAGCATGGCAAAAAGGATCCGATCCGGAAAAAAGACATAGCGCCTATGAAACAGGCGTTAAGTTCATAAAGATGGACTCGACCGATAAAGGCAGGCTCCTGGAGTATATATATTTACAATGGCTAAAACTGCTGGATAATAAAGCGAAGTAATACGCGAAATATCTGCATAATACGGAGAAATAATGACTGAAGAGAAGAAAGAAACTACACCGGAAGTAAAACCTGAAGTTAAAGCCGAAGCTCCGGCAGCACCGGCGCCGGCGGCAACACCTGCAGCACCTGTAGCAACACCCGCAGCGGCACCTGTAGCGGAAGCGCCTGCGGCGCCAGCTGCACAGGCAGAGGCAGCAGCTCCTGCAGCCGCAAAGCCTGCGGAACCTGTAAAGAAAGAGAAGCCTGCGAACTGCGCCGTCTGCAACAAGCTGATAAAGAAACTGCGCTGGTATTACAGGAACGGCAAGTTCTATTGTTCTAAGCACTGCTGGAAGACGACGATGAAGAAGGAAGAACCGCCGGTAGAAGGCGCGGCCGAAACTAAATAAGCACCTCGCGATCCTTATGAAAAAGTTTGAAGCGCAGCCCAGTGAAGCGTTGTATCCCGCCCCAGTGGTTTTAGTAAGCTGTGTAGATCAACCCACAAAAAAAGCTAATATAATAACGATAGCATGGTGCGGCGTGGTCTGTTCAACCCCGCCGCTTTTAAGTATCTCTATCCGGCCCGGCAGATTATCCCACAAGTTCATTAAAGAAACCGGGGATTTCGTAATAAACATCCCTTCAAAAGAGATGCTGCAGAAGGTCGACCTGTGCGGCGTACGTTCCGGAAGAGATACGGATAAGTTCAAGGCCTGCAACTTCACCCCGGCGCCCGGTTCAAAAGTCATATCCCCGATCATCGTAGAATGCCCTGTAAATATTGAATGCAAACTGAAACACTGCGTAGAGCTCGGCGCGCACGACATGTTCATAGGCGAAGTCGTGTCCGTACATGTAGACGAGAACATTGTAGATAAAGACGGTAACATCGATTACAAAAAAGCCGCGCCGTTCGTATACAATCAGGGAGAATATTGGAGCCTTGGCGAACAGATCGGGACCTACGGATTCTCTGTCAAATAAACTGCGTCAAAAAATCTAAGATAAATGCTTGAAAATGACCGACGTATAATGAT
Source organism: Candidatus Omnitrophota bacterium (assembly GCA_041661345.1). GTDB lineage: Bacteria > Omnitrophota > Gorgyraeia > 2-01-FULL-45-10 > 2-01-FULL-45-10 > JAPLMI01. Next base: position 1,667 of record JBAZUO010000039.1, on the reverse strand, counting down.
AAAATGTAACTTAAGATGAAAAACGATTCGTGTATATTCTGTAAGATCGCAAAAAAGGAAGTCCCGTCCAAGATCATATTCGAGAATAGCGATCTTGTAGCCTTCGAGGATATCAGCCCTCAAGCTCCGGTGCACGTAGTTATTATTTCAAAAGCTCATATTGAAAAATTATCGGATGTGACCGAAAAGGATATCCGCCTGATGGGTTCAATGGTCCTGGCGGCAAAAGATATAGCCGCCGATAAAGGGATCAGCGGGTCAGGGTACAGGGTAGTAATGAACTGTAATAAGGATGGCGGTCAGGCAGTATTTCATATACATTTACACCTTCTCGGAGGAAGGAAACTGAACTGGCCGCCGGGCTAAAGATCCCTCGAAACAAGCTGAATGTAAAACCATTAGCCTTATGATGTGGTTTCTCGGGATTAATTCGGCCCAGCAGTAAAACGAGAGTAACAACTTATGTCGCTATCGCTCCATAAGTTGTGGCCTCATTAAAAGGAGCTCTTATGAGTAATCAGGAACGCAGGTCATTCCCAAGGATCGCGGATAAAGAGTTCGCAATGGAGCTAAAGGTGGGCGAGTATGATACGATCATACATACGCTCAATGTAAGCGCGTCAGGTGTATACTGCAAGATCGACAGGGAGATCCCGCTCATGTCGAGGGTGAAGATCGTATTGATGATGCCCGGCGTGAAGAAGAGCGAGGGCACATCGGGCCTTGAGGTCTCCGGCGTCGTTGTCAGGGAGCATCCCGTCATTATCAACGGCGAGACAAAACACTACGACCTAGCCATATTCTTTGACGACATATCTCAAAAAGACCGGGAAACCATCGCAAGCTATATCGACAAGAACAGCAAGTGCGCGGCATAAATATTAAGGAGCGAGAATGATCCTTATCGTAGAGCTTCTCTTCGTAGTCCTTTTGTCAATGATCCTATACATGATATACCTGCACGAAAGAGTACTGACAAAAAATAATACGCCCCACGCGATGATGGAAGAATACTGGAGCGGCAAAGAGAGAAGAGAGCATTTCAGGTTCGAAAAAAGCCTCAACGTCAGCTACGCCGTTGAAAAGAAACAGCACCTGAAGAATTCCGGAAAGACCGTTGATATATCAGAGGGCGGGATGAAGCTGCTCCTCGACGAGAAGCTGCCCATCTCGACCATAGTCGACCTTAAGGTAACCCTCCCTAATTCGCGCAAGTTCGCCGAGGTAGAGGGAGAGGTCATCTGGAGCGAGGAGGTCAAAGAGATCGACCCTTCCGGTAAAAGGCTATTCCATTCCGGGATAAGATTCCTCGCCGTTAAAGAACCGTCGAACGGAAAGCTCGCTGAATACGTCCGCTCGCTGGCCTCAGACCTCGGGAAAGCTTAAGAGCGCCAATGGGGACCAGAACCCGGCCCGAAAAAGTAAAACTGATAATCGGACTGATCTCAAGCGACGAACTTCTTTTTGATAAGGTACAGATGGCGCTGGAGAGAAGGCTCCGCAATAAAGCTGATTACACGAGCCCCGTAATGGATTTCGATTATACGGATTATTATAAGAAAGAGATGGGGCCGGCGCTTAAGCGGAAATTCTTGAGCTTTGAAAAGCATTTGGACCTGGGGCGGATATATAAAATAAAGGTGGCCACTAACGCCCTGGAAGCGAAA
>JBAZUO010000038.1:0-8410 GCA_041661345.1 Candidatus Omnitrophota bacterium | reverse complement strand
AATCCTACTTCCTCCGCCATTTTTTGCAAAGCAAAAAATGGCGATATTGAGACAGCGTAAAAAATGCGACGAATAGGAGCATTTTAGCTGTCGAAATACCTTAACGCGTAAAATACCTTAACGCGTATAAATGACGTCATAACCCCACCCAGGAGGGCACTATATGCTCAAGTACATTATGTCACCTCTTAAGATCGTAAATCTCCTCAGGCAAAATCCATCACCCAACGATATAGCTTTAGGCGTATGCCTGGCGATGTTCTTCGGGTTCACCCCGCTGAACGGCCCTATGGCGCTCCTTTTGGCGATATTCTTCTTCGTCTTTAAGATGAACGGGCTCTCGACGCTGCTAACACTGCCCCTATTTAAGATAGTGTATCTGCTGGGGGTTAAAAGTTTATGTAACGTCATAGGCGTCTCGGTGCTCGTTAAGGCCGATGCCTTGAATGGTTTCTGGGCGTGGTTTACGGGCCTCCCGGTAATAGCGCTCCTCGGGATAGATCATACTCTCGTAACAGGAGGATTTATATTGGCCGCCGTACTATCACCGGCGGTATTTTTTATTTCAAGGGCTTTGGCGATAAAGGTATCTGCCGCGGCCTACGGTAAGATCAAGAATACCAAATTCGGCATGTGGCTCACAGCCCCTCAAGCTAAAGCTGCTCCGGCCAAAGCAGGGGGTATGCTGCGCAGGCTGAAGATAATCAATGTCGTCATTATCATAGCCGCTCTCGTCGTGATCCACGTCGGCACTGGCCTCGTGATAAGCCCGCTCGCCCGGTCCTTCATAGTGGAACAGCTGAATACCCAGACCGGCTCACGCCTCATGGTAGATTCACTCAATGTGTGGCCGCTCACTCTCTCAGTATCGTTAGGAGGCGTCAAGGTATTCGATAATAATAAAGCCGACACGCGCATCGTGAAACTAGATCACGCCGCATTCAGCCTAAGCCCTATCGGGCTTCTTTCCGGAAGAGTCGTCATCTCGCGCGCGAGCCTCTCGGGCGCCGAGTTCATCCCTGAAGGTATAGCGGATACGAGTTTCACCGGGCCTAAGGTGAAGGCTGCCCCAAAAGGGGAGAGCCCGTGGGAACTCGCCTCAGTACTAAAGACGGCGGACAAGAATAAAGATCTCGCCGGACGCGTATGGCAGATAGTGAAGAAGTCGTTCTCGAAGAGTTCCGCCGATAAAGCGAAGGAAGCGAAGAAGGATTCGAAGAAGGTCACAAAGGTCGTGAAGAAGCTCGATCTCGGGGATAAGGTAGAGTTCAGGCGCGGCCCCGGCGCCGAGCTTCTCGAGATAAAACGTCTCTCGATCACGAGGGCCGTGATGCATCTCGACAACTCGATAGCCATCTCAGACGCCGGCATAAAGATAAAGGGCCTCACCTACGATCCGTCGTCCGGAGCCGATGTGGCGCGCCTGCGCGTGAAAGGCGATATCTCCGGATCAGGGTCCTCCTTCGGAAAGATCGATCTCGATCTTAATAAGAAGGTCACGGCAAATAAACAGTCTGTGGCGCTCACGGTGTCGATAACCGATCTCGACATCGCTCTCGCCAGGCCGCTCTATGAAAAGTCTCTCACCCTCTACGGCACAAAGGGTAAACTCTCTTTCGATTCCCGCACTACGATAGACGATAGCGCTATGAACTCCCGTAATGAGATAGTCCTCCGCGGCCAGAATATAGTCCCGGTGAACCAGATGAGCATGGTATTCGGCCTAATCCCCGCGTCTGCGCTTTGCGAGGCGATAAATAGCGTCGATCCTCTGACGCTCAAGTTCAATATAGGCGGCACGGTCGATGAGCCGCAGATGAAAGGCCTCGAACAATCGCTCATGGATCTGGCCAAGCCATACCTCCAGAATATGGTGAAGAAGCAGGTGATGGGTGAAGGGCAGAAGCTCATGGATAAATTCCTGAATAAAGGCGCCGCGCCCGCCGCAGAAGGGGCCGCGCCATCTTCCGAAGCGGCGTCTTCCGGAGGGTCCACCGGAGACAAAGCCATGGAAGCGATCGGTTCGCTCTTCAAGTAAAGAATGCAAGCTGATATATTCTATACGAGATCAAATATGACAAAATACCTGAAACTCATCATCCTACTCCTCTTGCTATTATCTACCGCCCCCGCTATGGCTGAGTTGCCTGACCATCCTTTGATCGCTCAGGCCCAAAGCGAAGCCGCCCGGCGCGTAAATTACGCAGAAGCTAATGACGCGATAGTCGAGCTTACGGCCGACGGCAAGAGTTTTTACGTCCTGTGGCTCCCCGAAGGCGCCACCCCCGAAGATCCGCCGCCAATGATCGTCACGATCCACGGGCATGGCAGCTGGGCGTTCGACGAATTTTATCTTTGGCACAAGGCCGCTAAGGCGCGCGGATACGGGATCCTCGCTATCCAGTGGTGGTTAGGCAAAGGGGACAGCATGCGGGATTATTTGATCCCGCAGGAGATATACCGGGCTATAGACCAAGTGCTGAATAGAGAGCATGTAAAACCTGGGACTGTTCTCTTTCACGGGTTCAGCCGCGGATCGGCCAACTCGTACGCGGTCGCGGCGTTAGACAATACGCGCGGCGGGAATTATTTTGCGCTCATCGTAGCCAATGCCGGAAAGCCGGGGATAGATTATCCGCCGAATCGCGAGATCGAACAGGGCCTTTACGGCCGGGAGCCGCTTAGAGGTACACATTGGGTAACATTCGCCGGCGGCCAGGATATCCATCCGGAACGCGACGGCATCGCCGGTATGCGTGAAGCGGCTGAATGGATACGCAGATACGGCGGTACCGTAGATCTTATGATAGAAGATAAGAATGCCGGTCATGGCGGTTTTCACCAGGACCCGGTCAACATGAATGCAGCTCTCGATATATTCGAGGAACGGTTAAAGGAGGCGCCACATGTCCATAGTAAAGGAATTTAAGGAGTTCGCGGTCAAAGGCAATGCGGTAGATATGGCAGTCGGTATCATCATCGGAGCGTCTTTCGGTAAAATAATCAGCTCTCTCGTCAACGACATGATCATGCCGCCCCTGGGGCTCCTGATCGGCGGCGTCGATTTCAAGAACCTGAAGCTCGTCCTCAAAGAAGCTGTCGGCGAAGCCCCAGCAGTCTCCATCAACTACGGGGCGTTCATCAACACGACGATCGATTTCCTGATCGTAGCATTCGCCATATTTCTGGTCATCAAAGGCATCAATATCCTGAATAAGAAAAAAGCATAACCCCGGAGGCCGTTAATGAGTCACGAAGAACATATCCTGCATGAGCTTAAAGAGATGCACGCTTGGGTCGCGCACGCTGATCAACAGATATCCCGCATCAAATGGTCCCTCTGGGGCATAGTCGCGCTGTTGGTTGTGGTTATTGGTATACTGTTGAGGAAATAGCGGGACAGGGACTGTCCCCCAAGTTGGTGTTCCCATCGAGGTGGGGACTGTCCCTAGACCGTACACTACTCTCATCTCCGCATTAAGAATCAAAAAGGCAGTATTCCTTTGCAACAATTCTCGCAAATCCACCGTCATCATATATGGAGGGATAAATAACTACAGGGCTTGACAAATATACGCCAATGACGTATACTTGATGTGTAGGAGGAATGTGGAACTTATAGAAACGCCTATTTTTACCAAGCGGATAGTAAATATTTTATCTGATGACGAGTATGGCGATATGCAGTGGTTACTGGCAATTAATCCTGAGGCAGGGCTGGTTATTCCTGGAGGCGGTGGGATACGGAAATTACGGTGGAGAACTTCCGGCAAAGGTAAAAGTGGAGGAATTAGGGTTATATATTACGTATATGCGCGAGATCAAAAAATATATCTTTTGTATCCATACAAGAAATCAGAACAGGAAGATCTGACACATAAACAATTAAGAATGTTAAAAGAGTATGTAAAAGGAGGCGTGTTATGAAAAATAAGGGATTCAAGGAGCTATTAGATAGCATTGACCAAGCCAGAAAGATACACGCTGGATCGCTTAAAGCGGCACGTGTTACTAAGTTTAACCCCGTTATGGTCAGAAGTATTCGTTTGAAACTCCATGCGTCTCAGGCATCTTTTGCCCATATGATTGGGGTGAGTATTGATACTTTGCAAAATTGGGAGCAGGGCCGCAGGAGGCCCGATGGGCCAGCATTGGCTCTGCTTAAAGTGGCTGAGGTTAATCCTCGAGCTGTAATAAAAGCTTTGCACGTGTAACATTATGGAAAATATGGACAGCGAACATATAACCGCACCCCGAACACGCCCTTCGCAAAAGTTTCGGTCGTGCCACCCGTAAAATTTACCCTGTGCACTTGTGTCTTGCGCCTTGCGTCTTGTGCTCTTCCAATATTCCCATTCTCACAACTCACTACTCTCAACTCACAACTATATTGATATCCAGCCCCTAATAATGCTATAATGCCTCTACTAAGCGAGGGGCATAAACAATGTGTTTTTTAAGGGAAAATAGACAACTTTAAACATAAGCCGGGGGTAAATGACCCGGCTTTGGTGTTTTTAGGGTAAAGATGGAAATAAGGTCAAATCCAAAAGGGGTACACAATTAAGTGGACTGTCCCAAAGTGACACGTCCCCAAAAGAGACAAAAGAGAGGTCCCTAAAGTCCAAATTATGGCAAACATTAATCTCGCAAACGCAAAACGGGCAAAGAACGACGAGTTTTACACCCAATACGATGATATTCAGAAGGAGGTGGAAGCGTACCTGGAGTACAACTCCGATGTATTCCGCGGCAAGGTGGTGTATTGCAACTGTGACGATCCCTTCGAGAGCAATTTCTTTCGCTATTTCGTGCTAAATTTCAACAAACTCGGATTGAAACAGCTTATCACCACTAGCTACAAACCCTCGCCCGTGGCCAACACACAGCTGGAATTGTTTGGTGAATACAAAACTCCCGAAAAGTCAAAAGGTCGTCCAAAGGTAACCGCCAATAAGTTTATTATCGACGAGGTGCACGACGTAGACGGCGACGGCGAATTCAACTTAAAGGATGTCGTCAAGCAGTTAAAGGTAAATAAATACAATGAATGGACGCCGTTAAAAGGTGACGGCGACTTTCGTAGTGGCGAATGTTTAAATCTACTTAAACGATCCGATATCGTAGTAACAAATCCACCTTTCAGCCTGTTTCGCGAATACGTTAAACAACTTTTTGATTATGACAAAAAGTTTGTGATTATCGGTAATAAAAATGCTGTAACATATAAAGAAATATTTCCGCTGATTAAAGATAATAAAATGTGGTCAGGAAAAACAGAATGGTCTGGCGGATTATGGTTTGTGACAATGGATGACGGTGACGTTGACAGGGTGGTTGATGGAGTTAATATGAAGAATGTGTCGTCTGTTTGGTTTACTAATATTGACCACGGGCGTCGTCACCAACCAATGCCGCTCATGACAATGGAAGAAAATTTAAAATACAGTAAACACAAAGAAATTAAAGGAAAAAAGGCGTATGATAAATATGACAATTATGATGCCATAGAAGTGCCTTTTACCGATGCGATTCCAAGTGATTATGAGGGGGCAATGGGTGTGCCAATCAGTTTTTTAGATAAATATTGTCCGGATCAATTTGAAATAATCGGGGCAACCGAGAGTGAAGGAAAAGGATTTTCAAATGGACTATGGGACGAAAAAAGCAAGGTATCTCAACCATTAATCGAGAGAGAGAGAGTCTACAAGAGAATCTTTATCACGCATAAGAATACCAGGGCATGATAAGTATGATAGACCTTACATTAACGGAGATCGTAAATATTTTAGATTACTAATAAGGCGCAAAAAATAATATGAAAACAACTTTAAAAACAAAAATCACTGTCAAAGATATTTGCGAAGGATTCATCTATAACGAGCTGGAGGGCAAAGGGCTCTTCGGGTTGTCGGGCAAGCTCACTATCCAGCCGGAGTATCAGCGTAACTATATTTATGCTGAAGAGGGGAGAGAAGTTGCTGTTATTGAATCAATGCTCAAGAGCTATCCCCTTGGTTTGATCTATTTTAATAAAGTTAGCGATGACAAGTTTGAGGTGCTGGACGGACAACAGCGTATTACCAGCATTGGGCGCTTTTTGAATGATAAATTCGCCATCAAAGACGCAGATGGTATGGAGCAATATTTTGGTGGCATGGCAAAAGACAAAAAAGACAAGATATTGGAAACTAAGTTACTCATTTATGAATGCGAAGGGACAGAAAGCCAGATAAAGGAGTGGTTTAAAACGATCAACATTGCAGGAGTTCCGCTCGTCCCACAAGAATTGTTAAACGCGATCTATTCCGGACCATTCGTTACACTAGGTAAGGAGGAGTTCAGTAATAGCCAAAATGCCAATATTCAAAAATGGAGTGCGTACATAAAGGGCAGTGTAAACCGACAGGCATTTTTTGAAAGAGCTCTAGACTGGGTAAGTAAAGGAAATATTGACGATTATATGAGTCGTCATCGCTACGACAAAAATATCAATGAGTTAAAAAAATATTTCAATAGTGTGATAGATTGGGCCTCTAGTGTATTTATCGATGTAGAAAGCGAGATGTGCGGAATAGAGTGGGGACGGCTGTATGAACAGTACCATAAAAAAGCGTATGATCCTGCTACGGTGTCAGCCGACGTGCAAAAACTCTACGCCGATCCCTATGTTAAAAATCGCAAAGGTATTTTTGAGTATATTCTCGGTGACTCCGTCGACACAAAATTGCTAGAGGTTCGAGTCTTTGACGACGCGATCAAGAAAGCTGTTTATACAACACAAACTGCTAAAGCAAAGAAAAAAGGCGAATCAAACTGTCCAGATTGCGCTAAAGGACACGATGCCAACAAGAGTAAGATTTGGATTTTTGTCGAAATGGACGCAGACCATGTTGTAGCATGGAGTAAAGGCGGCAAAACAGCATCCAAAAACTGTCAAATGTTGTGTAAAACACATAATCGGGCAAAAGGTAATCGATAAGGATAATAATCAGACGTCCTATTTAGGCACGCCCCACTTAATAGGGTGTCACGATGTAGGACGTCTGCAGAAATGTACACATGGAATTGTGAGATAACCTTAAAAATTAGAACGATAAGGAGATAGAATGTCATATATTACACAAACAATACTAAAGGAATATTCGCATGCGGGGACCATGTTGTACGAAGCGAACCTGCATATTAAAAAATATTTCTTACCAGGAGTTAAAAAGATATTTTTATCTCATAGCCATAAAGATAAAGATTTGGCGCAGGGGATGATTAATTATCTAGCCACGCTCGGCATAGACTTATATGTTGATTGGAACGATTCGAATATGCCGCGAATAACAAATAGGGAGACCGCAAATAATATTAAAAGTCATATAAGTGGCAGCGATTTCTTCCTAGTTCTTGCAACTGACGATGCCATGATCTCACGGTGGGTACCGTGGGAAATAGGTGTTGCGGATCAACTTAAAAAACCGGATCACATGGCTATAATTCCAGTTGTTGTTAGTGGAGATAGTGAATTTAAAGGTAACGAGTATCTAAAATTATATCCACGTATGAAATTGGAAGGAATTGGAAAAATTAAGATATATGAAGTAGGATATGAATATCAAAATAGCGATTTGAAAGATTGGTTAAAGTGAAAAGGATTGAAAAATGAATCAACAAGTAGAAGAGTTTATTCAAGATTATATAGCAGCATTAAGAAATGGTAGTGCTGCAGTTTTTGCTGGAGCAGGGCTTTCTAAAGCGACTGGATTCGTTGATTGGAAAACGCTGCTTCGTTCAATTGCCCATAACATAGGTTTAAGCATAGATAAAGAATCCGATTTCGTCGCCCTTACCCAATATTCTATAAATGAGCATAGAGGACGCTATCATATAAATCAGCTTTTAGTAGATGAATTTTCAAAGAAAGTGGCAATAACCGAAAATCATAAAATATTAGCCAGCCTTCCAATAAAAACGTTTTGGACAACAAATTATGATAGTCTGATAGAAGATGCTCTTTGCCAATCCGGAAAGACGCCCGATGTAAAAATTACGCAGGAAAATTTAGCGACTAACCAAGATAAGTGCGATGCTATAGTGTATAAGATGCATGGAGATATTGGGCAGCCTCATGATGCTGTAATTTCAAAAGAAGATTATGAAAATTTTAATAATAAAAGACCGCTATTTTCGGCAGCATTGCAAGGAGACATTGTATCTAAAACGTTTCTTTTCATCGGATTCAGTTTTAGCGATCCGAATATAGACTATATATTGAGTCGGATTCGAGTTTTGTTAGGACAAAATCAAAGAAATCATTACTGTTTTCTCCGAAAAATCCAAAGGGCAGACTACAAGAATTTCAAAGAGTTTATTTATGCCCAAACAAGACAAAATCTTCAGATTAAAGATCTAAAAAGAT
>JBAZUO010000037.1:0-10732 GCA_041661345.1 Candidatus Omnitrophota bacterium | reverse complement strand
CCAAGACGCAAGCGTCGGGCCATGTATTACCCGAGATGAATCACAATGAGATAGTGGGCTGGGAAAAACCCGATAAGCTTTTAAAGGATTTCGTAGCGGTGTTTTTGAGGGACAAAGACGATTTCGCACGCATTTCAAGTAGGATGGATATCACAAAACGGTTGATTGAATCCGAAGGGTTTAAGACGATAGAAGTGACGTCCAGCGGCCGGACCCTTCTGGCAAGGATATTCTCCCTCATATATACAGGCGATTTTGTAAGCCTGTATCTTGCTATACTCAACAAGCGCGATCCTACGCCCGTTAAAAGAATAACTTACCTGAAGAAGGAGCTTGCGAAGTCATGACCGTGATAATACTGGCGGCCGGTTACGCCGTGAGGCTTCAACCCCTTACCTTGAACACATCCAAGTCTCTTCTCGAAATCAATAAGAGGAAAATACTGGATAGGATATTGGATAAAATTTTGGCTGTTAAGGGCATATCAAAAATATTTGTGGTATCCAATGCCAAGTTCTTTGAAAAATTCAGCCAGTGGCTGAAAGGCTCAAAATATAGGAAGATGATATCGTTGGTTAATGATGGGACCCTCACGAACGAGACGCGGCTTGGCGCCATAAAAGACATGGAGCTTGTTATCAGGCAGAATGCCATCGATGACGATCTGATGGTGGTTGCCGGTGACAACTTATTCGATTTTGACTTAAATGATTTTCTGAAGTTTGCTAAAGATAGGATAGATGGTATCTCGGTGGCGCTCTTTGATATAGCGAAGAAGGAGCTTGCTAAAAACTTCGGAGTGGTTAAGATAGATGATAAGGGCAAGATCGTATTGTTTGAGGAGAAGCCGCCTGCGCCTCAATCCAGCCTGGTATCGACCGGCGTGTACTATTTTCCGAAGAATATGGTCCCGTATATAAACGAGTATGTAAAGATGGAGAATAAACTTGATGCGCCGGGTTATTATGTAAGCTGGCTCGTCTCCCGCGGTATGGCCCATGGTTTTAGGTTCAAGGAGGATTGGTACGATATAGGAAATATCGAATCCTACAAGAAGGCAAACGAAGAATATGCAAGAAAGGAAAGGGGAAGGATTTAGATGACAAAGCACAAATATCTATTTACATCGGAGAGCGTGACTGAAGGGCATCCGGATAAGGTATGTGATCAGGTATCCGATGGAGTGCTTGATGAAGTTCTGAAACAGGATCCCGCCGGAAGAGTTGCCTGCGAAACATACGTTACTATGGGGCTTCTTATAATAGGCGGTGAGATAACCACAAGCGCATATGTCGACATTCATAAAATGTGCCGTAATATTCTTAAGGGCATAGGTTACACGCATCCTAAGTATGGTTTTGATTATCATACCTGCGCTATATTGAACGCGATCCATACACAATCTCCCGATATCGCGATGGGTGTTGATAAGGGAGGCGCCGGGGATCAGGGAATGATGATGGGTTATGCCTGCCGCGAGACGCCGGAGCTCATGCCGCTTCCCATAATGCTATCGCATAAACTCTGCAAAAAACTCGCCGAAGTCAGAAAAAGCAATTTATTGAAATATCTCGGCCCTGATGGCAAAAGCCAGGTAACGGTGGAATATCATGACGGCAAGCCCGCCAGAGTCACATCTGTAGTCCTGGCAAGCCAACATACGGAAGAGGTTGTCGATAAGAAGACCGGCCTTTTTTCGGATAACGCGCGTAAAGAGATCATCGAGAAAGTGGCAAAACCCGTTTTGAAGGACTACCTGGATCGCGAGACGAAATTTTACATTAACCAGACCGGGTTGTTTTTGGTGGGCGGACCGCAATCCGACACGGGAATGACGGGCCGCAAGATAATAGTAGATACATACGGCGGAACTGTGCCGCATGGCGGCGGCGCGTTCTCGGGAAAAGATCCCACGAAGGTGGACCGTTCCGCGGCTTACATGGGCAGATACATCGCTAAAAATCTTGTTGCTGCCGGAATAGCGGACAAACTTATGATACAGCTCGCGTACGTTATTGGCCGCGCAGATCCTGTTTCGATGATGGTCAACACATATGGCACAGGTAAACTTAGTGATGACAAAATAGTGAAGATCATACGGGATCATTTCGAGTTGACCCCGCACGGGATCATCGCTGAATTAAAATTACGCGAGTCCGATGGTAATCGTTATAGGCAAACTGCCGCGTATGGCCACTTCGGCAGGAATGAAGAAGGTTTTACATGGGAGAAGACGGACCAGGCGAAGGAACTTAAGAAATACGTAAAATAGTTCAAATGGAGATAGATGATGAAATATGATATTAAAAATTTAAGCCTCGCTAAAAAAGGCAGGCTGCGTATAGAATGGGCCAACGAGTATATGAATGTCCTTAAGCTCGTCCGGAAGCATTTCAAAAAAGAGAAACCGCTTAAAGGGCTGACCGTAGCATGCTGCCTTCATGTTACTACAGAAACGGCAAATCTCGCCTGGACGCTGAAAGAGGGTGGTGCCGATGTCTGGGTGGCTGCTTCAAACCCTTTAAGCACACAGGACGATGTAGCCGCCTCGATGGTGAAGGATCTTAAGATACCTACATTCGCTATTAAGGGAGAGGATAATAAGACATACTACAGGCACATAAATAGTGTCCTGGACGCCGGCCCCAATATAACTATGGACGACGGCGCGGACCTGGTGTCAACCATTCATAAATCCAAGAAAGCGCTTATTAACAATATATTAGGCGGTACCGAGGAAACGACGACCGGCGTTATACGTTTGCGAAGCATGGAAAAATCCGGTGTTCTTCTATATCCTATAATAGCGGTAAACGATGCGGACACGAAACACCTGTTTGATAACAGATACGGTACGGGTCAATCAACCGTAGATGGAATAGTTCGCGCGACCAACGTTCTCTTATCCGGTTCTAATTTTGTGGTTTGCGGTTACGGCTGGTGCGGTAGAGGCGTGGCGATGCGTGCAAGAGGCATGGGCGCCAATGTGACCATAATAGAGGTGGACCCTCTGAAAGCACTTGAAGCGGTAATGGACGGCTATATCGTTGCGCCGCTAAAGAGCGCGTGTGCTAAGGCGGATGTCATAGTCACGCTTACCGGTGATATACATGTCTTAAGGCGTGAACATTTCGAAATGATGAAGGATGGCGTGATAGTCGCTAATTCCGGGCACTTCAATGTCGAGATAGATATCCCGGCTCTTGAGGCGTTGTCGCAAAAGAAGCGTAAAGTAAGAGAGTTCGTGGACGAGTATACGCTTAAGGGCGGGCGCCGCATAAATTTATTGGGCGAGGGCCGTCTTATAAATCTCGCTGCCGCCGAAGGCCACCCGGCGAGCGTCATGGATATGAGCTTCGCGAACCAGGCGCTTGCCTGCGAGTACATCGCTAAGAACTACAAGAAGCTTGAGCGTAAGGTATACAAGGTGCCTGAATTTATCGATAAGAATATAGCGAAGCTGAAATTGGAATCTCTCGGAGTAAAGATAGACAGTCTTACCGAAGAACAGAAGAGTTATCTGGATAGTTGGGAATTAGGAACTTAAGAAAGGGGAGGCGTAGCAAGATGGGAAGAAAGCAGATTGACATGGATAAGCTGGTGTTGGACCTGGTTGCAGCCGATAATATTGAAGATAAGAAAGTCATTGCGAAAAAGATAACGGATATTGCGTATAAGAAGGGCATATATGCGTCCAGCATAAACGATTTTTACCTTGCCCGAGGCAAGGGGCTCACCCCTACCAATTTCACGGTGCCCGCGATCAACTTACGCGTTTTGACATATGACCTCGCGAAAGCGATATTCAGGTGCGCGAAAAAAAATAACGCAGGCGCATTCATATTTGAAATAGCGAAATCGGAGATGGCTTACACGAACCAGCCGGCAGTCGAGTATACAGCGGTGATCATCGCCGCCGCGATAAAAGAAGGGTGGGAAGGCCCCGTATTCGTCCAGGGCGACCACTTCCAGTTAAATGCGAAGACATACAAAGAAAATCCCGATAAAGAGCTTGAAAGCATAAAGGCCCTGATACTGCACGCGATAGAGGCCGGTTTCTACAATATAGACATTGACTCATCAACCCTCGTAGATCTTTCTAAGCCGTCAATAAAGAAACAACAGGAGGCGAATTACGAGGTATGCGCAAAACTTACCAACTATATCAGGCAAATTCAGCCGAGAGGTATAGAAGTTTCGGTAGGCGGCGAGATAGGCGAAGTCGGGCACCAGAACTCTACCCCGGAGGATTTGAACGCGTTCATGGAAGGATATAAGGAAAAACTTAGAAAGGGGCGCACCGGCATATCAAAGATAAGCGTCCAGACCGGCACGTCGCATGGCGGGGTTGTGTTGCCGGACGGCACGATCGCCAAGGTCAAGCTCGATTTCGATACGCTGAAAACGCTGTCGAACATAGCGCGGCAAACATACGGCCTTGCGGGCGCGGTCCAGCATGGCGCGTCGACTCTGCCGTCGGATGCATTTGGCAAATTCCCGGAAGTCCAGACGGCGGAAGTTCATCTTGCCACCGAGTTCCAGAATATGGTTTATGAGTCGAAGCATTTTCCCAAGGAGCTGAAGGATAGGATGTATGAGTGGATAAAGAAGAATCTCTCCGGTGAAAGAAAGTCGGACCAGACAGATGAGCAGTTTATATACAGCGCCAGGAAGAAAGCTCTCGGGCAGTTCAAAAAAGATATAATGGGCCTGTCGTCCGATACGAGGAACGAGATCGCCAAAGAGATCGAAGCAAGATTCGAGTTCCTGTTCGAAAAATTGAATATCAAGGACACTAAAGAGATAGTGTTGAAAAACACTGTGCTCAAAAGGGTCATTTCGAGAAAAGGCCCTTCGACCAAGGTGGAGATAGACGGCGAGGGTGCGGATTAAAAATTGCGAGTTAGCCCAAGTTATTAACTGCGGCGGTTGCACTTAAGCAACCGCCGCAGTTGTTCTTAAGCCCTTTTGTTGATAAGTTTTATCCCGATGATCGCGAAGACGACATTGCCAAGCCAGGCCGATACTACCGGCGGCAGGATCCCTGCCTTACCGAAAGCAAGTGATATCGCTATGAAGGCATAATAACCGAGCCCTATGACGATAGACATGCCTATACCTATCAGGACGCCGCCCCTGGTCGTGATAATAGCGAAGGGTGCACCTATCAGTATTATTATGAGGCTGATTATGCAGAACGAGATCTTGTAATGCAGATCGACCATCAAGGTTTTCACAAGCTTTGCGCTTGTTCCCTTGAAGTTCTTTATATAATTTTTTAACTGCTTGAAACTCATGTAATCCGCACGCCATTCCTTGTTTGCGAAATCCGCCGGTTTTTCCTTTATCGGGATTATCTTGTCTTCGAAAAATGCCGGGTCTCCGAGAATTCTTCCGGCGTTGTCTATCCGCCACATTATGACTTTATGAAACATCCAGCCTTCGGCTGTCCAAGACGCGCTCTGTGCCGTGATCTTCGATACCAGGCTTTCCTTTTTGTCGTGCTCGTGTATGATGATGTCGTTTAAAATCTTTTTTTCGGTGTCGTAATTCCTGGCGAATATTATCCTGTTGCCCGACCCATATATGGCTACGTTATCTACGATTTTGGCAAACCTGTCTCTGCGTTTCTCTTTCTCGAGCTCATCGCGCCGTATAACGGCGGATATCTTGGAGCTTACGGGTATGATCCTGTCATTTATGATGAACATCGAGATGCTTATTATTACGCCGAGTACCAGGATAGGCGTAAGTATTCTCCATAGGCTTATGCCGCTCGACTTCATAGCTGTTATCTCGTTATTCTTATTCAGATTGGACAGTATGAATATGGTGGATAATAGTACCGCCATAGGTGTTACCTGGAGCACTATCGTGGGCGTATAATACACGTAGAAGGCGGCTATCGAGGAGAGCGGGATCTTGAATTTTACGATATTATCTATGAATGAGAATATATCTATAATAACTGCCATTACTACAAATACGACCAGGCACCATAAGAATGATCCCAGGAAACTTTTTACCATGTACCTGTCGATAATTTTCATTTAGACACCTCTGGCCAGGGTAAGGCATCTTACCTCGATAGCGCCGCCGCTTTTTAATACACCGGCACATTCATCCAGGGTTGCGCCCGTAGTCATTACGTCATCTATGAGGAGCACTCTTTTCGTGTTTATCTGTGCCCCTCGCTTTACCTTGAAAGCCCCGGAGAGATTTACCAATCGCTCATTCCTTGATAATTCATTCTGTGGTTTTGTGGGCTTTGTTTTATCGAGAGCGTCTATGACGGGTATACCGGATGCCTTGAATGCATGCGAGGCAAGTACCGCGGACTGATTAAATTCTCTCTCTCTTAATCGGCTCCCATTTAGCGGCACGAAAGTCACCGCGTCTATATTCTTTATTATTTCGGGATTACGTTTTATGAAATTCGCCAGAATGGAGGAGAGCGGCCCGGCCAATCTTATATTTCCGTTAAATTTGAAATTGTGGATAAGCTCTTTCATCGTACCATCGTATAGCGAGGCCGAATAGCCCTTGGTGAAATTATCCCCGATTTCATACTGCCTGGTGTTTGGCCTGATGCTTTCTACGCATTGGCTGCAGACACCATCTTCGTTCAATGGGTCCAGCGCTTTAAGGCATGATGCGCAGTGCAGCGGGTAGATGAGGTTTACCAGGTTTTTTGTTATACCTAATACTGAGCCTGTCATGCGAATATGATAGCATGAAATGAAAAAAGGGTCACATAAAAAATATATGTGACCCTTTTTAGTGTTTCTCTTCTTTTGGTTATATTTTTGTTACGTTTGCCGCTTGTTCGCCTTTAGGGCCTTCTTTGATCTCGAACTCGACTTCCTGGCCTTCCTCTAAAGACTTATAGCCTTCACCCTGGATGGCGGTATGATGTACGAATACATCCTTCCCATTCTCAGGAGTAATAAACCCATAACCTTTCTGATTAGAGAACCATTTTACTTTACCTTTTACCATTTACTTACTTTACCTCCTTTCAAACATATTGTGGTACAGGTCGAAGTCATAAAAAAAACCGCAAGGTCAGTCATCCTACACCTTACGGCTTAAAGACTTCTAATCCCTAACACGATAAAAATTATATCATCAGGGCGGTAATTTGTCAATAGAAAATATAAAATAATTGAATTGTGTTGATTTTAAGCGCGCACTTATATACTATATATGAGTTATGCCCCATAATAACTGGAAAAATATCGGATCCGGGCGTAGGGCGGGTTTGTTAGTGCCGCTCTTCTCGGTTTATTCAAAAAATAGCTTAGGTATAGGTGATTTTGACGACCTCAAGCTGCTTTTAGACTGGTGCAGTACAGCAGGGTTGTCAATTCTGCAGCTCCTTCCGATGAACGAAGTAGGTTCCACATTCTGCCCTTACGATGCCTTAAGTTCATTTGCTCTTGAGCCGATGTACATTTCGCTCAAAACCAGAAAAGGACGCCCTCCATCCGGCGGCCATGTTGATTACTCCATAAAAGAAGAAAAGATCGCCCGGCTTTGGAAGACATATCTCAAAGATAATAAGGCGTTTTCAAAGCAGTTTGACGGGTTCGTGAGGTTAAACGGTTATTGGCTGGAGGACTTTGCATTATTCAAGATCCTGAAGAAATATCAGTTGGGTAGGCCATGGTATGAATGGGATGATTGCTACAAGAATCGCGATTCCGAAGCGCTGGCCGCCTTCAAGCGGGAGCACGCGAATGAAATTGCATTTCAGAAGTGGCTTCAATGGACTGCCTTTAGGCAATTTCGCGAGGCCAAGGTGTATGCCGAGTCAAAGAATATAAAGATATGCGGCGATCTTCCTATATTGATATCAAGAGACAGCGCTGACGTTTGGGCGCATCCGGAATATTTCAAGCTCGATTTCGCGGCAGGAGCGCCTCCGGATATGTACTGCGCCAAGGGCCAGAGATGGGGTGTGCCGATATACAGGTGGGAGAGGATAGCCGATGATGGCTATATATATCTTAAAGAGAAGCTCGGATATGCGGAGAACTTTTATGATATTCTGAGGATCGATCACGTTGTCGGCCTATTCCGCATATGGAGCATTCCATATAATGAACCGGCCCAGAACGCGGGCTTGAACGGATCTTTCGATCCCGGGGATGAAAATACCTGGAGGGCGCATGGAGAGGCAATACTTTCCGTGATGATCAAGAGTACGAGGATGCTTCTTATGGCAGAGGACCTGGGCGTCATACCCAGGGGGTGCCCAGAGACGTTGGAGGAATTTAAGATACCGGGTAATTCCGTCCAGCGCTGGGTGAAAGACTGGAATGTAAAGCACGATTTTTTAAGGCCCAAAGATTATAAGAAGCTTTCGGTGGTGATGCTTTCAACTCATGACACCACGAACTGGGCGGCCTGGTGGGAGAACGAGGCCGGCACTATAGATGAGGCGTTGTTCGCAGGTAAGGCGATCGATCGCAATATTGATCACAAGAACGTTATAAATAAACTTTTTGACCCCGACCGATCCAGGCATGGCAGGCTGCGCTGGCGCGAAGATATAGATTCGCAGGACAAACTGGTATCGATCCTCGGTAAGCCCAAAGAGCACTTAATGGATTTCATTGATCTTTATGAAAACAGTTATCTGGAAAAGGAAAAACTGTGGAAGCAGTTTAATATCAAAGGGCCGATGAGGGAGAAGTCCGATGCCGGCATGGTTAAGGCGGCGCTTAATATGACACTGAATTCGGGATCCATATTTTGTATAGAACTTTTGAATGATTATCTGTTTTTAACGAAACTATTCAAAGGCGACCCATACAATTACAGGATCAATAGGCCGGGAACGGTCGGTAAGGAAAACTGGTCGCTAACCATTCCCGTTTCCCTGGAGAGTCTTTTTAAGAATGAGCTGGGTGGAGAGATAAGGATGATGATTAAATCCTCGCGGCCCATCTAATAGCTTGCGGCGCGGTGGATTTTATTATAGAATATGAAAAAATACGATGTCTTTTTTGATTTTGATAATACGATCACGATCTTTGACGTTATCGATGATATGCTCATCCGTTTCTCCAAAGACGATAATTGGCTGGAGCTGGAGAGAAAATGGAAGAAGGGCCTTATAGGTTCGCGCGAATGCCTCGAAGGGCAGATAAGAGGCATAAGAATATCCAGGAGAGATCTTGATAGATATTTGCGTACGATAGAACTCGATCCATATTTCAAGAGATTGATAAGTTACTTGGGATCCAAAAAGATAAAGTCGGTAATATTAACCGATAATTTCGATTATATAGTAAGACGTATCCTGAAACATAAAAATATCCGGCCCTTGGATATATATTCCAACAGTTTAAAAGTCGAAGGCGGGCACCTTGTTCCAAGTTTTCCGCTTGCGAATAAGAATCACGGTAAAAAGTGCGGCCACTGCAAGAAGGCGACTTTATTAAAAAAATTGGGCAAGGATTCGATAAATGTCTATGTGGGCGACGGCCTTTCCGATGTGTGCCCATCCGAAGTGGCCGATGTCGTTTTTGCCAAAGGCAATCTTAAGAAATATCTGAAGAAAAAGGGGATCGCGTTTCGTCCCTTCAAAGATTTCAGAGACATATATAACTATTTTCGAAAGGATGCGGAATGAAAAAACAAAAGACCGTAATATCTAAGCCCGGGAAAGGGCTTTCCGATGAAGAACTTCTTAAACTCGAATCGCAATATTGTTCATGGGGCGACACGGTTCATTATGTCGAAAAGCCGAATATATTCGCGCGATGCAAAGGTGTATATCTTTACGACAGGGACGGCGTTGAATTTATGGATCTTCAGATGTGGTATTCGGCGGGGAATTTCGGATATAACAACGAACGCCTTAACAATGTCCTTAAGAAACAGATCGACAAGCTTCCTCAGCTCGCATGCCAATATCTTCATGAAGAGAAGATCACCCTGGCCGCGGCTCTGGCGCGCAGGCTTGAGGCTTCTTTCGAGGAGAAGGGCCGGATCCATTTCAATGTGGGCGGCTCCCAGTCGGTCGAGGATTCGCTGAAGCTTGTCAGGAAACATTCCGGCAGGTCTCTTATGTTCGCCTTTATGGGAGGCTATCATGGCCGCACCCTGGGCGCATCGGCGATCACATCAAGTTTCCGATACAGGGAGCATTACGGCCATTTTGGGGAGAGGGCGCTATTCGTACCGTTCCCGTATTGCTTCAGGTGTTTCTATGGAAAGAAGAGAGATTCCTGCGGGATGTACTGCCTGAAACAGTTCGAAAAATTATTCGAGTCGGAATATTACGGTGTTGTGGATAAAAAAACGAACGTTTGCGAGTTCGCGGCATTCTATGTCGAGGCTGTGCAGGGAACGGGCGGCTACCAGATCGCGCCGCGCGAGTATTTTACGGGGCTGAAGAAGATACTCGATCAATACAACATACTCATGGTTGATGACGAAATACAGATGGGCTTCTTCAGAACCGGTAAGTTTTTGTCGATAGAACATTTTGACGTAACGCCGGACATAGTAGTCTTTGGTAAAGCCCTCACAAACGGAATGAATCCCATCGCCGGCATATGGGCAAAGGAGAAACTTATATCGCCTAAAGTTTTCGGGCCCGGTTCGACTCATTCGACATTCTCTTCGAACCCGCAGGGTACGGCTGTGGGGCTGGAGGTAATGAAGCTTATATCGGAATCGGATTTTGCCGCGGAAGTCCCGAGAAAGGGCAAATATTTTG
>JBAZUO010000036.1:5405-11094 GCA_041661345.1 Candidatus Omnitrophota bacterium | reverse complement strand
CTTTCCTAAAAAAAATCCACGATCCTGAAGTAAAGATCATAACCATAGAGGATCCTATCGAATACCATCTGCCGGGCATAGTCCAGACCCAGGTCAACGACAAAGGCTATACCTTCGTTGAAGGCTTGCGCGCCGCCGTTCGACAGGATCCGGATATTATTATGGTCGGTGAGATCCGCGACAACGATACCGCTAGCATCGCCGTCAATTCGGCCCTGACGGGACACCTTGTCTTCTCTACCCTGCACACCAATGATGCTGCGGGGACTTTCCCGCGTTTGATAGACCTCGGGGTCAATTCCAAGGTCATCACTTCTGCTCTGCGCGTAGCCATGGCCCAGCGCCTGACCAGGAAGCTGTGCTCTTATTGCAAAAAAGAGATCATCCTGGAAGGAGACTTCCTGCAGGAAATAGAAACTGTCATAAATAGCATAGAAGACAGATCTTTGATACCTTCCGACCGTTCGAAGATATGGTCGGCGGTCGGCTGTGAAAAATGCAACAATACAGGCTACAAAGGGCGCATCGGCATATTTGAGGCCATTCTTATAGACGAAAAGATCGAGAACGCTGTGGAAATGAATCCGAGCGAACGCGATATCTGGGCTGCCGCTAAAGGCCAAGGCCTGCTCACCATGAGGCAGGACGGCGTACTGAAAATATTAAAAGGAATAACTTCTATCGAGGAATTGGAGAGGGTGATATCCGTTGAGGATTAAGAATGCACAGCTGCGTCAGGAAATGATGCTTGGCTCACATGTACTTATCCCCAGCCGTAATTGCTTTTCCCAGGCTTACAAAGGTAGGATAGGAAAAGAATACTTATAGAGTTCTAGAGCAAGAATCTCTAAGCAATATCTCCTGGCGTGATGCCAGAAGCGAGGCAGAGTCCCGAGGATAACTCCAGTACGCGATGCCGAAGCATCGCAACCAGAATGTCCTTAGCACTATGCCCAAACCTGGGAAGGCCATTGCTTAGAGGTTTTCGATCTCGAACTAGGCTATATGTCTAGATACTAGCATACCCCACTACAAATGTCAAGCAATCCAAAAAAAATACCGAATGGAGAGAAGGATTCCGGATTCCTGGATCAAACCCTGCGGCCAGCGCGCTGGGAAGAGTACATCGGCCAGAAGAATATAAAAGACAACTTGCATATACTCCTTACGGCCGCAAAAGAGCGCCAACACCCTCCTGAACACATCCTTTTCTACGGCCCGCCAGGGCTGGGCAAGACCACATTGGCCCACCTCATCGCCAAAGAAACTGGTGCGCAGATGAAAATCACTTCCGGACCGGCGATCCTCAAGGTCGGCGACCTGGCTTCTGTCCTCACGAACCTTTCATCCGGAGATATCCTCTTCATAGACGAGATACACCGTCTGAATAAGGCTATAGAGGAAGTCCTCTACCCTGCCATGGAAACCGGAGTCCTCGATATCATTATCGGCAAAGGCCCTTCGGCGCGCACCATCCAGCTCGACCTCCCACCGTTCACTTTGATCGCCGCCACTACTCGCATAGCCATGATATCCGCCCCATTGAGATCGCGCTTCTCCGGCGGAGTCTTTAAGCTAGAGTTCTATTCTGATGACGAGATAAGCCGTATCATCAGGCGCTCCGCCGAGATCCTTGATATCGAGATACATCCGGAGGCCGTCAAAGAGATCGCCGTACGTTCCCGATTCACGCCGAGAACCGCGAATTATCACCTGAAGAGGTGCCGAGACTATGCCCAGATCAACAAGACCGCTTTGACCCGCGACACCGCCGAAAAGGCGTTGGCCATGCTCGGCGTGGACGTCATCGGGCTCACTGCCGCCGACCGCGATATCCTCAAGGTCATCATCAACAAATTCAGCGGCGGTCCGGTGGGCCTGAACACTATCGCGGCGGCGCTATCAGAAGAGCAGGCCACTATAGAAGAAGTCTACGAACCTTATCTGATACAGTTAGGATTGCTCGAACGGACGCCAAGAGGACGCATCGCCACTGATAAGGCTTACGCGCATATAGGGGTCAAGGGTGCAAATAAATTATTATAAAAACATGGTAGTATGCCAAGGATAATAGCTAATAAACACCATCATGTCGGGACACAATAAATTCTCCAAGATAAAGCACCTCAAGGCCAAGAATGACTCGCAAAGAAGCCAGCATTTCGGCAAGCTTGTGCGCCTCATCACTGTCGAAGCCAAAGCCGCCAAAGGTAATATTTCCTCGCCGGGCCTGGCGGCCGCTATCGAAAAAGCCCGTAAAGAGAACATGCCTAATGACACCATAGACCGGGCGGTGAAGAAGGCTGTAACAGACAACAGCGCCGCCATGGAGAATATAATCTACGAATCGTACGGTCCTGGCGGCGTAGCTATCCTCATTTCGGTGCTGACAGATAACAGAAATAAGGCTGCGCAAGAGATAAAGCATATCCTGTCTCTGAACAACTTCGAGCTTGCCTCCCCCGGCAGCGCTTCGTGGGCATTCCAGAAGACCCCTGAAGGCTGGGCGCCTACATCCACCATGCCTCTCGAAGATGCTGATATCGAGCTACTATCCAAGCTCGTCGAAGACCTTGAGAACAATGATGATGTGCAGGAAATATTCACGAATGCGGAATAATAAATAACCCCTCACCACACGCAATTTCTTATTTTATACACAGGCAATGAGTATATGTATAAATCATGAACACCAAATCTTCATCTTGCCTGTGTATAAAATAAGAAATTGCGTGCGGTGATGGTAAATACATGAACTTATGAAAATACTCGGCATCGATCCAGGCTATGACCGCATGGGAGTAGCCGTCATCGAAAAACCAATCAAAGGAAAAGAGGTTATATTATATTCTGGCTGCCTCCAAACATCGGCGAAAGATAGCATTTATAGTCGTTTTAGCAAGATCGGTAAGGAAATATGCCGCGTTCTGCAGGAATTCAAGCCAGACGCTCTCGCTATAGAGACTTTATTCATAACTAAAAACCAAAAAACGGCCATGCGAGTATCTGAAGCCCGCGGTATCATCATCTATGAAGCTGTTAAAGCTGATATTCCAGTATTCGAATATAGCCCTATGCAGATAAAATCAGCCATAACCGGAGACGGCACAGCAGACAAGAGCCGCATATTGAAAATGATCGGTTTATTGGCGGCATTACCTAAAAGAAAAGCTCTCGATGACGAATACGATGCCATCGCCGTAGCTCTGACCCACTCGGCTTATCCACATCTTGCAAAAAACATACAGTCTGCTAAAACATAGGCACGCCATTAATAGCTAATAGCATCCACGCGTATGTCATCTACAAAAAATACGCATTCGAAGCCATTGAAGAGCAGGCCCGCGCCCAAAGCCATGACTAAAATGCCCGTGATATCCCCGGCTCCAACGAAAGATATGGAAGATGTCGCCAGACCGCAAACGCTTAAGGTCAAAAAACCTATCGATCTGGACATCGCCGAGGATGCCATTCCTGCGCTTGAAGAAAAGGCTGTAGATGAAGAGTCCCTCGCTGCGGAAGATGCTGAAGATGCCGCAACGGAAGAGATCTCCCTTGACGACGAAGAGCTGAACCCGTTCGGCGACAAATGGGAGCAGTAAGAATAGTCCCTATTCCCTATTTTCTGTTACAATAGGTATCTACATGTCTTACCGCCATAAACGCAGGTTCCGCTTCTTGAAGGCGCTAATCCTTTTCGGGATATCGGCGATCTTTATCTTCGCTGGCTTGGCGGCGCTGTGGATAGCCACGCTGCAGATGCCGGATCTCAATTCCTTCCAGACCAGAAAGGTTGTTGAATCCACGAAGATTTATGATCGCACTGGCACTATCCTTCTTTTCGATACAGGCACCGATTCGAAGATGACAGTGGTCCCGCTTTCGGAGATATCTCCGTTAGTGCAAAAAGGCACTATAGCCATAGAAGACTCCAATTTCTACAACAATACAGGCATCGAGCCGCTTTCCATCATCCGTGCGATCATCGCAGATATAACTTCCGGAGGATACAGCCAAGGCGCCTCTACCATCACCCAACAGGTAGTTAAGAATTCCCTCCTGACAAAAGACAAGACTGTTACGCGCAAAATCAAAGAATGGGTGTTGGCCATCAAACTGACCAGGACCATAAGCAAGGACAGGATCCTTGAGACATATCTTAATGAAACGCCGTATGGCGGAACCTTATACGGAGTCGAAGAGGCCAGCCAGGCTTTCTTCGGACGGCCCGCCAAAGACCTGACATTAGGCCAGGCATCATATCTGGCGGCCATACCGCAGGCGCCTACATACTTTTCCCCGTACGGCACACATCGCAACGCCTTGGATAGCAGGCACAAGCTCGTATTACAGAGGATGAAAGACCTTGGAATGATCACCGCCGCGGATTATGATTCCGCCATTAACGAAAAAGTAGATTTCTTGTCTAGGGATTCCAGCGGCATACGCGCGCCACATTTCGTGATGTTCGTCAGGGAATATCTTGTGCAGAAATACGGCGAGGATGCTGTCTCGAGCGGCGGCCTCCGAGTGATCACTTCCCTCGATTATGGCATGCAGCAAAAAGCCGAAGATGTCATAGCGAAATTCTCGCCGGCTCTCGCTTCCAATTTCAATGCCAGCAACACAGCCATGGTGGCCATCGATCCAAAGACCGGCGATATCCTGACCATGGTGGGCTCAAAGAACTATTTCGACAAGGCCATAGATGGGAATTTCAATGTCGCTTTGGCACAACGCCAGCCAGGCTCTACCTTCAAGCCTTTTGTATACGCTACTCTTTTCAAAAAAGGCTATACGCCGGAGACCATCCTTTTTGACGCTCAAACAGAGTTTTCCCAATACTGCAATCCTGATGGAACGCCGAAAAGCCGAGCCTCGACCCCGGAAACTGATCCGAAAAAGCGGTGCTATATGCCGGACGAATACGACAGCGTCTTCGAAGGCCCTCTCACGATACGGCAGGCTCTGGCGCAATCAAGGAACATTCCCGCCGTCAAAGCCCTCTATCTGGCCGGCATACCAGAATCCATACAGACCGCCCACGATCTCGGTGTGACCAGCCTCAATGATCCGACACGCTATGGCCTGACTCTGGTGCTCGGCGGCGGCGAAGTTTCTTTATTGGATATGACCAGCGCCTATGGAGTCTTTGCCAATGATGGCATGAGAAACCCTTATCGTTCCATATTGGAAGTGACTGACAGCAAAGGCAATGTTCTTGAAAAAGCCTCCCAGCCGAATCCAACGCAGGCTTTGGATCCGGATATAGCCCGCCAGATATCCAGCATCATATCCGACACTTCCGTAAGGATGGCTAGCCTGAAGCCCATAGGCGAGAGCGTAGGCAGGCCGGTAGCGATAAAAACAGGTACCACTAACGATTATCGCGATGTTTGGACCCTAGGATACACACCGAACATAGTTGTTGGGGCATGGGCCGGCAATAACGATAATGTGCCCATGCAACATAATGTCGCCGGACTCATCATTTCACCGCTATGGGGAGCTTTCATGTCGCAGGTGGCTAAAGATTATCCTCTTGAAGATTTTGGTGTTCCTCCAAAGCCCTTAACCGACGGCAAGCCCGTCTTGCGCAGCATCTGGCAAGGCGGTAATTCGTATAAGATAGACTCGTTATCAGGAAAATTGGCGACACAATATACACCCCAAGAAACCATAAAAGAAG
>JBAZUO010000036.1:0-5395 GCA_041661345.1 Candidatus Omnitrophota bacterium | reverse complement strand
CGTCCATACGATCTTGCAATGGGTCAACAAAGACGACCCGCGCGGACCGGCTCTGACTGACCCGAAACAAGACAACCAGTACGAATACTGGGAATATGGCGTCCGCAAATGGTTCGACACATATAAGTTAAGCCACCCGGAAATAAACGAAACAACGGTTTCCATCGCCCCTACGGCAATAGATGATATCCACACTCCGGACAAGGCCCCTAAGGTCGCCATATACTCTCCGGCCGCGAATACTGCCGTAGATCCTAATAAGCTCCTTAATGTACAGTTGCAGGTATCAGGAGCCTATCCGGCAAAGAAGACGGATGTGTATTTTAATGGCAAATACATATTGTCCGCCGATAACAATCCTCTTAATTTTTCCTTCGTTCCGGCAGACGTCGGCACGGTTGCAGGCGTCAATACCCTATCTGTAACGCTGTATGACAGCGTCTACAATAAAGGCCAGGCTACCGTAGGATTCACCATCCAGTAATCTGCACATTATCTTATATCTTCTGCTCGCCAAACATCCTGTTTCTCGGCGATCTCTTTTAAGATAGCCTGTTTTTTAATGAATATGGCGGAACGGACAGCTTGGTTCACATCTCTCAAGATGATCGCCTTATTCTTGTATGAGATGCTCTCTATCGGTATTTCCACTCCTACATGTGTTCTTATGACGCCGCTCACAGTCATCCTCAAAGAGATCTCCTTGGAAAAAGAGCTTTGTACTTTTTTAAAGAATCCTCCAAGGCCTATCATGTTCATCTGTTCATCGGCATGGCTAGGTACATAAACGATTGATCCCCGGACACCGGACGTATTACCATCGGGCGGTTCATGCCGCTCAATTGCAGCGAAACGCTATCCGCATCTATTGACTGGAAACAGTCGGCTATATATTTGAAGTTGAAGTTTATCTCGACCTTATCCCCTGTAAGAGCCGCGTCAACGGCGGTTTTGTTCTCCCCAACATCACTGTTCTTCGTCTGTATCTCAAAAACCTTGCCTTTAGGGTCAGCGGTAAGATGTATTTGATTGAATTTGTCTGAAAATATATTCGATATCTTAAGGGCATTCATAAGGTCCTGCTTCAGGACGACAGCTTCCGTGCTGTACCCCTTGGGAATAATCTGTCTGTAATCCGGGAATACGCCATCTATGAGCCTGGATACAAGGTAGATGTCATGCGCTTTGAATGAGATCAGGTTCTTGCTTATTTCAATGTCTATAGTATCGCCCACCCCTTCCAAGATACGCAGAATGTCTGGTATGTTCTTGAATGGGATGAGGATATCGCTTAAACCGGCTGATGCCGGGGCTTTGACTTTCTTTTCTGCCAAACGAAATGAGTCTGTTGCAACAAAAACCAGATTGTCCCCTTCTCTGTATACGTACACACTGGATAATTCCGGCTTAACACTAGATACAGACGAGCTGTACCAGACCGATTTCAGTCCTTTTATAAACAGATCTGTTGGCAAAGACAGTTTTTGCCCATCAACAACCCGTGGAATGGACGGGAAATCTTCTGCCACCACTGTTTTTATAACACCTTTTGACTTAGATGTTGTGATATTAAGGTTGCCAGAAACAACTTCCACACGGACAATTTGGTTGTCTCCCAATATCTGTGAAACGAACGATGAGATAATATGCGACGGTATGGCTATCACACCATCTCCATCTGATTTTACGGAGGTTGTAGCCTCAATACCCATATCCAAGTTGGTTGTCTTGAAAACGGCGATATTCTTTTTTACTTCAATAAGGACACAAGAAAGAACAGGCAAGGTCATGTGTTTGCCGGCGATCTTATCTACCATCAAGATCGCTTCTTTGAATTTTTGAAAGCTTAGTTCAAGTTTCATGTGTGTGGTGTGGATTATTTTTTATAAAAACCAGTTTATTACTATTAGTAAGGTGTATATGTTGATTGTTATTATAGGCTGATGGCACTTGGTTATATTTTTGTTTGATATAAATCATCATGTGAATATCCCATGGTTGTTATTGGATGATTTTTTATCCTAAAAGATATCAACAAGCTGTCCTTGGGTTTTTCCTCAACAATACAATCTTATACCAACACCTTTTCCACAGCTTTATTAACCGATCATAACATCGATCGGACATGATTCACTTCTTGGGCCAAAACCGTATCCGTCTTTATCTCTAATTTCACTTTTTCATACGAGTGTATGACGGTGGTGTGGTCTCGGCCCCCCAGCTTCTCGCCTATGGACGGGAAGGAGATATTGAAATCTTCCCGAAGTATATACATAAGGACCTGTCTTGGTCGGACAACCTCTTTTCTTCTCGTCTTATTATATATGCTGTCCTCGTCTATATTATAGAAGTCTGATATCACCTTAACGATATCCTTTATAAGGACGGTCTTTTTGGGCTTGGCACTGTTCTTAAGTATGACTTTTATCTCATTCAGGCTTAATTCTCGATTATGAAGCTGTGTCTGGCAGGCTATGATATTGATGATGCCTTCTATCTCCCTGATATTGTCTTCTATGGCCGAGGAAATGCACTCAACAACCTCGTTGGAGAGGGTTATCCCGTGCGTATTGCATTTTGTGCGCACTATAGCCATGCGAGATTCATTGTCCGGTTCGGGTATATCAACTACCATTCCTACACTGAACCTTCCCCTCAAGCGATCCTCAAGGCCAGGAATGACATTGGGATGCCTGTCTGACGAGAATACCAACTGCCTTCCTGTATCATGGAATGTATTGAAGAAATGGAAGAGCTCTTCTTGGAATTTTTCTTTATTGGAAAAGAATTGCACATCATCCATGATGATGACATCATATTTCCTGTATTTATCTTTAAACGGCTGAACTTTGCCCTCTTGGATGGCCACGAAAAACTCCGAACCGAAGCGTTCCGAGGTCAAATAGAACACTTTTTTGTTGGGATACTGCTTTTTTATCTGATTGCCTACAGCTTGGATGAGGTGGGTCTTTCCGCGGCCAGTCGAACCATATATGAATAAAGGGTTATATATCTGTCCCGGATTCTTGATGATGGCTTGAGAAGCGGCGTGGGCAAGCTCATTGAATGGCCCTACGACGAAATTCTCGAAGGTATAGCGCGGATTGAGATTATCCTCCTTATTTATATAAAAATCCTGAAGAGGCATGGACATGGTCGGCGCCGAAGCCGGTTTTTTCTCCGTTTCGGCCCTTTTATCGCTATCTTCTTTCACAATGACGTATTCTAGGGCCCTGACATGGTCATTCATTTGGCGCAAGATGCGCAGGATAGAGTTGTGGAACTTCTTATAGAGCCATTCCTGGGTGAATGAATTGGGGACGCCCAGGTATATGATACCCTCCTCTTCTTTAAGGATATTAGTTTCCTTGAACCACGTGGAAAAATTAGCTTGAGATACACCAGACTCTATCTCGATGAGGGCAGTCTGCCACATTTTCGTATAGTCTTGCATGGTTGGAAAAACTAAAAAATTATTTCCTTAGTATATACCTGTTTATAAATATGCAAACTTGTGGAGAGCTAAAAAACATGTTGATAAGCTGTTTATAACGCATTGCGACACAAAAAACAGAAATTTATAAATTATAAGATGAATCACAAATCACCGGATATGTTTTGCGACAGGCTATCGTCGAGTATACTGACCAGGATAAATATACCCAACATGTGTCCGAATGCAAAATGTTCAAACGTTCACCCACCGTGCGTTTTCAGGGAAGTTCTTAAAAGGGACTTCCCCTTTTTATTTAGAGGGTTTGGGCTACTATGATGATATCTTGCGCGACAAACCTTGTAATTTACCGGAAATAATGTAATATTGTACCCATGTCATTCACATATAATCCTAAGAAAAGAAAGCGCGCGAAAGCTCATGGTTTCCGTGTGCGCATGAAGACGACCGCCGGACGCAAAACATTGGCTCGCAGGCGCAGCAAGGGACGCAAACGTGTAGCCGTATAAACATGCTCCCCCGTTCACAAAGACTCTCTGTAGGACAATTCGGGATTGTTATGGAGAAAGGCAGGGTTTTTCACTCTACCCTTTTTCTTATCAGGGTGCTAAAAACAGGATCCGGTATAAAAGTCGCGGCGGTTGCGCCTCAAAAAGCCGCAAAAAAGGCGGTTGACAGGAATAAGATGCGCCGCAAGATATATGAGGCAGTCGTACCACCTTTAAGCAAATATGACGGTAAAAGCGCTACGGGATACCATGTCATCGTCTTTGCCAAGCCTGCGGCCGCCGCAGCGGAGTTCAAGGATATCGTCTCTGATATAAACACGGTCTTTGTAAAAGCGGGGATTTTAAAGTAATATAAAGCCTTATGTACCACAATCTCATCTTCCTGCCTCTTTACAACGGCCTGGTCGGCATCATGGATATCATTCCTGGAGTAGACGTCGGTATCGCTGTCATCATCTTTACTTGCATAGTGCGCCTCATCCTCTTCCCTCTCTCCAAGAGCGCTCTTTTGACCCAAGTCCGCATGAAGGATGTGGAACCTGAAGCGAATAAGATCAAAGCTCAATACGGGACGGATAAGCAAGCACAGGCCATGAAGATCATGGAGCTCTATAAGGAGAAGAAGATCAAGCCATTTTCAAGCATCCTCTTGATCATAATCCAGCTTCCTATCCTTTTCGCCCTGATCTCGGTGTTCTATAAGATAATACCGACTATAGACCCGACTCTGCTTTATAGCTTCATCCATGTTCCTACGGCAACGCCGACCCTTTTCGGGCTAGACCTGACCAGTAAGAGCCTGGTACTAGCCTTGATCACGGCCGTGATCCAATATTTACAGCTTCGTTACTCTGTTTCCGCAAAAAGACAGGAATCGGTTTCAGCAAATACCTTGAAAAATGGCGGGCAACTGGATACGGCCGCCCAATTAGCCGGTTCGATGAATAAACAGATGAAATATTTTTTGCCGATCCTAGCGTTCGCCTCTGTTTATTGGATCATTCCAGCCAGTTTTCCTCATGCGGCGGCGATCATAGCCATCTACTGGTCGGTAAGCTCCCTGTTCACGCTTGTACAGGAATTGTATATTGAGAAGAAGTATTTGAAGTCTTAATTGCCTGACACCAAGTCAAAGGACCATAGGGACAGGTCTTTTTTGTTCATGAAGAAGAGAAAATCGTCGCGCGTGTCCAATCCTAGATTGAAAGCGTCTATGGTCCGATCGCTCTGGTCCACTATCGGGGAGACAAGGTGTATCTCTTCGGTCGAAGCGTTGATCTGCCATATCTTGTCGGTGAAAGAGACGTTCCCTTTATACCAATCGTCCGGATATAGAGCTGCGATCGGCTGCGATGGAACAGCGCAGTAGACTATCTCCTTATAGAAATTGCCCCAGACGCATTTATCGGCCAAGGTATTCACTACAGCGTCA
>JBAZUO010000035.1:0-11370 GCA_041661345.1 Candidatus Omnitrophota bacterium | reverse complement strand
GTATCTTTTCGTATTGATTCATCGGGGAATGTCTTAAGGATCGAGGTGTCTATGTAGCCGCTTGAGCCTTCTACGGCTACCAGCTTCATGTCATAATTGGTTACAAGGCTATCTAGGATCGAGGATATGGATTCCTGGGCTGTTAACGAGGCGTGGGCATCCTGGATGTTAATGATGGTCTTGGAGGAGCTGCCGCTATTATAAACTTCTTTCGTGACAGCCACATCTTTGGGTATGGCTATATTACCGTTTAGATTAATATTGTTACTTTGGGTATTGGATGATGCGGGGGTTTGAGGCTTAGACCATACTGGGTTACCGCCCTGCGCCCATACTATGTCCTGATTTAAAAATGTTATTATAATAAAATAAGCCACAATCCGTATCCACCACAGGTTCCTAGGACTTCTCCAGTCCATAATCAGCGGTGTGGATTGCAGCTCGTCAGTTTGGGCCGTGCTCCATGTCTTACTTCGCCAAGCATTCATTTGGAGATTACCCCCCGAACTTTATATAATACTTTAATAAGATATGATTAAAAATATAAACCTGGCTTTCTTATTGATTTACATATAGAGTATACCATATACAGCATGATAGTCAATAGAGAATATCTTGCTTTTTTGCAATCTAACATGATGTAATTAGTTGATTCTAAATGGGTTACAGCGCTAGAGCTTTCGGCGGGTTACGAGCACTATTGCCAAAACGAATATCGCTAATATTAATAATAGGAATAGGCGCTTGGCATATAGAAAGGTATAGCTTTTCGGCAGGTTGCCTTCTTTTAGTCGTCCGGCAACCGTCTCGACGCTTTTTTTTAGGCCTTCATCATAGTTTTCATTTCTTAATTCCAGGGCAATAACATCATCCATTATATCTCTTGTGATTTCCGCTGTAATGATATGTTGGACATAT
Source organism: Candidatus Omnitrophota bacterium (assembly GCA_041661345.1). Classification (GTDB taxonomy): domain Bacteria; phylum Omnitrophota; class Gorgyraeia; order 2-01-FULL-45-10; family 2-01-FULL-45-10; genus JAPLMI01. The sequence goes on along the minus strand of JBAZUO010000035.1, from coordinate 10,452 downwards.
CTTCCGACACCTATCCTCATTTTCTTTTCCTTTACGATCAGCACAATATGTATCCGGTTGTCGTTTTCAAGAAGGGCCGGCCTTCGCCATTTTTTGGCATATTCCTGCATAAACTGCTCAAACGGCATACCGTCCAAAGTCTCAAAAGTAGAGACCACTATCTCTGTGCCCGTGAAATCGTTGCCCCGCGTATCACGCAGCAGCTTCTCAAGATATGCCTTTGTCTGGGCCGACAGAACCCCCGCGTAATCATTCACTAAGAAATTTGTCCTGCCCGGTATCTTAACTTCGGCCAGTACTACCGCCGCGATAAAACATAACCCCAAAGAAACAACTAGAAGCGCTGTCAATTTTTTCATCGTAAGCCCACCAGCCTTTCACGGTCAATTTTACCCAGAGCATTTCTCGGTATAGAGGTTACTATGGCTATATCCGAAGGCACGCCATAGGTCGGTAAATCGATTTTACACAATCTAATTATATCGCTCTTTTTTATCTTTCGGCCCTTCCTGGGCACAACAAAAGCCCTTATCCTGGATCCCGTAAGCCGATCAGGAACTCCGACAACGGCCGTTTCAAGAATATCGGGATGAGCCAGGATAACACCAGCGACTTTATCCGGATTAACCTTGCGCCCGCCCACTTTTATAAAACCTTTCTTCCGCCCAATGAGAAATAAGTCGCCATCCCTGTCTTTATACGCGATGTCACCTGTATGCAACCAGCCGTTTCTTAAAACTTTTTTTGTCTGGCGCCGGTTTTTCCAGTACCCTGACATTATATTGTTGCCGTGCGCTATTATTTCGCCCTCTTCGCCTGCGGCGCATTCTCTTCCGGACTCATCCACCACTTTTATACGGACGCCAGGTACCGCCTTGCCTACAGAGCCGGGTTTCGTCTTTACAAGACACGGGTCAAGATATGAGAGCCTGGGCGAGGCCTCGGTCTGTCCATACATCAGGTATATCTTTTTTCGCGGGAATGCATTCCGGAGTTCTCTTGCCAGGGCTGGCGGCATCTTATCGCCAGCCTGCATAAAATACATTAAAGACGCTAGCCGTCTCTTTTTAAAATCGGTTCTATCAAGAAGTATGCTGTAATGAGAACTTACTCCGGCAAATCCGGTGGTTTTAAATCTCTCGATGGAATCAAGCACCCTAGCCGGATACATAAACCTGTTATCAAGCACAATAGTTCCGCCGGCAAAAAAATGAGATAATAAGAGCGACAGGCCATATATGTAGTAGAAAGGCAGTGTGCAAAGCATGGAATCGGCGGGCTTAAGGTGGGTGTAAGCTGCGATAGACCCGGCATTCGAAACTAAATTCTTATGGCTTAACATAACGCCCATGGGCTTGGCAGTAGTCCCTGATGTGTAAATTATGGCGGCGATTCCGGTTTTTCCGATGCCGGAGACATTCTTTTCCTCAATGCCCTTTTCCGTATATAAGATGGAGATACCGGCATGCCGCGTTATCCCGATTATCTCGAGCGCGGGCAATGTATAGTTGAGTGGGACAGCTATTCCACCGGCGCATGAAGCGGCAAAAAAAGCCTCTACAAACCCTATTGAATTTTTCGACAGTATGCCGAGCCTATCGCCTTTACCGAATCCTCTATCCGAGAGCTCACGCGCCATATCTTTGACTCTTCCGGCAAGTTCCGCGTAAGTTACACGATTGCCGCCGCGATCCGCTTCGATGATCGCTACCGCGGAAGGCCGGGCTCTGGCATGCGAGAAAATGAGATTATGAAGAAACATAGCAGGCATCTTTCTTATTTCAGTTTCTTCAATATACAGCGTTCCAGGTTATTCAGGGTATCAAAATTCTCGGGGATTATCTCGGGTGGTTTTATTCTTATCGAATATCTCTTCTGAATAAAAGCGGCAAGCTCGATAACTCCTATCGAATCGATGATACCTTTTTCCAGGAAAGAATCATCATCGGAAAGTTCTGATTTTCCGAATCCGATGAAGTAATGATCAATTATGAATTTCCTCAATTCATTTTTTATGTCTGTGCCATTCTTTTGGCTCATGATATGGTTCCTTATAATCCGAGCTTCTTCTTCGCGAGGCGCACGATTTCCTGATTTTTCTTAGATGGTATATGCCTTAGCCCTTCCGAACGGGTCATATATCCTTCCCTGACCATATTTGCTATCTCGGGCAGATACGGATGGAAGTTATACATATTTATGTGAACCTCATCGGCAAGCGGGTTCAGGTAGCAATTAGTGGCGTTAAGCTCCACTCCATACGGCCGTCTCCACCCGAGTGTTTTTATATGTCGAAGTATTTTTTTTTCGTTGTATTTGATAAGAGCAAGCGGATGAATAAACACCGGAAACTTTTCAGGCTTTTTGTAATGCCTCTCGTTCAAAAAATACGGTTCTATGTCATGGCCGCATATCCTGGATAGAGGATTCTTTAGTATCGATTCCATGCCCCTCAGCATAACAGGATCGATCGTGAGAACAGAAGATGTAACCGGCGCCTGGCCCGGCGACCATCCAAAAGCTATTAAAGGTATCTCTTTTTCTATCGCGGTCTTTATCGCGACGTATTTGATAAAGGCCATACAACTGGTACACACCGCGCTGGCGCGCTCAAGCGTCTTTTGAGGATATATGCACTTTGCGATAGATATCCTGAAAACCTTCTTCAGGATATCAAAGCGCGGCTTGAAGAAGATATGATCCACGTTCAATTTTTCGACGACATTTCTGATGTTTATATAGGTACGCGGAGGAACAAAACCGTTGTCGATCGAGATGGCCAGTATCTTAAGCCCGTAGCGACGCTTTAAAAGATCCAGGGTATACGTGCTATCCTTCCCGCCGCTGTAGCACATAAGCACGTCATATTCGCTTTTGCCGCGGACTCTGGAAACGAGCGCATCCATCTTCTTCCGATATTGCCTCTTAAGCCTATCAAGATCGGCGCGGCCTTTGTACTCCCCGCAAAAATTACACACACCATCCGGGTTTATCGTAACATGGGGAAAATTCTCGGGCATAATACATATTTTACATATCCTCATAAAGGCCTTGTGAATATTTCGTCTTTGAAATATCCTGAGTAGAGTTCGCTTCCGGCATTATTTAAATGGGACCTGTCTCCGAAATATTGATTGTCAAGAACGTAAATAGGGTCTTTCACGTAGTTCCATTCCGGGTACCGGTTTTTTAATCCTTCGTAAAACGCACGGTATTCCTGATTGAAGCCTGTCTTTTCAAAAATGTCATAAAGTTCTCTAGGCAGAAGAAATCCTAAAAATACTATTTTTATATTTTTAGACGCGGCAAGTTTCATGAATTTGCCGAGATATTTCATATCTTTTTTCGACAGCGAAAGATGCGACTGATATCTCGAGCGGTCTTTCACAAAATAGTTTTCGCCTATCGCGCTGCCGGGATTAGGTAACGGCATATATCCACGATTGGCTTTCATCTCTTCTACAAAAGTTTTGTTACTACCGGTGTATTCGACCCGCTTGGTCAGATTGACTTTACGCAAATCCAGCGAGGCCAGATATCGCGTTATAAAGATCTGCCTCTCTGACGGCGTCAGGTCTTTCCAGATGGAAATAAATTCAGGAAGATTGACAAAATATCTCAATATCACATTCAGCGAATCATGTTGATCCTCCGGATCAACATAAAGAAATATTACTTTTGGCGCCTTATGATTTTTCAAATATCTATTAAGCATAAGATATAGGCTCATTGGTTTCCCGCCCGGAAGCCCGAGGTTCAGGCATTTTTCATCCACCAGGAGAGGCCGGATCCCGGTTTTCTGGATGCTGTCGCCCATTATAAGGTAATCGTAATCGCCGGGGGAATCCAAAAGCACATGCTCATTTATGAGAAATTTATTCCAATAATCTTTTGTAAGCTCGGCCCTGTTCGAGTATATAAAAGATTCTGTCAGCAGAATCAGAACTGCTGCGGCTAAAAGCCCGACAGGCAGGCCTTTAAAACTGGAAGTAGTAATATTTTTGAACACTGAAGACTCCATACACTATTATCAGATAAAAGAGAATGTAATAGGCGGCTCCCCTTAGCAAGGCCGGCCATTTAAATATCACGAGTTCGTCGTCGGATTTATACTGAAGATATTCGACCACTGCCATCGGCAATAAGAAGATCGCCATCATGCCTATATAGGACATTCCAACCGCGCCGAAACTGAAAGATTTTGAAAAATTAAATATTATATCGCCGATGGCGGCAAATGCCTCGCGGGAGGAATTCGCCGCGAAAAAGACGAGCCCTATGGAAAAAAGCGTAAGCATAATTAACATGCGAAAAGCAGCGGAAGCAGCCAGGATAATTTTATTTTTGACCTTGATAAAATTCTCAAACGGCCGAAGCTTACTGTAAAGAATTATCAGGGTGCCGTGATAGACGCCCCAGGCGACATATTTTAATTGCGGCCCATGCCAGAAACCCATTATTGCCCATGTCAGAAGAATTACCACATAACTATTTAGGGGCCTGCCGAAAAACTGCGCGAGCCCGAGAGGATAATAAAGATATTCCTTAATCCATGTGGTGAGGCTTATGTGCCATCTCTGCCATAGATCGGATGGGTTCTTTGAGAAAAAAGGCGTTTTGAAATTTAACATTATATCGAAGCCCATAACCCTGGCAAGGCCGCGCGCCATATCGGAATACCCGGAGAAATCGGCATAGAGCTGAAACGTAAAAGCGAATGACATAAAGAGTGTTATCTTCCCGGATATGCCCGGTACATACGCCCCGAATACACCCGCCGTCATCCTGGCGAGATTATCGGCAACGACAAGTTTCTTATAGAGCCCCCAGAATATCAGCCAGCATCCGCCATAGAATTTTTCTGCTGTGACACTGCGCTTGTTCAGTATCTGAGGAAGCATGTTCCTGGCCCTCTCTATGGGCCCGGAGATTATCTGTGGGAAGAAGGCTACAAATAGCGCGAAGTCAAAAAACCGTTTGGTGGGTTTAATCCGGCCCCAGTATATATCGATAGGATAACTCATGACCTGGAAAGTGTAGAACGATATGCCGAGCGGCAGAATGATATTTATGGTCATCGGGTTTGCCTGAAATCCCAATAGCCAGAGGATGCCCCTGAATCCTTCGGAGAAAAAATTAAAATATTTGAAAAGGCCAAGGATACCAAGGTTAAAACATACGCTCGTAATAAACCACGTCGTTCGCCTGCGCCCTTCCGGCAAATTATCGATTTTAATACCGCAGAAGAAATTAACTATCGTCGATAACCATAACAAGGGCAGGAAACGCCAGTCCCAGAAAGAGTAGAAGACATAACTTGCCAGTAGAAGCAGCGCGTTTTGCCATTTATGACTGGAAAAACGGTATAAGACATAAACTGTTATAAAGAAGCAAGCAAAATGCAGGGTATTGAATTGCATATATCGTGATTATATCATAGAAAAAGGCAGGTGACAATACGCGCTGAAAAAGAACTTATCTATTCAGGGCCGAACTTATAAACGCCCTGACAATTTCCGGATCAAACTGTTCCCCCGCGCATTTTTTAAGTTCTTCTATAGCCTTTTCCTTCGCCATGGCTTTCCTATACGGCCTGTCGCTCGTCATAGCGTCGTACGCATCCGCCACAGTTATTATACGCGAGCCTATAGGAATGTTTCCCTCTTTCCTGCCGGGGTCAGGATACCCTCCGCCGCCATAACGGGAATGATGATATTTTATAATAGGAACGACGTCATTCAGGAACCCCACCTGGCTTACGATCCGCGCTCCGATCTCCGGATGCAGGCGTATCTTTTTCCAATCATCAGCGGATAATCTCTCCGCCTTCCTCAATATGCTCAAATCTATGCCAATCTTGCCTATGTCGTGCAAAAGGCTTGCCGTCTTTATCGCCTTCCTGTAGCGCTCCGGAAGCTTCATCTTTTTGCATATCATCATCGAATATTTCATCACCTTCTCGCAATGGCCGCGCGTATACGGGTCGTTCTCATCTATAATTCTGGCCAGCGTCTTTATGGTATTCAGATAGTCTTTTCTTATGCGCTCCAGCATTATCGAATTATCTACCACCATCGACGAGAAACCGGCGATCATTTCGATCATGTCCAGCTCTTCTTTCTCAAATATACGCACATCCGGCATATATAAAGACAATATACCTGATCGGCGTTTATTGCTGTACAGAGGCGCCATTATCAGTGAATGTATGCCATGCTCTTTTAATGACGCGGGGATCTTTCTTTTAAAATACGTGTTCACGTTGTTTATCACAAGCACCGAGCCGCCCCGTAAAACCTTATTCGCGATGTCGTCATTAAATCTTGATATGCCCTTCGCCTTGGTCCTGCTAAGCCCAAATATCGATGCCATAACAAGCCTTCTCCTTGACCTGTCCATAAGTTTCAATATGCAGAATTTCGACTCAGTGAGCACACATACCTTCTCAAGTATTATGTCAAGAGCCACATTCATCTCCTGCGCCGAGGAGAGCGACCTGGACATATTGAAGAGCGTGGCCATCTTCCCTATCTCGTCCCTGGCCTTTTTATCCATCCTGTCGTAAAGGCCGATATTCGCCGTAGCCAACGCCGCCTGTCCGGCGATGGCATTGAATATTTTAAAGTCCGTACCGTGAAACCGGCGCCCGGACTTTGTACATACCATGAGGACTCCTATATTTTCATCCCCGACGGTAAGCGGGGCGGCTAGCATCGATCTTAAACCTTCTCTTTTTATTATTTTTTTAAACGGTACCCTGGGGTCTTTTGTAAGGCTCGCAATATAGGTGGGGCCCTTCTTATTTATTATGCACTTCATGAGCTGTTTACTGATACTTATTTTTGCCGACTGGATGCCGGTTCCTTTAAGCCCGAAACTGATCCTTGCCACGAGGTTCGAGTCCTTATCCTTAAGCCATATGATGCAAACCTCGGCATCCATCAAATCAAGGGTTTGTTTAACGATCAGTGACAGGAGGTGGTTGGTGCTCACGGCCTCGGAAAATTTCGGGCCTATATCGAGCATCGCCGAGGCCTTCGATATCTGTAACCTAAGGCTATCATACGGCTTTTTTTTATTATCCATATCAACCACCACTCCTTTATATTACACCGAAGTAGATGTGGCCTTTATCGCCATCAATATCTCCGATACAGCTTTTCCAACATCCGTTATCATTTTAAACCAGCCGTTCATGCCGGCCAGTATATCCTGTATAATTGCGAATCTACTCTCTGTACCTTTTTCAAAACCCAGGGCTATGAAACACGGCCCGCCCCTTATGGCGGCGTTTACCAGATTAGCAAGGTTTATCTCGCCAATAGCCGCTGTCTTATCACTATTTACAACAACGTATGACGGCACCATCTTCACGTCCTTATTACTCAGATCGCTCACAATATCGCCGAATGATTCGGCCAAGGACCTGGTTTCTACTATACCTATCCGCACATCTGCAGCGTTGGTCAATCCTACGATCTTATTCCTGATCTGAACCGATAGATCGCCCTTGCCTTCCTCTATCAAGACTTCTATGGCATTGGGCATCAGCGATTTTAAATCTTCTATTTTCTTGTCATTGGAATTCCTAAATATCACGATCTTCGCGTACGACCGATTCCCGACGGCTTTGGCAAGGGCAATGAGATTGTCTTGGGTTGCTTTCGATTCAAGCGCCTTTGCGTTAAACGCGAGGACGTTTACTATCTTACCATCCAACTGAGTAAGAAGCTCGCTGCAGAAAGATGCCCTGTCCTCGCTCTCCCAGCGCTGCGCGATGGCTATGCCCTCGTGCTCGGCAAGTATCCTTTTGATCTCGTCAACAGGTTTGTCGCTTAAATATTTCATAAGATCGAACTGTAAAACTGCGAGCCTATCATCCGCTTTCTCTTCAATGGCTTTTGTGAAAACGCGGACCCATTCGTAATAATCTTCTTCGCCTATTATCGGAACGTTTAATTCGGCTTTGATTCTGCGATAATCTTTGGGCTCCGCAGGAGAAGACGCTTTCATGGAATCGATTATTGCGTCCTGGTCGACAAAGTAGCGATCCAGGTCTAGCGACTGTACCTGCGGTAATGTCGCCTTTATAATATCGAATAATCTTTCAAGAGTATTGCGGCTTAAATCACTCAGGCTTTTTTTATCAAGCCCGGCGAGGTAGGGATACATGAGGACGAACGATTGTATTTGCGAAGCATTGATTATGCTATCGATTTTTGTCATCGTCACGTCGTCTATTTTACCGATGTCCAGCACTACGCGAACCATCGCATTCCCCGGCTTTACCCTGAGTCCTTCGACAGCCTCTTTGCCCGCGAGTTCTCCAAGTGGTATAAAAATAACGCCGGGATATGTTTGGCTAAGTTTACCGATCACCGCGGGTGTCACATCCTTGCCGGTTATACCTATCATCACTGTAGGGGCTTTCCTGTCGATGAATTTTCTTAATTCTACGGTAAGGCTTCCGGTCAGTTCCGGACGGCCGCCTACCTGAGGCATTCCAGACGGATAATTCTTAGGGAATAGAATCATTTGTACCTGTCTTGCGATCTGGTGGCCCTCTTCAGGATTACCCTGGCTAAGCTGGTAACAAATGGCTTCGTGAAATAGGAATTCCAGTAATAGATCCTGTTTCTCCCGCAGAATTCCAAGTATCTCTCGGCTGTACCCCAGCACATTATCCGGCGTGGCTACGCCAAGCGCATATTGATCCGGCCCTCTGACTATGGCGTTGAATTTGATCAATCTTTTGCCGGCAAGAAGATCGTTTCGTGCCTGCTTTATGGCGGTAATCATGTCGATTCCGCGTGTCTTTGCCAGCTCAAGCACTTTATTCCTTACTTCCGGAGTCAGGTTTAAATCCTCGCCTACATTACCGAAACGCTTGCTTATCTCATTAAGTTCTTGCACTAGATCGCTCTTTATATCTTCGGGATTTTCGCCTATCAGGGTCCTGACTTCTTCAACGCTCATGCCTTTCATTATCGCGCCATGGTCGGGCGATACAGATACCGCAGGTTTCAGGTGATCATTTATATCTTTCATCAGGCCGGCCAATAGATCTCTTCCGTTTATATTATTTTCATATTCACGTAAATATTTAGAATTGCGGTATTCGTCGATATAATATACTCTTGCCCCCGAATAATCGCTCGAGTCTCTCAGAAGTTCCGTAATGGCTATTATCCTGTATAGCGCTTCGCCGCGTTGGCCTGTTTTATCATAAAGCTCCTTCAGTTTTTTGTGCGTATCGAGGTCCCGCAGATTGTAGAAAAGCGCCTTCTCGTATTTGCGTATCTTTTGGCTGTCTGTAAGCACTTTCTCTTCCTTCTCAGCCTTCGTTTCTTCGGCCTTTACTTCCGTAGCGGCCGGCTTGTAGGCCTCAGCCCTGTCTGCCGAAACTATTTCCTTGCCTTTCGCAGAAAGTTTGCGTGTAATCCACCACCATCCGCCTTTCATCAGCCAGGCGCTGCGCCGCGCGATAAGTATCTTTGCGCGCGCTAAAGCGGTCTCGGATTTGGCGAATCTATCCGATCTTTCTGCTGCGCGCAGGTTCTCCGCGGCAAGAGAGAACTTTCCGGCTCCTATGTTTATGTATGCGCGAGTAATAAGCAGTTTTGACCCAAGCGCTCTTGTTTCGGGATTCGGCAAGACGGTAGGAAGAATAAACTGGTTTAATGTGCTGATAAAATCGGGGATCTCTTTTAACTTTGTAAAGCGAAGAGCAGCCAGTTGCCTGTTTATCGCATCTACGATAGCTGTCGCTTCCCCTACAGACCTTATCCGGGACGGGATGAGCTTCGGAATAAGTTTCAAAAATCCGTTTCTAAAGGCAGATTCGATCAATCTAATAACGATAGGCGGTGAGACATCGCCGAAATAATCGACTATATTTCTGTCGAGCTTAAGCCCATCTCCGAACGTTTCCCAATAACGGCTGATAGCCGAGGAGAGATCTTCTTTATACTTCTCATCTTTCCCGGGCAAAGATTTGTCATCTATGATTTTTTGCAGACGTTTGGTTATCTCTTCTTTTGAGGCCTTCATATCAATAAGTTCGCGGACTGCTTCGATCAGATATGGATTGGCCTCTAACGCTTTTGTAAAGGCATTTTTAGTTTCGTCCTCGGCATGGGAGGCAACGGCCTTTTCGCGCAAGCTCTCTAACCGTCTTGTTTTCTCTCTATAATATTTCCCTAATGCCATCAATGCTTCGCCTTTAAGCGACGGATCCTTTATCAGGGCTATCTGATTATTAATAGTATTATCCATGTCCGAGGCCTTATCCTGCCAGTCTTTTTCGGTTGTTCTGATTAACGAAGAGGCCTGAACTATAAGCCTTTTTGCCTGTAATAAATTGAACCGCTCGTCGGGAATACCAGCTTTATCGGCTTCGTAAAGTAACCGCTCAAGCTCCTGGTCTCTTGTGCTCGCAAGCATCCTCTCGCC
>JBAZUO010000034.1:0-11564 GCA_041661345.1 Candidatus Omnitrophota bacterium | reverse complement strand
TATCCTCGATCCTAGATAGCCTTGTAACCAATTATGACATGAAGCTGGTAGCCGTAGAAGGCTCAAGCGGCTACATAGACACCTCGATCCTTAAGACATTCCCCGATGAATCAATACGAAAAGATACGGCCAAGTACTTAATGAGCCAGGGTAAGATGTCGGCAGGTGAGTTCTTTTCGATCACATCAAATAAGCCTATTGAGTTATACGGTATCGAAGATGAAAATCTATATCTGGAGAACGTGGACCAATTCCGTAAAGTCTATGAACTGGATCACAAGATAAACGGTGATATCGTAAACTTGCTAAAGACACTGGAAACGTTAAAGGGCAAAATATATTCTGAAGACTTGAAGAAGCTTGACTCCAACTCGGTCCTGCACCAGGATGGAAAAATATCATTTACCGACAGGTGGGGTTTCGTCAGCGCGCTTGCGAAAAAACACAATCTCGATAATTCCAAATATGTCAATCTTACAAAACTTGTCAATAGCCTGAAACTCGAAAAAGGTATCAATTTCGAAAAGGCTAACAAGGAGAGAGATGCCCTCATAGATACGTTGAGTAAAAATCTGGCTAGGCATGAACTCGAAGAGCTCGTGCTAAAATCCCTTTCGTTCAAAACCAATAAGATCTCCCAGGGCGAGTATTACACGTTCCTGCAGGCCGAGGCCGAAAAGATCGGCGTGGATCCGGAACCATACAAAAACCTGATCGCTTATACGAAATACATAACGCTTTATGAATCGATAGACCTCCTTGAGATATTCAGCGAGGTGAAGGATTTTGAAACCGCCATAAAAGAAAAGATCTATACGACGCCCGAACAGAAGAAGCTTCATGACGTATCAATGTGCATCGATTTCGTAAAAGATCTTTACGGGCTTAAACTTACAAACGGCGATTTTGAATATCTCCAGAAGAATATAGTGACTTGCAATGCCTCTGTGATCGCGCAATTTATCCGGGATATGTCTGTAAAATACAATATCCCCATAGAGTCAGATTACGACCTTGGGGAGATATTCTCGAATATTCCAGTTGCCATGGAGTTCTATAAGACCGCCGAGAAACGTAATAACACGATGCTTGCCAATACCATAAAGACGATGGATGCCGAGGGCCAGACGATCGCGGCTGTTATCACAGGCGGTTATCACACGAAAGGACTGTCTGAGCTATTGAGGCGGAAAGAGACGTCATATCTCGTGATACTACCTAAATTCGACGCGTCGAAGGGCGAGCGGCCATATGTAGCGATCCTTACAAATAAGAAAGCGCAGTACGAGCCGCTCTTGGCGAACGGTCAGTATTATCTTGCAACGGTAGCTTACTGCGCAAAGGTCGAGACTCTCGTAAAAGAAGTCAGCGTCAATCCGGAAGCATTGCCAAAACTGGAGGCGGAGCTTGTGGATGGCCTGGTTTGTGAACTGCTCAGCGCCGTGACAAATACGCCGATAAGAAACGAGAACGATTTTAATGCCGCGAGAAGTAAATTTTATAGTATGAGCAAGGCCGATCGCAGGGCGGCAGGGCGTGAGATAAGGTCGCTTATTAAAACATGGGTTATAGCGCACAGGAATTATACGGAAAAGAATAAGGCCGATGTCCCAGAAGGAGTAGCGCTGATAGACGCTGAGACTCTGGAAAGACTGTTGTACGGAGTAGTTGCCGATTATATGAATATGGACCTACGTGTGGCCGAAGAGGCAGCTGCAACGCCCGGCGACGCAAGGCTTATCGAGATCGAAGGCAGGCTTAAAAAACTCGAAGAAACTATAAAAGGCGAAGGTGAAACAAGGGAATCCAGAATAGCAAAAGCCGTAAATAGTGTGGTTGATATGGTTAGCGCTAATCCGTCGAAGGCTAATAAGGGGTACGAAAGCCTGCTCGAGCGAGCCCTCAGGGCGCAGAATGTCCAATTAAAGGACGGCGAGATGGCGGGTATCGTTGCGCAGGTCCAGGCAAGGCTTGAGAAGCCGGCTGGGGCTCAGGAGATGATAGACAGGACGAATGAGTTTATCGAGAAGAGAAAACTGACGAAAAAGCAGCTGAAGGAAAGCGAGACGGAAGTAAGGCTGGCCGAACTTTTACCGACTCAAAAGACGGAACTGAAAAACGCCGTAGCCAGATATAAAAAAGACCTTGCCTCAGTCGACCCGGAAGGTGCCGCTAGCCTTAAGATGGAAGATGTGAAGATATTATCAAACATGGACGTCATCGCTTATCATAGAGGCGGCAATGTGGTTCTCGATAGAGTACTGCTTTCCAACAGCCTCGCGATGACACTATCGATCCTGCATGAAAGGCTGCACGCGATCCTGCGCAGTGTTACCAGGCCCCAGGGAATGAGCGAAGCCGAAAGAATACTATACGAAGAGACATTCGTAACCCAAAAGACGATGGAGTATTTATACAGCAGGCATGTTTCCGAAAAGGAAAGACAGGATTATTTTGATTTTCTTAAAAACAGTTACCATATAAAGCATGGCCTATTTATGAAGCTTGTCGCCGACTACGAAATGCTGATGGGCGAGCTAAAGACGGCCAGGACGGCCGGCCAAAAAGATGTGGTCAGGGCGAAGATCGTTACCACGATTGCGAAACACGTGAAGCGCGCGCATAGTATCGAGTTGGCGGAGAAGGATAAGGACTTCTGCAGGAATAATTATATGGGCTCCAAGGCTGTGAAGGGCAGAATAGGTGATAATGTGGGAAAGTTGACAGCCGGATATGCGGAAGAGGTAAAGAAGGCCGAGGCGAAGGTAAGCGAAGCGGCCCGTCCACAGGCGCCGCCGATTGCAACACCGCCCGAAGTGACGCCGGCAAAAGCCGAAACCCCGGCACTGGCAGCAGCACCTGTAAAAATTGAGGTTCCCGCTAAACCGTCTCTGTTTTCAGCCGATGTATTGTCCCGTACGATCACGTACACGATAGTTGGCGTGCTTATTCTCAGCATGTTTTTCTTCTTCCAGCCGCAAGTTTTTGTTTCAGCGGTAAGCTCTTTCGATTGGTTCATCGGGACAACGGTTATCAATACCTCGCTTTCATTCTTCGGCGTTAACATATCGGCAGGAAAAATAATGCTTGGACTCATGTTGTTTGAAGCGATAGCGACGCCGGTGAGGCTTGGTTTAAAATCGGCGTTTAAAGCTATGGGCCTGAAAGATAATATTCCGGTTGTTGATATAAGGATACGATTTGATTCCAAAACCCTTCTAAAGTTTTATGTAGATAAAGACGAGATACTTGAGGCGTTCAGGCTGAGATTCGGAATAGACGCTAAAGAAGCATTGAAGGATATGGACGGCTGGCAGGCGCTGCGCGCTTACAAGATGCTCGAAAACGGATGGTTCGACACGCTCGACAATATGAGCGCTGCTCGTCACACACAGAAACTCGGCGTTGCGGGAAATTTTCTGAAACATACCCTGCACCCGGTAGAGCTCCTCAAAATAATTTACGGATTTTACCCTGCATTCTACTGGAGAAAGCTGGTAAGAGCCTACAGATCAAGATCTCAGGCAGACCTTACCGCATCTTTCATAGCGGAAGGGAAAACGAAGATTACAGGTAAAGAGCTTGTCCGTGATATTTTTGACAAAACAGTGCTCCCAGCCGTATTAAATCAACGTGCGATTTCTACCAAAATATGGCAAAGCCGGTTTGCAACGGCCGCAGCTCTATGGCGCGATTCCATCTTCATAAGAGGAACGTTGGAATTTATCAAGGCAAGGCTTACGCTTGCCTTGGCGGGCAGAGTTGGCCATTTCCTTATATTGGGGCCTTTGAGTTCCGCTATTAATCTCAACAGCCCGTATTTCGCTGAAGTGATCAATCAGGCGGTGTCTTACGGGACGGCCTCTGCGGCCGGAGCCAATCATGCAGCTATTGGCGCCTTAGGTTCTTTTGTCGGCGAATTCGCGAAGGCCGGTGTAGGTAATCAATTTACCATCGCCTCGGTCCTCGGCTCGTTTTCGACGGCCTTTACGCTAAAGGTATTCTCGACGTTATTTACCGTCTACAAAGATTACCGGCAAAATAAAGCATTAAGGCTCGTAAACTATATTAACCGAAGAGTATTAGCGCAAATTGCTATGTCCACATGGGGCATGTGGTTTGTCAATATCGAAATACCGTTGATATTGGGTTATGCGGCAGCAACCGACGCGGCGTTGTGGGGGCAGGATAGGCCGTATATACACGATACCCTTGCGCTCGTCGAAGGCCATGAGGGCGCTATAGGCGTCGGCAATACTATTCTTGACCGTGTTCTGGGAATATCCGGTTTCGGCGGAACGCAGCAGGTGCTTGCGCCTAAGTCCGAAGTTATATCACATGAAGAGAAACTGCCGGCCTCTGTAAAAGAGGAAGCCGCAAAGATAACCTCTAAACAGGAAATACTCAAACCGGCTGCCGTGCCGGAGCAACTTCCACGCGCAACTCCCGAGAAGACAGTAATCGAAAAACCGGCTTCGCCAATGCCCAATGAGCTGGCTCAACCTATCTTATCACCGACCATTGAAACTGCAACCAAGCTCCCGGGCCGTGAAATCGAACGTAAACCCGCGCCGCTCTCCGAGGCTGAGGAACTGCCGTTTCACTTTGTAGGGGGCTTGAAGTATGAAAGAGCCACCGATATGAAGGATGCGCAAGGCATCTGGTATGTGAGCGGAACCGGCGAAAACGCGAGAAGGCTCGAGATGAGGTCCGGCGCTGTGTTCGAGAAGGGTGAGCTCAAGGGTAGGGGCGCGCTCTATGCCAGGATTGGATATTATGATGTTACGGATAAGGCAGGCGCTAAGAAAACATACACGTATGTAAAATATACAGGAGAGGCGGTCATCAATGAAAAATTCAGGGGTAAGGCATTTGTCCAAACACCCGACAACCAAATTATTGAAATTGTGCCGGATACGGTCGATATAAATAATGGTATTGTTAGCGGGAACCCGCTATTTGTCAGGAGGGGGCAGCCCGAAATATTAAAGCATGAAATGGTGAATGGAAAACCCCAGGATGTTGTATTGGAGCCGTCCATAACGCTGGAAGGTTTCAGTGTCGAAAAGTGCAATAACGCCATAGCGGTTAAAAACGGAAGCTGCACAGAAGAAAGATGGGTCACAGGTTCGAACGAGGTTGTAAGAAAGTCGTATTTATACAAGAACAAAGATTTGAATGACAGAAATGTTCTGCGCCTGGCCGTCGATTCCCGTCGTCCCGATAGAGTTTTTGTGGGAGACGTGTTCTGGGGCAACGGAAATGTCAGGAGCGAGAAAGTGTGGCTGGCCAGGCTTAATAAGGATAACACGGGAATAGCTCCGATCTATAGACAGGGCGGGACTAAAGAAGTTTATAAGGTAGAGGAACGGCATTATAACCAGGGCGGCGCGATCGTAATACAAAGAAATGCCTTTATGAAGACTGTAGGCGGGTTTGAACGTGCCGGACAGACGCATTTTGCCCTGCTATTCGACGGCGCCGGCAGGCCTATGCTGACGAGTGATTTCTCAGCGCCGAATGTGAACTTCGCGGGAAAACAGACTTTCACCACTTACGTTTACGATGACGATGGTAATGTTTCGGATAAGAAGGTTACAGATGAATATCCGGCGGCCCTCCATAACGATGCAGTTCGCCCCGACGCGAAGACGCTATACAGTCACCTCGCGAAATTAGCCGGCCCCGACATGAAGGGGTATCTTTCCGAGGATGCGGTTACCGGCATGTGCTCGGCCATCTACTGGATAATCGACGGTAATATGTCGCGCCCGAACGATATGCTTTTACCCGACCAGCTGCGCCCAATATTTGATGGTATTAACGAAAAACTTGACGAAACTATCAAGCTTCAGGATTCCGGGAAGATAGATATTCCGGAAGAATTTGAGGTATATGTCCGCGGTACATTGACCCCTATCCAGTGCTATGAACTTGAGCGGGCTCATCCGGGCATAATAAGGGCTCTTGGTTTATCGATCTACATAAATCTGTACGGTGTAGACGCCGTAAACGGTATCAAGGGAAAGCCTGTTATAAAACATTGGGATACCCTTATAGACAGCATGAAAGCTTTCAAGACGGGTAAAATAGACTCGGCATATATGGAATACCTGAAATATGAATGGTCCGGATACATCGCTGCGACGATGGCCAGGATGCACCCTGCGAATAATATAGTTACAGGTAAGATCGTGAACATGCAGACGGGCGCCATGGAAACGAAATCTGTTCCTACGTTCGGAACGGGCCCGCTCCCGCTTACAGAAGGGAAAAAATATGACGGCATATCTACAGCGGTTTCGCCTTTGGTCGGAAGGCAGTTGAATTCGGCAAGCCCCGTCGATAGGAGGCTATTGGGTACCGGCTATGGCTTTATGAGCACCAATCTTCCTGCCTCCGGCGATATGGATAAACTCGCCCATCTGGCTGTAGCGTTGAGGCCGAGCATGCCATTATTCCGCAATCTGGACGAAGTTCAAAAGAAAGCGGATATGCAAGGTGTGAGGAGAGACAATGCAGTGACCGCCCATTATGCCAATGATGCCGCGGCGAAAAGCCTTGCGGCTGAACAGCAGTACAAAGATAAACTGCGTGAAGCCGAGAAGAGCCGCGCGATCTGGCTCGATAAAGTCAAGCGAGACGAAGAATTGGTCCGTATAAAATATCAGAGTTTCTCGAATAAAGAGATGTGGTTCGGCAGTCAGCGCGCCGCCCAGAATTCGACCTCACGGATGACAAACCCAGATAGCTATTCTAATGGCGACGGCGCCCGTTACGATAATATGGCAGACAGTATACAGATAGGAACAGATCTTAATATCGCCAAGTTGGAAGTATCTATGGCGAAGGAATTGAACGCTCTTCGCGCGCAGGCAGACATGTTCGAACAGAATTACGAGAATGAAATTGCCAAAGCCAAATTCTACTATAACCAGTCAATGTCGGAGATCACCCCGGGATATGTCGCGGAAAACCAACGCGCGACTCTTCATGCCCAGGATAATAGGCTCCTTGCGGAACAGGAAGACCTATATAATCTGTTGACAGCTATAAAATTACTGCTCGAGACACGTTACAATAAACCTATCGCTGAGATACTGAAGACGGAGGATTACGATAAGTTGAGCGCGGAAGTTTCCGCGGCGGCGCGTATGATACCTACCGTTGTGGATGCTATAAATAAATCGAACCGCACCCTGATCACAAAGACGATCTACGGATCGCATCCCCGTACGGATGGTAAGGTCGATATACTGGGTGAAACGCTTGGGCTCATCGACCGGCACATGATTCCTCATGGCAATGAACTGCGCGTCTATGATGACGAATGGAACAAGATCATTCAGGTAATAACCTGGGACGGTGAGAAGAATGTCTGGCGGGTTGAGCATACGAAAGACAACCCGGAATCTGCGGGCCACACATTCATTTTTGACGCCGATAGAAAAGCTCCTATATGCGAGATCATCCCGGTTGCTCCGGGAAAGGCCGAAGCGAAATATTTTATACGGGATAAAGACGGTATTGTTATCAGGGAAAAGACTGTTGTCACGATCGACGGGAAAGAAGTGGTCCTGGAAGAGGTAGATAAGAGCGAAGCCGGCAAGGAGAAGCTGAGGCTTGGCGATTTACCTCAGAAGGATGAAGTGGATAAGAAGATACTTTACCTATACAAGGAGCTCTACGAGGCGCTGAAGGGAAATTCGAGGCTCGGCGAAGAGAAAGTAAAAGAGGAATACAGGAAACATTGGTATGAGTGGAATGAATACAGAAGCTCTGTTATGAAACAGCTTGAGGCGATGATGTCGCCGGCCCCGGCCGAAGCGCCTGAGGTTCCGCAACCTCCCGCGAAAGCATCTATCGACTGGTCGAAGCTTCCGACAATGAATGTCGACGGAGTACCTCACAAGGTATTGATAGGCCCGAACGGCGTACCGATTATGTCCATTCCGGTTACAGATATAGTAAGGGCCGTCGATAACAAAAAGGAAAAGAAGGAGGAAGGACCGGAGCTCGGCATCAATTACAGAGGCCCGCTCGGCGCCCAGTCGTACGGCCAGAATAACGGAACTACGGCGTGGTATCCGGGGGGGAACGGTATCTCGAAGCATTCGTTCGAGCTGGATACGGACTTGAGCCAGATGAGGCGGCTCGGGATCACATCTATCAGGACAGGGCTCGTGGATGACGGAAGGACCCTCATGGATAAGGACGGCAACGTTGTCGGCTACAACGATACCTTTAAAAGCGATATCAGAACACTTTTGAATAAAGCCGGGAATAACGGAGTAAAAGTCGAGTATTATATTCTAGATTATTTGATGGCGAAAGAGCGCAAATATATAAAAGGCGTATATACCGGCGGCAGAGAAGCCGTTTTAAGTAATCCCGGGACAAGGGAAGCCTTCATGCATAATTTCTTAGTGCCGTTCTTAAAGGAATTTGGCAGCCATCCAGCACTTGGCGTGATCGATGTTATAAACGAACCGGAATGGATCGCGAACACAGCCCAAGAGAAGGAAAATGTAAGACAGTTTATCCGTGAGGTTGTTGCCGCGGCCAGAAAATACGCCCCAGGAAAACCTGTTACCGTAGGTGTCAATACCGAATTTACCGATCTTGTATCTGGCTTGGATCTTGACTATATAGGTCTGCACCATTATGAAGACAGGTTTAATGACGGCGGCGCTACCCTCACGAAAGTTGTGACGAAACTTAACGCCGAGAATAAAAAATGGGCGCTGGAAGAGTTCGCGACCAATGATTCGAAAATGGATGTAAAGTGGTATTACGAATTTACGAAGAAATACGGCGGTATCGGTGCCAAGCCATGGAACTGGAATCAGGGTATCGATGAAAGGACGTGGGCGCTGGAAGTGGAAAGGACGCGGATATTAGCCAAGCTTGGCAAGGGTACCATGAAACAATTGCCCGCCGAAGCTCCTCAGGCTCCCGGGCAGAGGCTGTCATCGCAGCCGATAGTCATTCCTCAGATGCCATCCGGCGAAGCGCTCGGCGGCGGTTATGCCTCGAAGATCGAGCGCATGCCCAACAGCCTTCTCGGCTTGAAGGTCACTGACAGGGAGACATTCCTTTTCTTATACGATAATCCTCTAGATCCAAAAACTATGATAGTGACTAGCGACAGGATGAGGAATGAAAAGAATGAACAGCTCTTTGCCGTATATAAAGTCAAAAATATTAAGGTCGCCGTTAAAGACAAATACGGACAGATAGTAAAAGACGCCTTTGGCAAACCCAAAATAGAGGTAAGGATCATCGAGAAGGATACCGCCCAGGTTGAGATGCGAAAATCGATAGAAGCGAATATGGATACGCACACCGTTACCGCTATGGGTAAAGGTGTTTCCGAGACCGGTAAAAATCCGGCCGACCCCATGCATCTGTATGTTAGAAATTCCGGGGAGAACAAAGTTTACGTTATAAATGAACTCGTTCCCGAATTTCCGCCCGATGTCATCGACGGCGCCAACGTAGTGATCAGTGATGGGGTTGTTACCATAAAAGGCGCGGAAAATTATTATATGGAGAGATACAGGCTCGACACGAAGAATAACGCGATTCTTAAAGATGTTACGTCCGGCAAGGAAAAGGGGACATACCTATTCGACCTCGAAATATATCGTACTCACGGCAAATGGCTCCTTACCGAGAAGACGGATGCGAAAGGCCGTCGGTACATATTCGGTTATGATAATAAAGTCGATCCGAAGATCCGTGTGGTGCAGAAGGCAGGGGAGAAAGTTTCCTATGTTTCAAAGCTGGGATTTGCCGCAGACGGGAAGATAGGCGAGGGCATGACACAGCTATTATCCTTAAGATATGATATGGAGATCCCCGCCAATCATCAAGTGGATCTTTCGAGCGGCAAGCCGTACGCTGAAATAGCAGTCCGCGGAGAATACCGTTATACGACCTATGTTAACGAATCTTACGTGCCTGACAATCTCAGAGGAAAAATTTTCAGGGCCAATGCGGCAAGCCCATGGCAGTCGGACGCGTTGGTGGACGCGGCGGGTAATATTATTGTGCGTTATTTTTACGATGTAGTTGGCGATGAAGATAACCCCGGCAAGCTTATACAGGAGCTCGATTATAAGGCTGCCATAGAGAAGAAACTCTATTATGACGGTGATACGAATCGTGTCGCTAAAGTTGAAGAGACGCTTCTTGATAAAAACAGAAGCGCTATTCCGGGAACGACAAGGACCTTCGATTACGACACCAAGACACCTGTTTTATTGACCGATAGGCCCGAGATAAAGATAGGGCGGATTACGCGCATCATCGAGCCCGACGGCAGAGTTAGCAAAGAGTGCTATTACACTCAGGGTTCGGCGCTTATCGTCTCAAGAGATGTGAAAGAGGACGGCTTGGTGAGAATGCTTGTTAACGTATTTGCCGACGCTTCATGCGGCAATGCGCCCGATCTTAGCCGCGCCAGGAAAGAGGTTGTTACCACAACGGTTCTCGTGCCTCTTACTGACGAAGACAAAAATATCGATACCTCAAAAGCCTTTGAAATATTTAATGGAGCCATGACGTCTTTTGCGGATGCTAAAAAGTCCTCCCCCAGGGGGATCTTTAAATTAACGGATATCCCGGAACAAGGCAGCGTTACATTAATAAAGCAGTCATGGGATGTGCTTGGTTGCCTTGGGATCGTATTGACACCCGGTAAGGCGGAAAGCGTAGAAAACGAAATATTTGATCATATCAGACGCGCTATGGCCAATGACTATTCCAAATTCATAAAGAAGGACGGCACCACAGTATATGCCAGTAAGATCCTTGAAAAAGAGATATGGTCGGAAATGTATAATTTAGTGCAAAGCTATAGAAAAGCGAGAGATGCCGGGGAACTTGAGCCTATAACATTTATCAGATGGGGCAGATTTATAAAGGCCAGGCTTGACGCGTTTGAAGATATATCTTTCAACGAATTCTTTGTGTCGAACAAGTTCGCGAGAGAATATTACGATAACGTAAGATATGTGAGAAACTCGCTTCTGGCTATGATCGAGTCCGAGAATATAGATGATGTCTACCGCTTATTCAATCATCCCTTTGAGTCTACAGATATAGTCAGATGGGAAGCCGATGTAAATTCGAGAACATCCGCTTTCGAACGCGTAGTAGACCTCACAGCCAACCCGCTGCTGGCGGTTCAGGATAGCGTAAGCGGTAAAAAGTATGTCGATATGACCAACCGTGAAGTTATGCTTCTGATAAGCTCGCGTATTTCGGAAAAGACGCTTCTGCAGATAACATGTGTAGATATAAATGGTTCGCGCAGTACATTTGCCGCGGAGATCAAAGGCAACGCAGGTTATGATAAGTTGAACGCGGAGGACAGGGCGAAACTTGTTCATCGTGTGGAGTTCGCGCCCAGCACGAAAGACGGCAGATACGATATAAAGAAAAATCCGAATTTTGACCCCTCGAGAGTAGAGAAGGTCATCATCAGTAACCACGTCGACCTTAACGTATTTGATATACATGTGAAAGTGGAAACTCTTCTTGGTGTGCCCAGGTCTCAT
>JBAZUO010000033.1:0-11753 GCA_041661345.1 Candidatus Omnitrophota bacterium | reverse complement strand
CGATGCGCCGCGAAGGATATGAGCTGGAAGTCTCGCGCCCGCAGGTTATTTTAAAGAAGATGGGCGAGCAGATTTTAGAGCCGGTGGAGGTGGTGGTCATAGAGGTGAATAGTGTTTATCAGGGCGCGGTAATGCAGGCGCTTGGCGAGCGCAAAGCCGAAATGAAAGACATGAAGACAGTATCCTCCGGCGATATCAGGATGGAATTTACGATCACCTCAAGGGCACTGATAGGGTTCAGAAGTGAATTTTTATTAATGACACGCGGAAGCGGCGTCATGTGCCAGAACTTTCTCGAGTATCAGGTATATAAAGGCGAGCTGCCAGCGCGCCAAAGAGGCGTCCAGGTATCGATGAGCGATGGTGAAGTGGTCGCGTATGCGCTCTGGAACTTGCAGGAGCGCGGAGATATGTTTGTTGTGCCCGGAGATATGGTCTATGAGGGTATGATCGTCGGCATATACAATAAAGGCGTCGATATAGTTGTGAACCCGCAGAAGGAGAAGAAATTAAGTAATATGCGTTCTTCTACCAAAGATATGGCGATACAGCTGGTGCCTCCACGAAAGATCAATCTTGAATTTGCGCTTGTGTTTATTGACGACGATGAACTTGTTGAGATAACGCCTCTTAATATACGGCTCAGGAAGATGCAATTAAGAGAAATAGACAGAACGCGCACGAACCGGAAAAGCAGAACTTAAGTCCGAGCCGTAGAGCGCCTGCAGTGAGTTTTGAAGCGATCTTACTATTTTCCTGAAGCTTTCTTCAGGGCCTTGAGGAATTTAAGATTCATTTTTAATCCGAGCGATTCTGTTTTGTGTACGTCCGCCCAGGCTTTATCATATTCCCGCTTCAGATAATAAGCAACTGCGCGATTATTATAGGCTTTGGCATAAGAGGGATCAAGTTCGATCGCCCTGGTAAAATCTAAGATCGCCTGATCGTAGTTTGCTTCGTATTGATATGCAACACCTCGGTTGTAATAGGTGGCAACATTATTAATATTGAGTTCGATCGCTTTGGTAAAGTCTGCTATAGCATTATCATAATAGGATTTGCCGCCATAGGCTTTTCCACGATTGTGGTAGGCCGCCGCATAGTCAGGCTTGAGTTCGATCGCTTTGGTGTAATCTAAGATCGCCTGGTCATAATTTGCCTTATACTGATAAGCGACTCCCCGGTTATTGTAGGCCTCGGCGTAGTCGGGCTTGAGCTCGACAGCTTTATTATATTCTAAAATGGCCTGGCCATAGTTAGCTTTGCATTGGTAAGCAAATCCCCGATTATTGTAGGCCTCGGCGTAGCCGGGTTGGATTTCAATGGCTTTCGTATAATTTAAGACAGCTTCGTCATAGTTATTCTTGTAATGCTGAGCAAGCCCTTGGTTACAATAGGTGATAGCCTCATTGGAATTCGGTTTGGACGCCTCTGTATTATTTGAGACGGCTTGATTATGAATAGGTTTGACGTAGGTTGCTGCATAATCGGGCTTGCGTTCGATGGCCTTTATATGGCTTGAGGCGGCCTGGCCATAGTCAGCCTTGCAATAATAAACAATTCCCTGCATGCTGTAGGCTGTTGTCCAATTAGGATTGGGCTTGATAGCCATAGTGTAATCTTTTGTATCCCGGTCATTGGCGCCTTTTTTGGAATAAGCATTCAACCGATTTTTTCGGGCTTCGGTATAAGAAGGGTTAAGCTCGATGGCCTTTGTGTAATCTGAGATGGCCTGGTCATAATCGGCCTTGTAGTAGTAAACAACCCCCCGATTATTGTAGGCCTCGGCATAATTCGAATTAAGCCTGATGGCCTCGGTAAAGCAGGGGATGGCCCCCTCATAATTACAGCGCTCTATGTGCTCTACTCCTCTATTGAACGCCTCTATAGCAAACGGATCTACGAGATCATTACCAACGGCATCATAAGAAATGAGTAATGCCATAAGTAAAACCAAAATACTTACTTTTAATATAACACTTTTATTGCACATGCCCCTTTTCCTTTAATCATTTCTCAGTAAGTATAGCACAAGAGACCGCAAAATCAATGGCTTTATATCTTTAACTATCGCATCCGAGAGCCTCCCAGGAGCCCCCCGCTTGACTACGCCTCTATATTAATGTATACTTCTACGACACTAATTATTTCAATACAAAAATAGGCTAGAATGAAGAAATTATCTTTCCTAAGCATAGTTGCTCTCATGGCATGTTCACTTTCGGCGCCTGCGTTCGCGGTGCAGGATGTAAATGGCGCCGGCACCGTTGACCTTTTAGCCGAAGGAGTGTCAAACGGTGTTAACATGACCGCTCAAGATACAAATGAATCGACGTTGAGGATCGGTTTTGGAACCGACCAGAACGTTAATACCAATCTTCTTGCGGTAGGTATCCAGACAAATTCGGATGGCAAAGGGAATGTCCTTATTGTCGGAACATCGACCATCAATGGAACGGTCGGCGCCTCCGGAAAGGCCATGGATACAATCTCGGGCGGTGATGCATCGGACACAGTTACGTTCGCAGGCGCTGTTGTCGCAAATGCATTGAATGTCACCGGAACCGGCACGATTATGCTGGATGCCAGCTCTACGATCGCCACAACGACCATTTCGAGTACCGGCACCTTAAGCATGGCCGCAGATGCCGATTTAACCGGAGCCGTGGCTTTTACCGACGACGGCACGATCGCGCTTGCTGCCGGAAGTGATCTTACGGGTAATGTAACGACCGGTACCGGTGGCAATGGCAACATCACTACCGCAGGTAATTCGATTATCACCGGTACCGTGGGTACTTCGGCCAAACGGACCGGTTCCATTACTGCAAGCGGAGCCAGTGGGACAACTGCGGAGATCACGGGAGCTGTTTACGCGACGGACGCGACGGTCGGCGCGGGGACTTTAAAACTGGATGCCGCTTCGGATATTACCACAACAACGGTCGGCGCGGGCACATTGAATTTAAGTACAGCCGCCGCCGATTTAACCGGTACGACACTTACCTTCACAGGCGACGGACTTGTAACTCTTGCCGATGGAAGCGACATAACCGCAGCTATTACCAATACGTCAACAACGGCCAATAAGGGTAATGTGACAACTGCAGGTGACTCCAAAATTACAGGAGCCGTGGGTCTCACAGGGGTAGGCCGTCTTGGCTCGATCACCGTGAGTGGGGGCGCGACATCAACAGCAGAGATTACGGGGGCCGTTTACGCGACGGACGCGACGATCGGCGCAGGCACCTTACAATTAGACACCACATCAGACATTACCACTGTTTCGATGGCATCCGGCATACTGAGCATGGCCGCAGATGCCGATTTAACCGGAGCCGTGGCTTTTACCGACGACGGCACGATCGCGTTTTCTGACGGAAGCGATCTCGTAGGCAGTATAACGACTGGTACCGGTGGCAATGGCAACATCACTACCGCAGGTAATTCGATTATCACAGGTACCGTTGGCACCGCAGTTAATCGGATCGGTTCCATCGATGTGAGCGGAGCCAGTGGGACAACAGCAGAGATCACAGGAGCCATTTACGCGACGGACGCGGCAGTAGCCACGGGCGCAATGTTTCAATTAGATAGCGATGCGGATATTACGGCATTAACTATTACTGGAGGCCTGCGGGTTGGCGGTAACATTGCTACGACCGGCACATGGGCGACGGCTGCGGCGGCAACTTCAGGCATTTATCTGCAGGGTAATACGATGACCCACGCCGGCGCGCTTACCTTTGGGGCCGACTCATATCTTAACTTGGATATAGCAAGCAATACATCATTTGGAAATGTGATCGTTACCGGTATTGCTACCATACCGGCGAGTGTTAAGGTTGACGTCAATGTTACCGGCGTCGGCTTTATTACCAATGGCCGGACTTTTACTGTAGTCGATGGAAATGCCGGATCAGGAGTGGCTGGCGGTAATACAGTAACAGATAATAGCTCTGTTCTCACGTTTACGGCTACGACGGATTCATCCAATCAGGATCTTATCCTTACCGCCAGTCGTGCTAATCCTTATAATAAATGCGCAAACAACCCTAATGCCGCGGCGGCAGGAACAGCTCTTGAGGCTGCAGGTACGGCGGGTGCTACAGGAGATATGCTATACGTGCTTAATACACTTGATTCCCTGCCCACCACTTCGCAGGTGGCCGGCGCGCTTGACTCGATCGTACCGGAGGTCGACGCCGGGGTTATCAATATAACGATGAATGGCCTCAATAAATTCGTCGGGGCATCCATTGACAGATTGGAAAAAGGCCCAACCTTTGCCAAGAACATCGCAGATTCCGCTATGACGGGTTTCTCCGCAGGCGACGCAAGTAAATTAAGCGGCATATGGGCCAAAGGATATGGCAGTTACCTGACGCAAGGCACGCGTCAGAATATCCAGGGATATAACGCATGGGACACCGGTACAGCCATCGGCATAGATCATCTCTTTTCCGATGTTGTTACGCTGGGTATGAGCGGCGGTTATACATATGGGAACATAGATTCGAATATCAATAATGCGAGCACATCCATAAATAGCGCCCAAGGCACCTTGTATGCCGGATACCAGGGTAAAGACCTTCCTGTCTTCGTTGATGTGGCTGGTTCTTTCGCTTATAATTGGTATAACGGCAATCGCGATATAGATATCGGGGGCATAATACTTAGAACAGCCAACGCCCAATACGACGGCCAGCAATACGGCGTATATGTCGGCAGTGGTTATAGTTTTGGAATAATGGAGAATGTAGAATTTACACCGCTCGTGTCGCTTCAGTGGAATCACCTTTATCTCGGCAAATATACCGAAACAGGGGCGGGTGCATTGTCACTCGACGTATCGAGTCAGTCCTATGACCAGCTACAATCCGGACTCGGCGCCCGGCTCGCTTCTCTGCATCATTTTAAATGGGGAACGATGACCATGGATATCCATGGAAAATGGTTTTATGATTTTATAGGTGACAGTATGGTAGTGACATCGACATTTACCGGAGGAGGGCCGTCGTTTGATGCAAATGGTTTTAAGCCGGCGCAGAGTAGCTTCAATGCCGGCGGCCAGTTGGCCTTTTGCTTTCAGGATGTTTTTACTATTACCGTAGACTGCGATACGGAAATGATGGATGAATTCTTCGGCATCTATGGTGGATTAACGCTGCGTTATAATTTCTAATGCGAATTGGCCGCATTATTACTGCACTTTTAATATTGGCATCTACCGATGGTTGCGCGGCAATGCCGATTTTCACGCAAAGCGCCTTTATAGCCGAAAATATTGCGGGTAAAGCAGATTTTCAAAAAGAATACGTCGACGCCGCCGGCTTTGTGTTAATGACGTATCAAAAATTTAAAGGGCCTTCCGAAAACATTCGCATTTACATCGAAGGCGACGGAAAAGCCTGGAAGACCAAAAGGGTGCTATCCGACGATCCGACACCCTCATCCCCAATTGCGTTACAAATGGCTGCCGTTGATACTTCCAATAATGTCGCTTATGTCGCAAGGCCCGGCCAATTTCCTGCCCCAGGCTCTTCCAACTGCAACCCGACGTATTGGTCCGTGCGGCGGTTTGCGCCGGAAGTCGTAAGCTCCATTAACAAAGTTATTGATGTATTGAAAGAAAAATCAGGCACCAGGCATGTAGAGTTGACCGGGTACTCCGGAGGTGGCGCGCTTGCCGTACTTATTGCGGCGCAACGTAACGATGTTATAGCCCTTCGCACCGTAGCGGGTAATTTGAATTCCAAAATGTTGTGTGATTATCATCGCGTAAGCCGACTTGGTGGTTCAATGGATCCTATCGATTTTGCGCAAAAAGTGAAGAATATACCCCAGCGTCACTTTATTGGATCGAAGGACAAAACCGTCCCTTTCGCGATAGCCGAGTCTTTTGTAAAAGAAGAAGGCGATACTGATTATAGGCGTATTACCATTGTGAATGGAGTTACGCATAATTGCGGCTGGGCCGCCCGATGGGTGAAACTTCTCTCAATGCCATTAGACGCCGGCCCTAAAGAGTGATATGAATAAAATAATACTATCAATGACGTTATTGCTGCAGATAGTGCTATTTTCTTTATCCGCGCCGACAATGGCCCAGGACGAAAACGCCCTCAATGACCGTATTTCCAAAAATAAGAACGATTATATCGCGATCACAAAACTCGGTGTCATATACCAGGACCAGGGCCGCAAGGAAGATGCGGTCCGCCTTTTTAAAAAGGCTATAGAGATAGCCCCCGATTATCCGGACGCGCATCTTTTTATCGGACGGGCCTATTTTCTCAAGAGAGATTTTGACAACGCGGTCGAGGAATTAAAGATATACAAAAATATAATGAAAGCGCTGCCTCAAATGGATGAGGAAATAAGAAAGATGTACATAAAAGATCTGTTTTATTTAAGCGAGGTATATTTTACACTTAAGAGGTATCCGGAGTCCCGCGAGGAATTGGAGGAGATATTAAAATTAAACTCGAAAGAAGCCGGGGCCTACTATAATCTCGGAGTATACTATTACACTTACGAGCATTCAAGGTCTAAGGCATACAGTAATTTTAAAAAAGCGATAGATTTGGATCCATCATCCGAAGCCGCAAAAGACGCAAACTATGCCATAGAATTTATAAGAAACAATCCGGATTCCAGGTTTGCGCCGGACTTCTCTTTCATAGACAAGGAATAGATGGAAGCACTTAGCGCATTATGGACATTTCCGGCGATAATTTTAGCCGCGATGCTTATCGCGTGGGCGGCTGAATGCGGGCAGTTCTTCATCTCGCAGGGCCTGGCGTTAGCTATACTCGCCTGGGCACAGACGCTTCCAGAGTTTGCGGTTGAAGCGGTTATAGCGTTAGAGGCCGCAAAAGACCCTGCCAAAGTTCATTTGATCACGGCAAACTTCACAGGCTCCTTAAGATTATTTGTAGGCCTTGGCTGGCCGATGGTGTATTTCGTTGCACTTATCTTCGGGCGGAGGCGCGGAGAAAAAAGAAAATTCCCTGCGATAAAACTGGATGACGAACATGCCGTTGCGATAATTTCGCTTCTCCCGGCGCTTTTATATTTTTTGGCGATCTATTTCAAGGGCACGCTGAATATATTCGACGGACTCGTGTTGGGGGCAATCTATTTTATTTATCTGTACCTATTGTCAAAATTTCCGCCCCACGATAAGGAAGAGGCCTCGGATATGGGGCGAATCCCCAAATATATTATGAGCCTGCCGCACCGAGCCGGCGTTATGGGTATATCCGGTTTATTTATCGGCGGCGCCGCAATAATATATTTCACGGTGCACCCGTTCCTTAACTCGATGCTTGCGATCGCGGTTACGATGGGTGTCTCGCAGTTCGTTTTTGTGCAGTGGGTATCGCCATTCCTAAGTGAATTTCCGGAAAAACTTTCCGCTTTTTACTGGGCAAAGAAGGTCACCAAGGCGCCGATGGCGCTTATAAATTTTGTATCTTCCTCGATAAACCAATGGACCATACTTGTGGCGATGATACCGTTCATCTATTCCTTTGGCCTCGGGCACTTCGCAAGCGTGGTCTTTGACGATCATCAGAAATTAGAGATACTACTTACGATAGTCCAGTCATATCTCGGATTCATGTTTTTGGCAAGTATGGAATTTAGCCTGGTGGAGGCGGCATGCTTATTCATATTGTGGATTACCCAATTCCTGATGCCGGACGTGCGCGGACAGATCATATGGATCTATGGGATTTGGGCGCTGGCCGAAACGGCCTACATGGTAAAGAACTCCAAAAAAAGAAATGCCTTCCATATCTTTGCCGAACTTATAAATTCATCTGTAAAAAATAAAAAAGCCTGATTTTGTACATTCCATAATAAATTTCATATGATATACTATAATTGAAAAGTTAGGGAACCAGAAAGTAATTTTTTTTAACCAGTTATTAAAGAAATTTAATAAGCTGGAGGCGGCCATGAAAAAGATATTGTTATTGACGATCGTCATGGTTAGCTTGATCATGCCGGAGTCCGG
Source organism: Candidatus Omnitrophota bacterium (assembly GCA_041661345.1). GTDB lineage: Bacteria > Omnitrophota > Gorgyraeia > 2-01-FULL-45-10 > 2-01-FULL-45-10 > JAPLMI01. Next base: position 3,730 of record JBAZUO010000033.1, on the reverse strand, counting down.
CACGTTGATGGCAGATGTACCCAGCCCTACCGTACCTGCGTTCTATTCCGAGATGGGTGTTGCGAGTTTCTATTCCTATGAATGCGCAAAGCTGCCGATGGCAAACGGTAAGCCATTCGATCCCGAGAAGAGGACATGCGCAAGCTGGTTCTATAAATTCGGGACCAGGTTAGTGGTAAAAAGCCTGGATACCGGCCGCTCTACGGAAGTGGTAGTAACCGATAGGGGGCCCAATAAGAGACTGGTAAAAGAGGGCAGGATCATAGATCTTTCCAAAAGAGCATTCCAGGATATATCTGCGCTTGAAAAAGGCCTCACGCGAGTCGTCGTCACCGTAAAAAACTAACCGGATATTTTTCTTTGACATCGAACACGAAAATGGTGTAAAATGCCCGATAGACATGTGATTGCATGGCAAATCGGAGGGTGGCTATGTTAGAATTGGGTGTTTTAGGCTTAGGCTTGATATTTGTCGCAGTATGGATAATGAAATCCGAATCAAGAGTGAACATCTGTAAGGCCGAGATATCGAGGCTCAATAACAAAGTATCCTCTTTAGAGTACGAAAAATTCAATGCTGTTCCCGCGCAAACCCCGTCCGATACCGACGATGCCACAAGATCCCTGCGAGAAAAGAACGAGGCTCTCAAAGAAGAAAACAAGAAACTAAAATCGGAACTTACGGAAGCCAAAAAATCTCTGGAAGAGGTTTATAAGGCCCTCAGTTAATCGAACGGTTAAAATCCATGGGTAAAAACCCCAAAGTCGATTTCAATCAAATGCAGGTCAGCGAGATCCGTCGCAGGATCATGGAAAAGATCGAGAAGAAATCCGCCAGTCTCGACACGCTGTCGTCGAAGATGGGTGTCGACAAGGAGGATGTTTTAAAGATCTTCCACAAAACCGATTCCCCGAAAGAAGCCGCGGCAAGTATAGTTATAGAAGCTCCTATTAAAAGGCCTGATCTCGAAAAACGAATAGAGGAACTTACCTTATCCCTAGAAGAATACCGCGAAAAATTAAAAAACCTGGAGTCGGAAAATAAGAAACTTACCATGCTCCAGAAAGAGGCGCTTGATCATCAAGATAAGCTTCTTGCTCAGATCGAAGAGCGGAACGGTAAGATCGCCGACCTCGAAAAGAAGCCCGTAGAAGATCCCGCCGAGATCAAAAAAGATAAAGACAGGGCAATAGCCAATGTCGAGTCCTTAAGATCCAAGCTATACGCCGCTACCAAAGAGTCTAAGGAACAGTCGGCCCGCATAGATCAGCTTGAGGAGACGTTAAAGGCAAAAGAGAAGAGGCTTACCGAAAGCGAAAACAAATTAAAAAAAGCGGAATCACAGAACGAAGAAGCGGCCGAAAAACTTAAATCTGCTATTGATGAGTCCGGGAAAAAAGATGATGAGTTGAAACGTCTCGGGTCCGAGATAGAGGCTGCCGAGGAGAAACTTGCCGGGGACCAGAAGCGGCACGGTAAAGAGATCGAGATCGCGAAGAAAGAAATTACCTTGGAGCTTCAGGCCTCGGAGCGGGAGAAGAAGGCGCTCGAAGGTAAAGTTTCGCAACTCGGTGCCGAACTGGAAGCCAAAAATAAGAGAATAGCCCAGGCCGAAGACTCGTATAAAGAGTTAAGCGATGCGTTAAAAGAGGCCTCTTTAAAATCGGAGAATGCCGAAAGCAGGAACAGGGATATCGAGAAGGAGATATCGCAGCTGCGCGATAGCGCCGACGCCAATAGTAAAAAACTATCCGAAAGCGAAAAACGCCTTAAAGAAATAAAAGATGAGTTTGAAGAGTTGGCCTCGCAGTTAAAGACTGCGGATAGCATAGTTAATAAATTGACGCAGGAAACGGAGCGGTTTAAAACAGACCTGGAGGTAAAGGAAAAAAAATTAGCCGAGGCTGACAAGTCGTACAAAGAACTAGAATTGGCCGGTAAAGAGTTATCTCTGCAACTTAAGGCCGCCGAGAGAGAGAAGAAGAGCCTTGAAAGTAAAGTCTCGCAGTTAAACGTCGAGCTGGCCGCGAAGAACGCGAGGATCGAGGAGAGTGAAAAGGCGTACAAGGAGCTCGATGGTGTTGTGAAGGATGCCGGCCTGAAACTGGAAAACGCCGAGCACCGGGCGAGAGATTTCGAAGAGAGTGTGTCTCAACTGAATGCCGGTATAGAAGAATTAAATAAACTGAGGCAGGACGACAAGGCTAAGGCCGAAGAGGAAGCGTTGAAATTAAAAGACGAGATCACGCGGTTGAGTGCTCTGATAGCTGAAAGAGAAAATATCGAAAGACAGCTTACAGAAAATATCAGATCGCTTGAATCAGATATAGAAGAAAGAGATAAGAAGATCCAGAATGACGTCAAGTATTGCGAAAAGATACTGAAGGAAGTGGGCGACCTAAGACAGAAGATCAAAGAGTACCGCCTGAGGGGAAGGTAATATATGTCAACGGCGAAGAAGCAGTTATTCCTGAACTATAAAGGCGGAACGGGCAAAACCAGCATCTCGAGCGCATATGGTTACTGCCTCGCTAAAAGAGGCGCGAAGGTTCTCATGATCGATCTGGACGCGCAGGCGCATCTTACAACCTGCTTAAACCAGGAAACGGTGCATCATGACAAGAGTTTATACAGCGTTATCGTCAAGGGTGAGAGCATTCTTAACGTAATAAGCGATACGACGCTGCCGAACCTGAAACTGGTCCCGTCTTCGATATCGCTTTCGGCTCTCGAACTTCCGCTTTTTAATATGCCGATAAGAGAACTTACGCTTCGCCGTGCGCTAAGGCCCGTTGAAGATAAGTTCGATTACATAATAATAGACAGCGCGCCGAGTATAGGGCTCGTAAGCCTTAATGCGATACTCGCCTCGGATGAAGTCCTGGTGCCGCTACTGGCAGACTTTCTCTCTTTCCACGGGCTTAAGATTCTTTTAGAGACGCTCGCCGGAATCGAGAGGGATTTTCAATATTATCTCAAGGGGATCCGCATATTCTTAAACCGCTACAATTCCAATTATCCGATATGCGCGGAATGCAAAGAAGCGGTAGATAAATATTATCCGGAGTATTCACTAAAGACAGTCATTAACGAATCCCAGGAGATAATCGATGCGTCCAGCATGGGCAAGTCGGTCTTCGAGTTGTATCCGGATTCGAAGATCGTCGAGGATATAAAAAGCCTGGTGGACGAAGTCAATAGCGCTATAGGAAAGGAAACAAAAGATGAAGAAAAAGTTCGAGTCTAATGTCGCCTCAGAGATACCCAAGACCAAACTTCACGAACCGGAACTTCCATGGAAACTCACGGATAGTGATCTTGCCGAAGCGTCAGGCAAAAACGAGGAATATAAAGCCGTTATAAACGGGACGCCGCCGCTTAAAACCCGTCCGATCTTCCTGGTCATGTTCGTCGCGGCTATATTTGTGGTTATCGCGCTTACGATGACGAATATAGCTACGGAGAATAGGAAAATCCAGGATAGTATTACGTCCAGAGAAAAGGAACTGGTATCGATCAAGGCAAATTTGGACAAGATAGGTATGGAAAAGGATGCCTTGAGTAAATCCTCCGCGCAATTGGAAAAGAAAGTAAGCGACTTGGCCGCGCAGAAGGAATTGTTCACGACGGTTATAGAAAGCCTAACCAAAAAGAGCGACGAGGCAGAAGTTGATAAAAATCAGGCACCCCAAGTACCCCAGGCACCGCAGAGCGCTAATTAGCCTGCCG
>JBAZUO010000032.1:0-13768 GCA_041661345.1 Candidatus Omnitrophota bacterium | reverse complement strand
GTCTCCCCCTCGTAATATATAACATTCAAAATGTCGTCTTCGGTAAGCCCGGTCAAATCAGCTTTTTTATCGTAAGAACCAAATAAAAATTCTCCATCTTTTTTTGTTTTTATCTCTTTGGCGTCTTTCATCCATACCGAGACATCTTTTTCTCTGATGTCATAGGTTACCACACGCTTCAATGAACCGTCCGCATTGTACTCATAAACGTTCAGTTCTCCGGGCTGGCCTTCCTCATCAAAATCATCCAGCGTATATTGTACAGGCTCACCCGTACCCTGATCCTCGCTAGTGGACTTTTTCTTCTGGAGCTTAATTTCCTCATCCTGCCTTTTAACCGGATTTCGAAGCATCCAAGAAAGGTCTTCGGCGTCTTGCTTGACCCGAATTACGTCTTCGTGTTTTTGCTGTTGTTCCTGAACATATGCAGGGGCAAATGAATTGGACTGTTCGCGGTCTTTATTTGATGGTAAAAGTTTATTGATAACGGATTGTCTCTTATCATATGATATAAGATCATAATTCGTGACCTCTTTCTCGCTGGCCGCTTTCCCGGCCGCGTCAACCGCAACGGTCGCAGTTGCCTTAGGGGCCATATAAAATAAATCGCCGGCCCACGCTATGTCATACCATAGAAACGACACAACGAGCAGGCAGGCGATTGCCCTCAGCCAAAACCTCTTGTGCGGATCATAGTATTCTATCATCTTCTTTAACCCTTTTTTAATACTTTTTTTAAATGTATAATATGTTTACAAAAAAAATGGCCTCTTGAAAGCACACTATATATATATCATATATTATAATAAGCGTCAAGCACATAAATCAAACTTTTTTATATTTTAACATAGCCTTTTTTAAGCCAGCGCGCGCATCCTCAAATACAATATATGCACTTGGAACTATGAGTAGCGTCAGGATCGTGGAACTGATCAAGCCACCCATGACTGTTATAGCGAGAGGGCTCCAAAGATTCGAACCTTCCTGCGTGCTTATTGCCATCGGCAAAAGCCCCAACAGCGTAGTCGAGGTTGTCATCAATATAGGTCTCAATCTATCCCTCGAGGCCAAAATTATTGACTTCATATGATTAAAATGTTTCTTTCTCATATTGTTGGCATGGTCTATCAGAAGTATCGAATTATTGACAACTATGCCACCTAGCATTATAAGCCCCACAAAAACGCCCATTCCGACCGATTTCCCGGTTATGTAAAGCGAAATAACAACCCCTATGAGCGCAAGCGGCACAGCTATCATGATGATAAACGGCTGATAATACGACTCAAAGAGAGACGCCAAGACCAGATAGATCAGGATGACCGTAAGCGCTAATATGGGAAAAACCTGTTTCTGCGTAGCTATCATCGTCGGGTAATTACCACCTAATCTCCAGTAGTAACCCTCGGGAAGCTTGAGATCGCTCAATGCGGTTTTAGTCATTCCAGCCGCTTTGGAAAGCGGGAACTTACCGATGCTGGCGCTCACCTGTATCATGCGGGTCTTGTTCTTCCTCCATATTTCGCTGGGGCCCAGGCCATATTTGAAATCCGCCACCTGCTCCAGATATACATTATCGTCGTTCTGATTTGTAAGTATCAGTTTATGCACATCCTTAAATGTTTTTCTGTATTTCTCATCGAGGCGGGCGATCGTCTCTACCTCGCTCGATTCGGTATGGAATAACGTCGCCCTCAAACCCCTCATCTGAGCGTGGATCATGTCGGCAACATCGCTCACCGACATATAAAAAAGGCTGCCCTTTTCTCTGTTGACCTTAAGCCCCAGCTCGGGACGGCCCTCCCTCATCCTTATTTTCGTATCCGTGAAACCCTTGACTGTGCCGAGCCTTGAGGCCATAGATATTGCTATCTCTCTCAGTTTATCATAATCGTATCCGAATAATTCAAGTATGACTTCCTTCGTGCCAACTTCCTGCTCCTCTTCAAAATATATGAATGCCGGCTTTATCCTCTCGACCTTTGGGCGAAGGCTGTCCATAACCTCCGCGACGGACCTTTTTCTCTGAGTAAGCGCTACAAGCTCAACGTAAACCTTACTAGACCATGGTTCCACCCTTGCTGAGAAAGTCTTGACTTCAGGCACTTCCTTGACAAGGGCCTCTACTTTTTTGACAATGCTATTTGTAACGTCAAGCTTCGTTCCCGTCGGGAGCTCAATAAATACCGTAAACTTGTTCTGCTCGGTCGTTCCTAAAAACTCCATTCCGAGTTTCGAGAAAAAGAACAGCGATAATAAAAAAAGTAGGAACGCGAATAATAAAACGCGGTATCTATTCCTCATGAAAAATATCACGCCTTTCCTCTGGATCGCGTAAACATTTCCTAAGAACGTGATCTTCTCGACGGAGATATGCATTCTCGAAGCGAGGAGCGGCACAACAGTTATAGCGACGAACAAAGATATTAGGAGTGAAAATGTCACAGTCCAGGCGACCCCGCCGTAGAGAAGCTTGATCTCCTGGCCGACAAATACCATCGGCAGGAAGACAGACACGTGGGTGAGCGTGCCGGCTAAAATAGCGACCCACACCTCTTCGGTGCCAATAATAGCGCCCTGCATCCCCTTAATACCCTGCTCGTTTTTATGGACTATATTCTCATAAACTACGATCGTATTATCGACAAGCATTCCGACTCCGAGCGCGAGGCCGAAAAGCGTCATAAAGTTAAGCGTCAATCTCATTGCGAGCATTAAAATAAAGGTGATGATAACCGATATCGGAATGGCGGAAGAGACGACCGCTACGGGCCTTATTCTGGCGATAATGATAACAACCGCGGTCATCACCACTAGAACTGGATATAAGACAACCTTCGGCATAAAAATAACCGCAACCAGTAACATAAGGACAGCAATGAGGGCCCTTTTTTCGAGGCGTATCAGGAACAACATGAGCACCATCATAACGAGCGCAGCGCCCCTAAGAAGCGCGTCTTCAAGATTCGTAATAGCACTCTGTATAAAAGTCGCCTGATTGCTTGTTATGACTATCTGAATATCCTTCGGCAGGATAGTTTTAAGCCTCTCGACCTCTTTTTCTATCTCACCCGCTACCTTGATAGTATTCGCTGTAGATTCTTTCTGAATATATATCGATACGACCGGCCGCACATTCACCCTCGCGTAACCGGTAGGCTCCAGATAGGAATCAACGACCGTTGCCACGTCCTTAAGCCTTATCATCGTACCGTCAGGAAGGGTCGAAACCGGAATATTTTTTATATCATCGACATCCTTGTATAACCCAATCGTTCTTATGAGATATTTGTTTGGCCCCACTTCTATGTCGCCGGAGAGAAGGTTCAGGTTATTCTGCCCTATCATCGAGATCATTCGTTCAAGTGGAACACCATACGCAGCCATTTTCCTTTGGTCCGCCTCGACGAGGATTTTACGCTCCCGCCCTCCCGCGACTTCGGCATCTGCAACTCCGCCTATACGTTTTATCGCCTCCCTCACATTTTCATCGACAATCTTCCTCATATCTTCCGTAGTTCGCTTAAGGCTCGTCACGGCAATTATCACTATAGGAACGTCGGATCGTTTAAACTGGGCTATGATCGGCTTTTCTATCTCTTTGGGAAGTTTGTTTTTAACTTTGGCAAATTTTTCGCGGACATCGAGTGCGGCAAATTCCATATTTATGCCGGGTTCAAAGCTCAATACGACCGTCGATTCACCCTCTTTTGATATCGACATCATCTCGGCAAGATGGCTTACGCTTCCCACGGCCTCTTCGACGGGTTTGGTGACAAGCGTCTCTACTTCCGTAGGAGGGATACCACCGCGCACTTCTATTATTATACTGATCTCTCCGAAACTTATATTTGGGTAAAGCTCAACGGGAAGTTGCCCCAACGAAATAATGCCGAGAAGGATGAGGGTGGCGTAAACCATCAACATCGTGACGGGTTTTTTGATAGAAAAAGCGGGAATACTCATTTTTTCTTTCTGAATATCCTGTTCGTCAATTCGATGAATCCGAGATATATGGTAGGAATTACCACAAGTGTCAGCACTGTAGCGACGAGAAGCCCTCCCATGACGGTAATGGCCATGGGGGCTCTCAGCTCAGCGCCCTCGCCGCCTAAAAATGCCATAGGAAGAAGCCCTAAAATTGTGCAAAGGGCCGTCATTAGTATCGGCCGAAGGCGGACACGGGTTGCATTTATCACCGCCTTTTCGATTGCTATGCCTTTGGATACGAAAAGGTTAATGCAGTCTATGAGGACTATGGCATTGTCGACTACTATACCGCCCAGTATTCCAACGCCCATCAGGACATAGGCGCTTATACTCGTATGGGTAATGAAAAGGGCCCATGCTACCCCTACCAATGAAAGCGGTATAGTGACCATGATTATGAGCGGCTGCCACAGCGATTCAAAGAGGGCCGCCATAAGCATATACACTAGAAGAAACGCGGCTATGATAGCGCCTCTCATGCTGTCAAAGGAAGCCTTCATGTCTTCGGATTCACCGGCCAGTTTCATTATATAATCTTTGGGCACATTAATATTACGCATCATGATATTCACATCGTTGACAACGTCTTTCAGCGGCCGATCATATACGTTCGCGTAAACCAAGACTACCCTTTCCTGGTTCGTCCGTTTTATTTCGCTGGGGCCCATACCTTTCCCGAAGCTGGCAACGCTCGATAGTTGAACTCGCGCGCCGGATGGAGATTGTATCTCAAGTCTCGTCAGCTTATTGAAATCATCCCTGTCTTTGCCTCTTAACCTTACTCGTATATCAAATTCCTCGCCTTTCTCCTTGAGTTTTGAAGCAACGTAACCCTTAAGGCCAATCAGTGATGTCTGGGCTATGTCTGTAACCGATAGCCCGTACATGGAAGCCTTATCTTTGTTTATAAGGACCTTCATTTCCGGCGATGGTTCGGCCAGATCGCTCTTAACGCCATAGACGCCTTTTATCGTTCCAAGGGCGCGCTGCGCTTCATGCGTAAGCCTTTCGAGCGTCTTCAGGTCTTTACCTTTTATTTCCAATGTGACCGGCGCCTGTGCGGTAACGCCGGCGGCAAGAACGTTCTCCTGCAGTATATACTCAACCCGGGCGCCTTCCAGTTTCATCAATGGAATTCTGTTCTTAATAAGCTGGACTACATCCTGGCTCTTCAATTTTCTCTTCTTTTTCAGCGTCACAACAATCTCTGCCTGGTTGGCGCCCAGCCGCTCTACAATGCTCTTTGTGGCGGATTCCTTGGTTGATCCTACCGTCACGCTTATAGTATCTACTTCGGGTATACTCAGTAAAAATTTCTCCACCTTTTCTGAGACATTGTTTGTCGTTTCAAGCCTGGCGCCGGCAGGCATATCGACCTTCACCGTAAACTGTCCCTGGTCTACTTTTGGCATAAGCTCTTTATCCAGGAGTATAAATATGCCTACGGACAACAGGAATAGGATAAACGTAAAAAAAAGATATTTTTTCTTGTTACCTAAAAACTTTTCCAATAATGTTTCGAAAAATTTTCTCACCTTCGCTATGGCACCCGTGGCGTCAAGTTTGGAAATATCATCATCATCTCCCGCGGCGCCTTTTCCAAGATTCACCCCGCGTGAGGAAAGAAGCGGAATGAGCGTTACCGACGCTACCCAGGAAGCCAGAAGAGAGAAGGTTACGGTAAGGGCAAAATCTTTCGATATTTGGCCGATAATGCCTATGACAAATATCAGCGGTAAAAATACCACCACTGTGGTTAAAACGGAACCCGCCACAGCCACAGCCACTTCTTCGGCTCCAATTATAGACGCCTTTTTATTGTCCTCTCCCATCTGCATGTGCCTGAATATATTCTCGATAACAACGATCGCGGCATCGACAAGGCTTCCGACTCCGAAAGCCAGGCCTCCAAGCGACATCATATTGATCGAGACGCCAGAAAAAAACATAAGCGCGAACGTCGCCATAACCGATATGGGTATGGTAATGGTCACTATGACGGAACTCCAGAAATTTCTTAAAAAATAGAAGAGTACAATAAATACAAGAACACCGCCCTGCCATGCCGCATCCCAGACACCGGTGATCGATTCCTTTATAAAGCCTGACTGGTCATACACTATCGTGACATTTACGTCCTTAGGCAAGTCTGTTCTTAGCTCTTTGAGTTTCTTTTTAACTCTATCGATAGTTTTTACGGTATTACCAAGGGCTTGCTTCTGTATCGCGATAGAAATGTTCTCACTGCCGTTAAACCTGGAGTAGCTCGTTCTCTCTTTCACGCCGTCGACAACCTCGGCCACTTCCTTCAGGTATATAAGCTGTCTGTTCCTCGATACGTCATGCCGCTTCGCACTTTCGGATTCGCTTTGGTACTGACCGCGACCTTCTTCTTCCTGGCTTGTTCCGCCCACCGCGATTTCGCCGATATCCTGGACATGTTCAAACTCGCCCAAAGTACGTATAAGATATTCGTAAAAGCTCTCTTTTATTGTACCGGCCGGGTAGTTAAGGTTCGCGGTGGATATACCCTTTGAGATATCAAGTATGGGTATACGCCTCGATTCAAGCTTGTCCTGGTTCACATTTATCTGTATCTCGCGTTCTAATCCACCGGAGATATTCGCCGAGGCCACGCCCTCGACTTTTTCTATCTCATCTTTTATCATTCTCCGAGTCAACTCTCTTAATACTATCGGTGAGCGGTCTTCCTTGGAAGTCGTTACGCTGAGTATAAGTATAGGTTTATCAAATGGGTTGAACGGCAGTACGATCGGCTCTTCCGCTTCTCTGGGAAGCCTTTCTTTTATGAGGTCTATCTTCTCCCTCATTCCGAGAGCGGCAAAATTGATATTCTGGCTCCAGCTGAATTCCGCTATTACCAATGATAAGCCTTCCTTGGACATGGAGCTTATCCTTTTAACCCCGGCGACAGTGCCTATCGCCTCCTCTATCGGCTTTGTTATAAGGGTCTCGATCTCTTCGGGTGCAGCGTTCTCATATGGAGTAACTACTGTAAGCTGAGGATAAACTATCTGAGGAAAAAGTTCTTGCGGCAATAGGTCCAGCGACACTACGCCGAATATCATGATCCCGGCGACGACCATCATTACGGTCACCGGCCGATTGACTGAGAATTGCGGTAGGTTCATCTATTAAATAAGCCCTTCCTGTACCTCGGATACTTCTACTTTGGTCTTATCCTTAAAATCTTCCTGGATCTCAATCACAATAAGCTCATCTTCTTTTAAGCCATCTTCAACCTCAACAAGATCCTGCGTCATATAGCCGAGCTTGACTTTCCTGATCTCAATAGTGCCATATTCCGGAGCCTTTTCTGTAGACACTTGCGGTTTCGGCGCTTCTTTCTCTTTCTTCTTGCCAAACCAGGACCATAAGCTATTTTTTGGCTTTTCTTTAGCCTTCACAATATCCTGCTTGGGCTCTTCCTTGTGAATAAGGTACACTAAATAATCGTTCTCTTTCTTCTTCAGCCCTGAAGACGGTATCACTATAACATCTTTCTTTTCGTAAGTCGCGATCAGCGCTCTTGTGAACATGCCGGGCTTTAACATGCCGTCTTTGTTATCAAGTTCTACCTTTATAGTTTCAGTCCTGGACCTTCCTTCGATTATCGGGGCAATTCTGTCAATAACACCGTTAAAAGATTTGTTCGGATAGGCATCGACAAAGACTTCCACCTTCTGCCCCAGGGCAACTTTCGGCACATCCTTCTCTATAATATTAAACTCGGCATAAACCTTGACGGTATCTACGAAGACGCCTATCTTCTGGCCAGTCTCATTAGGTGTATAATAACTGCCGACATCCATGCCCCTCGATCCGAGAAGTCCGTTCGACGCAGCATATATATTGGTCTTATCCAGGTCTGATTTCGCAGATTCATATTCGAGTTTCGCCTGGTCCATCTTTATCTGATTTATTGCCCCCAGCTCAAAAAGCTTCTGGTTCTTGGTAAGCTCTATCTCCGAGTATTTCAATTTCAATAACGCATCTCTCTGCACAAGGCTTGCGATGATATCCCCTTCCTGTATCTTCTCGCCCTCTTCGAAGTTAAAGCTTTCAATGATACCTGCGACCTGAAATTTCAGGTCTATCTCCCTGTAGCCTCTAATATTGCCTATACACGGCAGTGTATCCTTAAATTCCGTTTTCTTTATCTTAAATGCCTTGACCGGCACGGCCTCTTCCACAAATGATACAGCGCCCTTTTCTTTCGCAATCGGCTTCTTTTTAAACAAAACGTTCTGCAGGTTCGATGTTAGCCTGACCAATACAATAAATGTCACTATTCCGACGAGGAGAATCATTATGATTTTTTTCTTAACTTCTTTATTTTTAAAATCCGGCTTCTTTAAATTCTTTAAGTTATTTAAATTGATCTTACCCGGCAGGGTTTTTAAGAAAACGATTATATCTGACATGATACTTTTTAAATCCAATTTTTTCATAACGAGTTTACTCCTCTTTGTAATAATCCTCAATGCCGACGGCTTTGTTTAAGGCCGCGCGAGATGTGTAACAATCAGATAATGCCTGCATATACCCGAATCTTTCCTGGGCCAATTTTATCATACTTTCTATGACAGCCGAGTCCGGTATCTCGTCGAGCCCCCTCCTCATTCTATTTACCTCAAGATCGCTTGACTGGTACTCTAATTTGGCAGCGGCTGTCTCCAGCTGTATCACGGCTTTATCGTAATTAAAACATCCTTCCTGCACTTCTAGGGTCACATCCTGTTTTATTTTTATAAACTCCTGCATGGCCTTATCGTAATCTATTTCGGCCAGTTTTAGATCGGAATAATTATCGAGCTTATCCAATACCTTAAATTTTAAAGCATGCGTATCGGACATGGTCGGGCTATATGCGCTTACCTGCGGCGCCCACTGCTCCTTCGTCCAGGAATATTCGGTCGTAGAGCCCCAGAATGGGATCGATGCCTTTAAACCAGCATACCACTGCTGTGTCATTTTTCTGTCGTCGCCCGGATTCTGGTCCGGCGACGCATATTCGTCTTTGGAGAGCCCCCATTGGCCTAGCAAATCGATCTTAGGCAATCCCTTCGCCCTGGCTATGCCCTTGCCGTAGTTGTAATATTCTATCATCAACGAATTTATTTTCATCTCAGGCCTGTTAAACATCGCGGCCCGTAACGTATGTTCGTAATCTATTTCGATTTTCTTGAAAGGTAAAAGTTCAATAACATCGATCCTATCCTTGCTGTTGATATTCATCGCCTGTTTCAGTATAAGTTCGGCAACCTTGACGTCACCCTCGGCGGATGCAAGCTGATATTTTATCTGCGAGGTTTGGGAGCTGACGTTCAGGAACTCCAGTTTCGGCGCTATATTGTATTCGTACTGTTTCTTCACCGTTTCGTATATAGTATTGGCATCTTCGGAAAGCTTCCGCTGAAATTTCAGGTTCTCCTTGGACTTGGCAAATGAATAATATCCTTTCTTCACCTGGAGCACGAGCTCATTCTTTATCCTATTATAATCGTTCTTTGTTATTTCCAGGTTCGTCTCAGTCTGCTTAAAATTGCAGTATAGGTCTCCGCCGTGGAATATCGGCTGCTGCCCCTCGACATATTGCTGTCTGTGAATATAAGCTCTGGCATTGACCCGTCCGGTGGTTTCTTCATACCCGATGGTAAACGTGGGAAGAAGATTCCTTCTCGCCTCAAAAATCCTGAGCTCGGCAAGCCGGATACCCTTCTTGGCTATCACGAGAGGAAGATGGTTCTTTATGGCAATATCTAAGCATTCCTTAAGCGTAAATACCTGTAACGCCTTCTCTTCGGGCGTCTTCATATCGGAAAAACCTATCTCGCGATTGAATTTACGTTTTTGCGTATTCTCGATATTGATCCATCCTCCAAAAGTACCTATGATGGCGGCATCTTTTGCGGAGGCCTCCATAGCGTCCTTAGGATATTGGAATAACTTGCTTATCATTCTGCTAAGCGGCGTAGAAGCGGTGGGACGCACTGCCTCTTCTACCCTGGGGATCTCTTTTATCTTTATCGCCTGAGTTTCCTGCCTTGCGGGTTCCTCTTTCGGTTTTGGTTTCGCGGGAGGCTCGTTTTCCTTTACGGGTAGAGATTCTTTTTGCCTTGGTATCTCTTGTATTATGACTGCTTGTTGATTATCGCCTCCTAAGGCAATCTCTTCCCTGCCGTTGTTTTCAACCGCATATAGAAGAGAGACAGAAAACGCCGTTAAGAAGCATACCGAGAATGCGGCCAGGGCCGGATATAATAGTTTTGTCTTCACGTATATATTATTTCTCTTCTTCGCTCGTCTTATTGTGTTTTCGATATTCCCTCATATAGTCCCTCATGTAATTCCTGTGGCGGTCTCTGTGTTCTTCCCTGTACAGCTTCAGATATTCCTGATGCTTCTTCCGCCAGTCTAACGACCTTACCCTGCATGTCTCTTTCCACGAAGAATCCTGGGTCTCTTTATATTTGAAGTAATTCGGGTTCCTGCCGCGCCAGGTTTTCATGTTATCCAGCTGGCGCTGATATTGGCATTCAAGAGACGAACAGATAGTTTGATTCGGGCGGTATTTATTGGGTAGGAATGGCTTCCCGCAAACCCTGCAAACTTTGTCTTCTGTCATAAGCACACCTCGTTTTTATGCTTTTAAGAATATTTCCCGTACGGCCAATGATGCCGCGCCCAGACTAACGGCATCATTGCCTAGAATTCCCGGCGTAATATCGATTTTTCCTAATCTTGATTTCAATGCAAATTTTTTTACGGCTTTTTTTATCGGCTCAAGAAGAAGGTCGCCGGCCGCCTCTATTCCACCATTAATCAAAACAACCTCGGGGGAGAATAGATTGATAAGATATGATATACGAAAACCGAGATTCATGCCGACGCCGCCCAAAATATTTAAGGCGGCCTCGTCGTTTTGACGAGCTGCCTCTATAACGGTGGATTTTGTTATCATGCGCGTGTCGGCGCCGGTAATTTCAACCATCCTGGTTCCCACTCCTCTGGCTATTTCGCGCCTGGCCATCTCATCTATGCTAAAATACTTGCCCCAGGATCTAAGGTATTTTAAATCTTCTCCATCCACCTGTTTCAGATTCTCGCCTTTCAAAACAAGCGCGGCACCCAGGTCCGAGTATATATAGAGGAGATTTTCTACACCGCATTTATCATTAAGATATTTCTCTCCGAAGGCTGCACATGTCGCATGATCGCATATGTAAAAATTATTCCCAAACCGTTTCTCCAAACTCTCTAATCCGGCTGCACGGGTATCGTCAGATACGGCAATTCCTACGGCACGCACGGACTGAAGTTTTATACCAGCTTCTCCGGCCATCTGATTTGTAATATCTTCAATTACTGCGGAGGCGTCCTTATCCTTAAACTCCGAAACCTGCTTTTTGACTCCGCATATCTTTTTTAACCCTATATCTACCAGCGAATATCTCCACATAGTCTCGCCGGTATCTACACCGAGCGCGTAATTTTCTTTCGCATTCAGCTCTATGAGCTCCGGCTTTCTTCCGCCGGTTGATACATCTATTCCTTCCTCTACCAGGAGATTCTCCTCCATAAAATCTTTAACATAATTTGATACGGAAACTATATTTATGCCCGTCTCATTCGATATATCCTTGCGCGATGCGATCTTTTTTTTCCTGATCAACTCCAGCACCACAAGGCTTTTCGCCTCTTTTTCTGAAAGAGCACCGAGACTAAATTTATGGACTGTCTTTATTTTCATTTTCTTAACTTTTTAACCAAAAAAAATAGTTAGAAACTAACTTTTTAAGAGTATACATGATAAACTGTTAAAAGTCAAGGCTAAGCTGCCGGCCTTACGCGCTTCAGGCGTTCTTCCAAAAGCCGTATCTCTTTCTCGTCGGCGCCATTTATCTTGTATAAGTCCAGAAGCCTCTCGCAAAATACCGTCGCTTCATAATCCTTTTTCTGAGAGTCATACAAATTTATCAAATTTTTTAGATCCGCGGCAATCTCAATATTATCTTTACCGAACACCTTAATGTCTATAGCCAGGGCTGAATGAAACAGCCCCTCCGCCTCGGAGTATCTTCCCATCCGGGAATATAGAACCGCAAGATTGTTAATATCATTCGCAATATCTGGATTCTCCCCGCCAAGCGCTTTCCTGTCTATCTCGAGGGCTTTTATAATAAACGGTTCTGCCTCCTGGTATTTACCCTGACTGGTGTAAATGGCGGCAAGGTTATTTAAATATGCACTGCTTTCATTTATCTGAACGGCCCTTTCCAGGAGAGGCTGGGCCTCCGCGTAACGCTTTTGATAAGAATAGACGGTAGCGAGATTGTTCAGTGATTTAGCTACATCGGCATGGTTGGAGCCGAACCTTTGCTCATTCATTTCAAGGACGCGCTTGTACAGCGTTTCGGCATCGCTATGTTTACCTTCACAGAAATAGACCGTAGCCAGGTTATTAAGATCGGTTACTATTCCAGAAGAGCCTTTTGGAAGTGCCTTCTCATCCATCTCAAGCGCCTTTTTCAGCAAAGCTTCCGCCTCGGGATATTTGCGCTCGTTTGAATATACAGCGGCGAGATTATTAAGATACACGCTTTTCTCGCTTATACCGATGGCCCTTTTTAAGAGCGGCTCAGCGTCGGAGTAACGCTTCTGGGCGATGTAGATGCGGGCAAAATTCGCAAGCGCGCTTGAGACACCATCCGGATTGCTAGCTATATCTTTTTCACTTTTTTCAATAAGGCGCTTGTGAATATCCTCCGCCTCCTGGTATTTACCCTGACTGGTGTAAATGGCGGCAAGGTTATTTAAATATGCACTGCTTTCATTTATCTGAACGGCTCTTTCCAGAAGCGGCTGGGCTTCCTCATACCGCTTTTGATAAGAATAGACGGTGGCGAGATTATTCAGTGATTTAGCTACATCGGCATGGTTGGAGTCGAACCTTTGCTCATTCATTTCAAGGACGCGTTTGTACAGCGTTTCGGCATCGTTATATTTACCTTGATAGGAATATACTGTGGCAAGATTGTTGAGGTCGGTCGTTATTTCGGGGGAATCCCCCGGAAGCACCTTCTCATCCATCTCAAGCGCCTTTTTCAGCAAAGCTTCCGCCTCGGGATATTTGCGCTCGTTTGAATATACAGCGGCGAGATTATTAAGATACACGCTTTTCTCGCTTATACCGATGGCCCTTTTTAAGAGCGGCTCAGCGTCGGAGTAACGCTTCTGGGCGATGTAGATGCGGGCAAGCCCATTTAATGCCTTGGCAACATCGACATTCTCTGTCGGGCCGGATTTATCGATGGCGGCCAGGAGTTGCTCGTAGTAGGGTTCGGAATATTTATACTTTCCCTGTGCCTCATACGCCACTATGAGGTCAGCGAGCTCGTCAACCCTGCCCCGATAATCGTCTTTACCGGCTTTCTGGGCCAGGGCCATCGCTCTTTTCAGGACCTTCTCTTCCCTGGCATATTGTTTCCATCGTTTATAAAATTTCGCCAGGTCCCTCAGCGCATCGACAATGTTCTTATAATTTTCTTCCGTTATTTGCGCGCCAACGGACAAGGTCCTGACCGCAACTATCCTCTTGAACACCCCTTCCGCTTTCTTGTATTGGCTGTTGGATTCGTAAATATCGGCAAGTGCCTTTAAGGACTTCGCCACATTTTCGTTATACGGGCCGAATACCTTTTTAGCCTGGTTTAATTCCTGGATGGCTGTCGTGACAGAAACCGGCTCTTGGGCG
>JBAZUO010000031.1:0-14197 GCA_041661345.1 Candidatus Omnitrophota bacterium | reverse complement strand
CGTGTAAATGGACAAACCGTAGTTGTTAGCTATTGCCATGATGCGGGCGGACATCAAAATGCGCCGCTTCCCGGGGTTAAATCATCTTCGGATGTGTATATATTGAAAAATTTAACTACAGATTTTTGAGCTTTCGGGTGCTGCTACCGAGATGCACCCGGACCTCATCCGTCTCTACGGATTCTTCGAAGGTAGGACGGACTTTGATTTTGCACCCTCGGAAATTCTAAGTGCGCATAACGGCATTATGCCGAACGCACTAAAAGAACTGGCCGAGGAGATGAAGCATGCTTTTCGTTATGATAAATATACATATCGTCTAGATCCCGTGGAACTATATGCTTTATTTACCGGGAAACCCGTGGAAGATCTTAGGCAGATTGTCAACGGAAGTAATGGTAGGCCTGCGTCGCAACGAAGCGCGGCACCGGCTCATGGGCCATTCCGGGATATTGGGCCTACTACCCATAATCAGACACCGATAGATGATTTTCTCAATGTGCCGCGGCTGCCGGACGATGAAATCGCATTGGCCAAGGACGCGGCCACAGCGGATAAAGAGTCCCAAAACGGCACGTTACAAGAAACTTTATCAAATATCAGATATAGACAACCTATCATTACTATCGATGATCTGGATCTCGATCATTCATTTGATCTGACCCTTACCAAATACTGCCCTAAGACATGCTCTTTTTGTGTGGCATCCGCGCTTTTATTAAAACCGGGACAGAAGAAAGAACCGGGATATGTTATAAGTAATGATGATATGGTTAAATTCCTGAAATTCTGTGATGGCAATTATAGTGATACGAGGATGTGTACGATTACCGGCGACGGAGAACCCTTTTTGGAGTTTGATAAACTTTTACATGTTCTTAGTAAGATCAAAGTCGCAAAATTGATTATCAAGACCAATGGATTTTGGGGGACCGACAGGGCTGCAATCGATAATTATTTAAAGCAGATAACAAAGGCGGTTGAAACCAATACGTACCTTAAGAGCGTGACCATCGATCTGTCGGCCGATGATGAGCATGATAATACAGATGCCGCAGTTAGGATAACGGACGCTTATCTGGAGCATAGAAAAGCGGTAGATACCGAAATTGTGGGCGATAAGTTAAGGGTGAATATATATTGCGCTGCCGGAAATGATTTTAGCGATTATTATGATAGGTTTAAAGAATCCGTAGAGCGGCAGGGAATGGTTTTGGATGTCATAAAAAATAATGCAATCGCGAGCTCTTATATTATATATAAGGAAAGTCCGGCCAAGGGACTGGTTTATTGGGTTCCGTACGCGGCCAAGCCTATAGGAAGAGGTTACAGGTCATTCGATGATATAAGAGAGGCGTGGATAGGACTATACGATTTTCTCGATAAAGCCGAAAAAGAGATCGGTGCTGCTGCTCCTTTTAACGGCGCTCCGCCTCAAAGGGATCCGCTCATCCGCCAGGGCTCATATGAAAAAACAGGTTTGCCTCTATTGGGCATAGGATGCCGCTACAATGGCTCCATAGCGCCAGCCGATGCCATATCGCCGTTGATGGCAATTGGCAGTATTGGCATGTCCGAAGATGAATGGCTTTCTAACGCCAATAACAATCCGTTCCTGCGCGCTATAAAAGAAAACACGATGAATGACCTGCTTGAAGCTGTCGGAAAAGTAAGGCCCGACCTGACAGCGAAAATACCTTTTGGTGTCAGCGATATACAGGTTATGGATTGGCTATTGAGGCAAAGCGATGATTTGACTCGTTATATCCTGATGCGTATTCTTAGTAAAGACCGAGATGATGGCAAATTGACAGAGAAGTCCGCTAATGCCGTCAAGGCTTTATGGCTTTCATCTGCGCCGCGAAGCGCGGCACAGAAACCACGTAGGCCATTCGGACCGAAGGCCGCCACGGGCGACGGTAATCCGGAAACGAATAGGAGCGATGTTTTACAGGCGAAGCGCGACGCCGCAGATAAAGCGAGAATGGCGGAAGATGTTGCGAAGCCCGCGGAGCCGAACGTCGCACCGCTGGCTGCGAAGCCGGCCTTAGGTGCGGCCGCCGCAGGCGATAGGGTGTTCCAAAGTGACACGTCCCGAGACGCCTTAGAAGAGGCGAACAGGTTGCCGCAAAGGCTGGAGGCAGCGCTGTCCGTGATCGGCAGATTCGAAAATAGGGATTTCAATATTGAGGTTCTACACAAGAAAGTTGCCGCGTTAATTAATTATCACGGGCAGTTTGAAAATAAGATCCATTCATTTGTGCGTAAGAGTGTGCTTGCTATGGCTTATAGCGCGGGACGCAGAAAGCCCGATAACGGAAGAATATTAGGGCTGGCAGGTGAGATATCCGGGCTCTATGAGGTTCTGATAAAAAGGTCGAGTTCATTAAAAAATATTAACCTTGGCAGGCTAGAGTCTTTGGACTCAGTGGTTAATCAGAAGGGCGAGTCCGTCAAAGAATTTGACGCAGTAAGCGATAATACGGTATTCGAATTTAAGTTCCACTTGACCCTGTGTAAACTTTACCAGCAGGTTATTGGCATAGATTCAGCGCATACACCGCACCTGAAAGTGCTTACCAATGATAAACGGTTTAATAAGATGCGTAATATCGTCTACTTCGGCGAAGCGGATGATGGGCAAGTGTCCAAGACTATAGCGAAATTCATTGAGTTACGTCCTGATCTAAAGAGCAGGGTTTTGATTACGCCGGAAGGCGGTGTGTCAATTAGGCTTACCCTCCCGGAAACGAAAGATTTCCTGTACTCACCGCAAACAATCGCCTGTGTCCGCGAGGAAGAGAGGATCCATAACCGCAAATTTTTACCTAAAGATTTTCCGAATATGTATGAAGAGATGGCAAGGCTGATCGATGCTAAAATGAAACAGCTCAACGGAGAGCGTTTTGACGTAATCATTTCAGTAAGTAAATCTGCACCGAAGGATTTAGAGCGTGTCAGGAAGATAATTATGGCAGCGAGCGATATATCGCAAACCACTGAGACGGCCCCTCTGGGGCCATTCCGGAATATTGGGCCTACTACGCATCATCAGACTCCGATAGATGGCTTTCTTAATGTCCCGACGCTGCCGGACGACGAAGCTGCCTCGGGCAAAAGCGCGGCCGCTACGATTAAATCTGAAAATACTGAGATGGCACCCAAAGGACCGTTCCCAGATACCGCGATTTCCCCGAAAACGCTTTTTGAGCAATTCAAGCCGCTATTTTTTGGATTTCACGAAGATGAATATTATCGTAAACTTCGCGCCGAAAGCATATGCAACACTATACGGTATGATTACAGCGATGACGATGTTATTGTTTGTTATGATGATAAAGAGAATGTTTTCCAGATGAGTTTTTATGATGATGTGCGTTTTGTTATGACGACTCTGGTAGTATACGAAGACACAATAAGTTTGAGTGCTAAGTTCGATCCGGAAAGAAAGAACATAGAATTTGATGAAGTTGAAAAAGAAAAACGTGGCAAACGATGGGATTTTAGAGCAGATATACCAGTTGAAGATCTTTCCGGACTAGAAATACATAAAACCGGCAATCATTTGTCGATAGATTTGAGTTTTGCTGAATTTCCATGGCAGGCAAGAAGAATTTTGCGGAAATTGAGGAATACCTTTACTACTAAGGGCGGCTCTTGCCTTAAAATTACAGAAAAGAACGGTCCACCGGATTATTTGTGGGATAATCCGTGTTATTATTTCAGGTCAAATAAAAACATTTTTTCGAGTGATTGGGAAGAAATAACACGTGCTCAAAAAGAACCTGTTCATTTTACGGAGTCGCAAAAGGATGCCCTGGAACTAGCCAAAAAAAATTATCGCAGAGAGGTAACCGCGGCAGAAGAGGGATTTAAACGAGATAACAATTTTTATAAACTATACGCTTTACTATTTCGGGCTTATTACAGGCTGAATGGAACGATAACAACCGTGCTGGATCGAGATATATCTACATATATTTATCCTGTTCCCGGTCCTGACATTACTTTTCAAACATATGCTCCCACGTTTTCCTTGAATGACGATAGCACAGACGCATTTCTCGGACGTCAGCTTCTGGAAGACAGCGGAACCATAGGAAGCATAAATACGCACGAATGGGACAATGATCCGGTATATAATAAACTATTGTCGAAAAGGTCATTAGATGCCTATGACTTGGAAAGTTATTATGATATCGAGAGGAAAGAAGGTGCGAAGCTTGTTTTTGTCATGAAAGGTTTTATGTATATTGCCCAGCAGCACTACTTAAAATCCAAAAATGAACGCGACGAGTTTCTAACAAAATTATTAAATAACTTCTTGCAAGTTGGTGACCAGATAATTGTTCTTACGCAGGAAGATCAAGACGCTCTCGATTCATTACCCCAATTTAGTGAACATTATAATCTTACATATCGTGATGATGAAATGCTTGAAGAGACTACCTCGGCCTACAAGGGCCATATGCCCATAAGGCAAGTCCTAATCCCTAAAAGAATAGCGATATATGAGAAAACTAGGGGCGATGTACCGTTTGCAGAAACTGCGCAGGGCAAAGGCGCGGCCGCCGCAGCGGCACAAAACATATTGATCATGACCATGCCTTACGGATACGAAAAACCGGCGTGGCTTACCGAATCGGATAAAATGAAACTCGACGAAACTGTGCGATCTCTAAAACCGGTTGTAAAAGAGATTATCGGCACGTTACCGGTCGAAGAGAGGGTGCTCTACCACAAATTGTATGGTTTTGTAGGCCACGTCCGTCCTCGTTCTATCACCACGATATGGGACGAAGCCAATGCGATAGAAAAAAGCCAATCCTTTGATTGGAATAAGCTTAATTTTTGGAATAATATTATTGTTGGCAAATGCGTTTATTGTAACTATACCGATATTGGCAAGGGGTATGCGGAAGACGAAGAATTGCCCATGCTTAACATTTCTTTCCGGGGGACATTTTTAGATGCAGAGAAGCAGCAAAAAATAAGAGATCAGATCGTGATGGCCATCAAACAATTTTATACCGAGACCAAGGAGGATGATGAGCGATTTGCATTTATGGAAGGATATATCTTTGATTCCTTGGCCGCTCAGTTAGGGATTGATTCTGTAGAATTATGGAGTCAGATGGGAATAAAAAATCCGCGCGCAATCTTATCTATTTCTATTGTCAATAGGAGTGCTAGGCCAAATCAGGCCTCAGCGCTTCCAGGTACCGCGCCGCGAAGCGCGGCACCGGCCCATGGGCCATTCCGGGATATTGGGCCTACTACCCATAATCAGACACCGATAGATGATTTTCTCAATGTGCCGCAGTTGCCGGACGATGAAACTGCGTCGGCCTCAGGCGCGGCCGCCGCGGCGGATACGGCGGAGCCGGTTGCTGAGGCGTTTTCGGAGGCGAATCCGGCGGAGTGGCTGATGGGGATGAGGGAGAACGAGGAGTTGTTAGCTGCGGCGCGGAGCGAAGAAGGGATGGCGGCACCGAGCGGGGTGGAGCGGCTTGAGGCGGTTGGAGTTGTTGAAAAGGCGCCAGATGGATATCGTTTGACGCCCACGATTAGAGGGCAGGATTCAAATCACACAACGGCAATGATAAATCTCGTAGACGATGTGATGAAAAAGTTTAATGAGAAAAGCCCGGAATTTGTCAAAGAAATGATCAGGGCGTATATGGTCGATTATGTGTATGGAAAAGTTAAGACTGCGGAAGGCGCGGAGGAGTCTCAGACGATCAGGATATGGCAGGGTTATGGCGCCAAGAGGCAGCAGAGGATGATGAAGGACGTGGCGACAAAAACTGACGGGCGGATACAGTTCGAGAGGAGCATGGACGAACTTATCAGGTTTGCTACATTACCTAAAAATATGAACAAGGGCACAGTCACGATATTGCCGCGCGAGAAATTAAATGGCGATCAGAAAAAGGCATTAGATGATGCGGTAAAGAACCACGCACAAATAATTTATATTGATCTCAATAAGGAAAATCTTGGCGATGACGAGTTGGGCCAGATAGAAGGCCTGATCGGAGTTGGCAGGTCATATCTGAATGATGACGACGAGTCGTTCTACAAATTATACACTCTATTAGTTGAAAAGCCAGAAAGCGTCCGCAAGTCACTAGCCGAGCTTAAAACAAATCCCAATTACTTCATTGACCAGTTAAAGTTCGTATTACGGCCTATCAAAGCCCACGACCTCAATGACCTGCCTCGTTTGAACAGAGAACTCAAGAAACTCCTCGAATCCGCGTAAAAAATGGGACAGTCCCTATTTTTTCATCCCGCCCCTTAATTTATTTGACACCCTAGTTACTATTATTATATAATCTTAATCTATTTGGAGGTACCGCTATATGAAAAGTGACAAGATTAAAAAAGGTGTAGAACGCGCAGGGGCGCGCTCGCTTCTTTATGCTACAGGCATATCCAAGGAGGATATGGCTAAACCGTTCATAGCGGTTGCCACATCCAGGACAGATATCATTCCCGGCCACATACATATGGCCAGGCTTGAGCGTTTTATCGAGCGCGGTATATGCGCCGCGGGCGGAGTGCCGTTTTTCTTCGGTATTCCCGGTATTTGTGATGGCATCGCGATGGGCCACACAGGCATGAGGTATTCGCTTGCCTCCCGTGAGCTTATTGCGGACATGATCGAATGCATCATGAAGGCGCATCAGTTTGACGGGCTAGTTTGTCTCACAAATTGTGACAAGATCACGCCCGGCATGCTTATGGCATCCGGCCGTCTTAACGTGCCATCGATCGTCGTTACGGCAGGGCCGATGATGAGCGGAAATTTACGCGGCCGCAGGCTTTCTCTGGTCAAAGATACTTTTGAAGCGGTCGGCAGGTTCAGGAAGGGCGATATTTCACAGGAAGAACTGAGCAGCTTGGAGATGTGCGCGTGCCCGGGTGCGGGTGCGTGCCAGGGATTGTATACGGCAAACTCAATGGCGTGCGTGACCGAGGCGCTTGGAATGAGCGTTCCGGGATGCGCGACGGCATTGGCTGTGTCAGCGAAGAAGGACAGGATCGCGCAGGAGTCGGGTGAGAGGATAGTAAATCTCGTCCGGCGCAATATTCTGCCGAGAACGATCTGCAGAAAAGAGGCGTTCGAGAATGCCATTAAGGTCGATATGGCGCTTGGCGGCTCGACTAATACCGTGCTGCATGTGATCGCGGTTGCGAAAGAGTTTGGCGTTGATATACCTATCGAGATGTTCGATACGATTTCGAAAAATGTGCCGCACATTGCGAATATTCTGCCCGGCGGTGAACATTTCATGGAGGATCTCGATTCGGCGGGCGGTATTCCCGCGGTCATGAAGCGGCTGAAGAATCAGCTTAGCGATATCATGACTTGCAGTTCGAAAACGATCAGCCAGATCGCAAATGACGCGCAGATACTGGACGAGAATGTTATTAGGGACTATAAGAATGCGTACCACAAGGAAGGCGGTATCGCCGTATTGAAAGGCAACCTCTCGCCCGAAGGTGCTGTCGTAAAACAGACGGCCGTTTCTGAGGCGATGATGAAGTTCAAGGGAAAGGCCCGTGTATTCGATTCCGAAGAGGCTGCTATGGCCACGATCATGGCGGGCAAGATCAAAAAAGGCGATTGCATCGTTATCCGCTATGAAGGGCCGAAGGGCGGCCCCGGAATGAGGGAGATGCTTTCTCCGACCGCCGCTATTATCGGTATGGGACTCGCCGATGATGTTGCGTTGATCACTGATGGAAGATTCTCAGGCGGGACGCAGGGGCCGTGCATCGGACATATCTCTCCTGAAGCGCAGGCTGGCGGGCTCATCGCTATCGTTGAAGACGGTGATGAGATCTCGATAGATATTCCGGCTCGCAGGATCGAGTTAAAGGTCAGTGACGATGTGATAAAGAGCCGTATGGCAAAGTGGAAAGCCCCGGAATCAAAAGAGAGAGAAGGTTACCTTGCAAGGTACGCGAAGGTCGTATCATCGGCAAGCGAGGGAGCTATATTAAAGGCATGAAATTAAAGGGTTCGCAAATATTAATTGAGTCACTGAAGAAAGAGGGGGTCGAAGTAATATTCGGCTACCCTGGCGGCCAGGTTCTGCCAATTTTCGACGCGCTATACGACGCGCCGATCAAACTGATCCTGACGCGCCATGAGCAGGGTGCCGCGCACGCCGCTGACGGTTACGCGCGCGCTACCGGTAAGGTCGGAGTGTGCCTTGCGACATCAGGGCCGGGCGCCACCAATCTGGTTACCGGTATTGCCAATGCATATATGGATTCGATCCCGATGGTCGCGATCACGGGGCAGGTTAAATCATTTTTGATCGGTAATGATGCATTTCAGGAGGCCGATATTACGGGTATCACAAGGCCTATTACAAAACATAATTATCTGGTCGATAATATCAATGACCTTGCGCGGGTAGTTAAGGAAGCATTTCATATCGCGTCCACCGGACGCCCGGGGCCTGTTTTAATAGACCTTCCGAGCGATATTCAACTGCAGGAGGCCGAATTTGTTTATCCTGATAAGGTTGATATCCGCGGATACAAACCGACATATGAAGGCCATCCCGGACAGATCAAGCGCGCGGCGAAGGCGATCTCGGAATCGAAACGGCCGATACTTTACGTCGGCGGCGGCGCGATAATTTCCGAGGCATCCGAAGAGGTGCGTGAACTTGCTATAAAGAATAACATACCGGTTACAATGACGCTCCTGGGACTCGGCGCATTTCCGCACGATCATAAGTTAGCGCTTGGCATGCTTGGCATGCACGGCACCGCTTACGCGAATCATTCGATAATGGAGTCGGATCTGATAGTAGCCCTGGGCGCGAGATTTGACGACAGGGTCACTGGAAAACTGGATGAATTTGCCCCTAATGCGAAGGTTATCCATGTGGATATCGACCCGGCGAGCGTTTCTAAGTCTGTCGAAGTCGATATTCCGATAGTCGGGGACGTGAAGACGATATTGAAGCACTTAAATAAACTCGTGAAGCCGCCGGATACGAAAGATTGGCTTAAGAGGATCGACGATTGGAAGGCAAAACATCCTATGAAGCATAAGGATGACGACAAGATAAGGCCGCAGTATATCCTGGAAGAGATAGCGAAGGCCACGAATGGCGAAGCGATAATCTGTACCGAAGTCGGCCAACACCAGATGTGGACTGCGCAGTTCTATCCGTTCACAAAACCGCGTACGATGATCTCGTCGGGTGGCCTCGGAACGATGGGTTACGGTTTCCCGGCAGCTATCGGCGCTCAAATAGGTAAGCCCAAGGCTACGGTCTTTGATATCGCCGGTGACGGTTCGATCCAGATGAATATTCAGGAACTTGCGACGGCTGTTATAAATAAACTTCCAGTCAAGGTTGTGATATTCAATAATTGCTGCCTTGGGATGGTCAGGCAATGGCAGGAACTATTTTACAAGAAGCGATATTCTTACTCCTGCCTCGGAGGGCCTTCTCCCGACTTTGTGAAGCTTGCTGAAAGCTACGGCGCGGTCGGTATCAGAGTTACGAAGAAGAGCGATGTGAGGCCAGCGATCGAGCGTGCGCTCGCGACGGACGATTGCGTCTTTATCGATGTACTTATCGAACAGGAGGAGAACGTCTATCCTATGGTGCCGGCGGGCCAGGCGATAAACAAAATGATAGGTGGAGGGCTGGCATAGTGAAACATACCATCTCAGTCTTAGTGGAGAATAAATTCGGTGTGCTGGCCCGTGTGTCGGGACTATTCAGCGCGCGCGGATTCAATATAAGTTCACTCGCGGTTGGCGAGACGGAGGACCCGACTGTTTCGAGGATGACGATAGGCGTTAAGGGCGATGACAAGACGCTCGAGCAGATCAAAAAACAACTTAATAAGTTGATAGATGTTATCAAGGTTGTTGATTTCAAAGAGGGGGAGTTTCTCGATAGGGAGCTCATCCTGGTAAAGGTCGCGGTAACGGCGAAGAATAGGAAAGAGATACTGGAGGCGATCGAATCGTTCGGCGCGAAGATCGAGAACGCGGGTTCGAAATCTATCAGTATCGAGGCGGCAGGGGATCAGACCAGGATAAAGGCGCTTCTGGAATTGTTGCGGCCGTTCGGGATACTTGAAGTGGTCCGGACAGGAAAGATCGCCATGAGCACTGAGGACAAAGGGTTAAAAGTCGAAGGTAAACCGGAAGTTAACGAGTAGAGAAAGGAGCAGTAAGGCGATGGCAAAGATTTATTATGACAACGATGCGGATTTGAATTTGTTGAAGGGTAAGAAAATTGCGGTTATCGGATACGGTATCCAGGGCCGCAGTCAGAGTTTAAATTTAAGGGATTCCGGGCTCGATGTTATCGTAAGCGAGCTTTCGGGCACAGCTAACTATGAACAGGCGAAGAAGGATGGATTCAATCCGGTCTCCGCGAAAGAGGCATCGGCCGCCGCTGACATTATTCAGGTGTTGACCGAAGACCACGTCCAGGCGAAGGTTTATAAAAATGAGATCGCCGAAAATATGACGAAGGGTAAAGCGCTTCTATTCTCGCACGGATTCAATATTAGGTTCAAACAGATAAAGCCTTCGAAGAAGATCGACGTTATTATGGTCGCGCCGAAAGGGCCGGGTGCCCTTGTGCGCAGGATGTACGAAGAGGGCAAAGGCGTTCCGTGCTTAGTCGCCGTGTATCAGGATGCGACCGGGAATGCGAAGAAGGTTGCGCTCGCGTACGCCAAGGGTATTGGCGGGACGAGAGCCGGGGTTATCGAGACGACATTTGACGAAGAGACCGAAACGGATCTTTTCGGCGAACAGGCGGTTCTCTGCGGTGGAGCTACGGAGCTTATCAAAGCAGGATTCGATACACTTGTCGGCGCCGGTTACCAGCCGGAGATAGCGTACTTCGAAGTTCTGCATGAGCTTAAGCTCATCACGGACCTCATCCAGGAAAAGGGTATAGACGGGATGAGGCGCAGGGTTTCGAACACCGCGTGTTACGGCGATGTTACGAGGGGCAAGAGAATAATTACCGAAAAAACTAGAAAAGCGATGCAGAAGATGCTGAAAGAAATTAGAAACGGCAAGTTTGCCCGCGAATGGATAAAAGAGAACGAGACGGGCCGCGCTAATTTTAACGCGATATTAAAGAGCGAGAGAGAGCACCCAATAGAGAAGGTTGGCGAAAATTTAAGAAAGATGATGCCATGGATGGAGAAAAAATAACAATATTCGATACGACGCTGCGTGACGGGGAGCAATGCCCCGGTGCGAGCCTTAATATCAATGAAAAGCTTGAGATAGCCAAACAGTTGGCCGTTTTGGGAGTCGATGTCATTGAGTCGGGGTTTCCCATTTCAAGCCCCGGGGATTTTGATGCCGTAAGGTCAGTTGCCCGCAATGTAAAGGGCCCGGTAATATGCGGTCTCGCGCGTTCTATCGAAAAAGATATAGATGCTGCTTATGACGCGGTAAAATATTCGGCGCGTCCCAGGGTGCACGTATTTTTGGCCACTTCCAAGATACATATGAAGTTTAAATTGAAGAAGGCCGAAGACGAGATCCTGAAATTGGCCGTTAGTGCGGTGAAATACGCCAGGGCAAAGTGCCCGGACGTAGAATTTTCACCGGAAGATGCTTCCCGCACAGAGAGGGAATTCCTTCATAATGTCGTGGAGGCCGTTATTGCCGCAGGTGCCTCTACGGTGAATATTCCCGATACGGTCGGATATTCTACGCCTTTCGAATTTGCGTCGATCATCAAAGGCATAAAAGATAATGTCCCTAATATCGGCCAGGCGGTAATAAGTGTCCATTGTCATAATGACCTGGGCTTGGGCGTTTCAAACTCGCTCGCAGCTGTATTGAATGGAGCGCGTCAGGTGGAATGTACCATAAATGGGCTCGGAGAGCGCGCGGGAAACGCGTCGCTTGAAGAGGTCGTCATGGCAATAAAGACCAGGACCGACATATTCAAAGGAGTATCTACTGGAATAAATACAAAAGAACTTTACAAGACGAGCCGCCTTGTCTCGAAGCTGACCGGTATGCTGATCCAGCCAAATAAGGCGATAGTGGGTTCTAATGCGTTCGCGCACGAATCCGGCATTCATCAAGACGGCGTGCTGAAGGAGAGGACGACCTACGAGATAATGAGACCCGAGGATGTGGGTTTCGAATCTACCAATCTGGTCCTTGGAAAACATTCCGGCCGGCATGCGTTCGCCGAGCGCCTGAAGAAGCTCGGGTTCGATCTTTCGAAAGAACAGATCGATAAGGCGTTCGACCGTTTCAAGATCCTTGCCGATAAGAAGAAGGAGATATTTGAGGAAGATCTCGAGACGATCGTGGAAGAGGAGATTGCCAGGATCCCGGAAAAATTCATCCTGATTCATTTTCACATAGCTTCGGGAGACGAGGTTAAGCCGCAGGCAAGTATATCACTCAAGTTTAAGACGAAGACGCTTGAGGCAACCTCGACAGGCGATGGCCCAGTTGACGCATGTTATAAGGCCATAGATAAGATCACGGCTACCGGCGGGAAACTGCTTGATTACCAAATAAGAAGTGTCACAAGCGGCAAGGATGCGCTCGGTGAGGTTTCTGTTAAAATAGAGTCCAAGGGGCGGATCGTTTCAGGGAGAGGAGCCTCTACGGATATTATCGAGGCGAGTATTAAGGCTTATGTCAATGCTGTAAATAAGCTTGTGTATAAAAAGTAGGCCAAGAGCGCCTCTCGAAATTAAGTCCGTTGGGTCTACAACTGTGATTCAACGGACTTTTTGGTAAAATCATGACTAAATTAAAATATGGCTTAATAGGTTATCCGGTCAAACATTCGCTGTCACCTGCGATGCAGAACGCGGCTTTTAAGGCGTGCGATATCGATGCTGGATACGAATTATTTGATGTCGCGCCTGAAAACCTCGAGAAATTTTTAGATGACACTGCAAAGGGCCGCAATGCGATCTCGGGTTTGAATGTCACGATCCCTCATAAGATAAAAGCGAAAGAGTATCTCGAACTGAACGGAAAGCTGGACGAGGTTGCCAGGCGGCTGGGTGCGGTCAATACTATAAAGGTCGAAGACGGCGGTTTACGCGGATTTAATACCGACGGCCCGGGATTTTACCGATCGCTTCTGGAAGACCTGAGGTTTGAGCCGGAAGGCAAGAGGGTCTTTGTCCTGGGGGCAGGCGGGGCGGCGCGCGCTGTAATAATGTATCTCGGCAACGGCCCGGAGAAGATATGCGTCTACGATGTAGACAAAGAAAAAACCTCAGAGTTAAAGAAGCACTACGGAAAATATTATGATGAGAAGAAACTTGTCATAACAAGTGGTAGTCTTAAGGAAGCCCTGTCGGACTGCGCCTTAGTTATTAACACGACGCCTATCGGAATGAAAGAGTCCGATCCGTCGCCGATAGATAAGAATTTTTTTCGTCCCGGAACCCGGGTATATGACCTTATCTACAACCGGCCGGTGACGCAGCTTGTCAGGGAAGCTAATTCGATGAAACTGCACGCTGTTACGGGTATAGGTATGCTGCTGCATCAGGGCGTGATCGCGTTTGAGATATGGACAGGAAAGAAGGCACCGGTTAGTGTAATGAAAAAGGCGCTTAAGGACGCACTCAAATAATGGAGACATTGATACAGATTTTTATGTTTATGTTCGGCGCTATAATCGGAAGTTTTTTAAATGTATGTATATACCGCCTTCCGAAGAATCAATCGATAATATTCCCGGCATCGCATTGCACCACCTGCAATCGCGGCCTTTTCTGGCAGGATAACATCCCCATAATAAGCTATATATCCTTGAGGGGCAAGTGCCGTTTTTGCAATGCGAAGATATCTCCCAGGTATTTGATAGTTGAGTTTCTGACAGCCACGCTATTATTACTCTTGTATGTGATATTCGGATTTTCGGCGAAATTCTTCGCATACGCGGTATTTACGGGAGGGCTGATCGTAGCTACGTTCGTAGATTTTGAGATCCAGGAGATCCCCGACCAGATTTCGCTGGGAGGCATAGTCGTTGGGCTGATATCGGCCGCTATCTTCCCATCGATCTTTGATACGGCCTCAAGGCTTAGCAGCGTCCTGAACTCTTTTTTTGGTGTAATTGCCGGCGCCGCGGTTATTTATATAATGAAAATTCTTGGGACGGCCGCGTTCAAAAATAGGGTCAAAGCG
>JBAZUO010000030.1:0-14595 GCA_041661345.1 Candidatus Omnitrophota bacterium | reverse complement strand
CCCGGGAAGGCCTCCATTATCGGTATCGTTATGGCATACATGGAATAGATTAGGGTAAATACCATCGCATCGGGCCTTTTTGAGCGCAGAACAAGCAGTACCCAAACAGCGTAAGCGGCCAGAGCCAGGAATAGCCCGGCGCGTCCCAGATTGACCACTACGCCGCTGGCGGTCGAATCAAGTATCCGGCCCGTATCCGGCATTTTGTATTCCCGCGACAACAAAACCATGGCGTTGGTGCCTTTACCAAAATTTCTGGAGAATAGATCCGCCTCGCTAAAAGATTTATTAAATATATTGGCTCTGACAATCGTTCCTCCGCATATTATCGGCCGCCCTATCATCGCGGGTGATAAATAGATGATGAGCGCAGAGGCCAGAATAAACAAGGAGACGGTTATTTTGTTGATCCTGCCTTTGGCCCATATAGTGTAACTCGCGAGGAGATATGTCGGAAAACCTGTCCCGGAACGGGTTATGAGTATATTGACCGGGATCAGGCAAAGTATCAGCATCCGTAATAGAGGCATTTTAAGGTAAAAATATACGAAAAAAAGAGTAGCGCAGGCAAAAAGAGTTGCTGCGTGATACGTCATAAATAATCCGTTAAACCACCACGACCGACGAAGCAGACCGGATAGCCCGATGGGCAATATTCTTGATACTTCATATATCTGAACGATGAATGACAGTAAAAAAATAAGCGAAGCCACTTTTGCCACATTCGACATAAGTTCATCATCTATATTACCGATTAAAAAGGCTGCCAGAAACAACGGCTCTACCCATCGCAATCCCGCAAGGATCTGAAAGTGGTTATTTTTGTAGGATAAGATAAGCGACAAAACGGTAATCAATAACAGAGGTATGAACATAAAGAAAAAAATATTTAAGCGGTATCTATCCAGCTTTCTTAAATTAATGGCACAAAGCGCGAAGATGATCAGAAGGAACGCATCTTTAATCAATTTGACGTAAATAGGCGTTAGTATCGGCACGCTCAACACGGGTTTATTCGTCATAACGCCGCATATCTCGCCTATATTGAAAAAAGGAGTGAGCGCAAGTAGTATAATCACTGCTGTGCTTATACTACGTCTGATATCAATTGCAACGGGCATCTTTTTCTTTCTTCCGCAGGAATATTATAGGTATAAAATATCCCGCGCTGACCGCGAATATCAGGTTTCCGGGGAACGCCTCCATAATAGGAACCGTCAAAGAGAACAAGGTATATATAAAAGTAAAGACAATGGCATCCAATCTTCGGGAGCGCAGTATAAAAATCACCCAGATTATATACGTCAAAACAGCCAAAGATATTCCTATAAGGCCGGTATTCACTATTACTCCGTTAATGGTGGAATCTAATCCGCTACCTTTGATCGGCCCTCCGAATTTATGCCAAAATAGCGCCATTGCATTCGTTGCTTTTCCAAACTGGGTGGAAACGAGCCCTGATTCACGCAATAAGGCATTAAACTGATTTACCCTTGAAAATAAATTATTAAAGATACTAGGGCGGGATACTAAAAAAGGCAGCGTAATAACTAGGGCGGAACCTAAAAAAATAAAAATAATCATAGATACCCTGCTGATCTTCCCTTTTACGAGGATCAAATAATTAGCCAATATATATGTAGGGAGTGTTGTCCCCGAACTGGAGAGAAGTATATTAATTGGGATCAGGCAAAGTGTCAGCATTCGCAGATTGGATTTTTTAATATAAAAATAAACTAAAAAGAGGGTAGCGCAGGCAAAAAGCCCGGCATTGTGATACATGGTAAATATGCCGCTTCTTGAGCGGATATCGTACGACAGGTGATACTTAAGAAAGCCCTGTAAATCATTGATCGGGATCGGCGGTTTAATTATAAATTGCTCGTAAATCTGAAAGGACAGCGAAATCATGAGCACTATCGACGCCACCTTGGCCATTTTTTCCATAAGGCTGTCGTTCACATTGCCGATTAGAAATACGGCTAAAAACGCCGGAGAGATCCATCTGAGGCCTATTAACGCCCGAACGAAGCTGGTCTTACACGACAAGACAAACAATACCGCCGTTAACAATGACATCGGTATTATGAATAACATCAATAACTTAAGTTTATCTTTTTCAAGTTTTCTCAGGTTGCATATGCATAGAAGGATGATGATTAAAAAACCGGCATCTTTGATAAATTTGACGTAGAGGGGGGTCTGGACGGGTATGGTACCTTTGAATGTGAGATCCGAAAAACTTAATTTACCGGTTATACAGCCGAAAATTTCTCCGATATTAAATACAGGCGTAAGCACAAGTAACGCCAGTATCAATATACCGATAGCGCCTTTTATGTCAGCCTTGATACGCATATCTATTTTTCCGAATCTGACAGGCTTTTATAATACTTCGCCACCGCCTCTTTATAGTTTTCCGGATAGGATTCCTGCGGCGAGTTTAGGATATCTTTTCTTGACTCTTTCTGCGCAGAAGACGGCTCTTTTGATACGGCAAAAGACCGGACGATGTCCTGCCTGGCGTTATCCAGATTCTTTATTATCCACTGGTTCTTTTTTGCCACATCCTTATATTTGTAATCTTTTATGTCTTTCTCGGCATCCTTCATCAGCTTGATGGCTGTATTAAGGCTATCCGATTTCACCATTATCACTTCCATCTTGTCCCTTACGCGCTCCGCTTTCTCGCGTATATCCTCTTCGCCTTTTTGAAGGCGTTCATTTATCTCCGCAGTCTGGGGCGGGAGATCGCCTTCCAATCCCAGGCCGGTCGTTCCGCTCGTCTTCCCGCCGCCGGTCTGCCCGCCGACATATTGCTTACGCATTTCCTGAACGACGCCTTTTTCGTAAGGATCGTTCGTAAGCCGCGTTGGAATGTTGCGGCCATCGAGCCCCTTCGCTACGGGTTCAACCAGCTCACCGCTCGACCGGCCCGCCCTTCCGTCTCCGGATCTTCCCGTAAGCTCCTGGTTATCGGGCAGGATATTCGCCGTAACACCGATAGCGCTAAAATTGGAGATGGGCCCGTCGTGAGTATCATAACCCGAATTATTGGGTATTGAGTCTGCCCACATACTCGTCAGGTCATCCATCTCGTCATTGAAATCGTCTTGATCCTCTATCAGGTCGCCGATAATATCATAGAGAGTGTCCGGGAGTTCAACTATCGGTATATCCGGAAGTATGCCTTGTGGTATATCTTCTAAGATCCATTTTCTCCAGTCTTTTCTGCTTTGCAGGCCAAACTCCACGTTTTCCAATATTTGTCTCGCAAGCGCTAACGTCCCTTCCATGAGTTCAACCGGTATAAAGAATATTATTCCTTCTTTAGACCTGAAAAACTCGGTAACTTTCTCGACGTCAACTAATATCTGCCTGGTATCGGAAACAAGCGTGCCGCTTGAAAATCCAAGCTTCGTAAGCTTTTCTATGTCATCTACGGAATCCGTAAATGTCTTTTGGGACTTCATCTCTATTTTCTCGACTTCCTCGATCTTTTTCTTCTCACCGTCCGTGTAATCTTTAAAATATTTTTTTGGCAATTCTTTCGAATCTTTTATGGCCTGCTCCTGATCCTGGATAAATTCAAGAAGCGTATTCCTAAATTCGTTCAGCTTCTCATAAAGCTCTTTCTTGTTAAGCAGGTCCTCCAATACGCCTTTCTCCTCAAGCTCTTTCAGTTTTTCCACACCCTTCAGGAGGTTCTCCAGTTTTTTGATTATCTCATCCATCACCGGAACCGCTTCATTGATTATGGGCGCCGTATCCTGAGGTTTTTCTTTTATCTTCGAAAGCGTATTTATTACTTTTCCCATATCGGCATTTGCAACGCTTTCGAGTTCCGATACCATCGCGTCTATCGGCAAGACTCCTTCTTTCAACATCTTTACCAGAAGAAGCGTTTTGTCTTTTATTTTCAGCTCCGCCTCAAGGCATGTCTCGATGCTTTTACCGGACGTAAGGCCGTTCCTGTTGGCCGCCTGCATCTTTATTATCTCTTCCAACCCGCTCATGAAGTCCGTTATATATTTGATCATAGCTTCTCTTGCTTTATCTTTTGAGATAAATTTTATGGCATACTCCTGCGATTTCCCGAATCCGTGCGTCTTCATGGTATTCGCGTCATAGGTCTCGGCCCAATACTTATATATGCTTCCGTCTTTTAAATCGAGCTTCTTGAGATCTACGTCGAAAAGTTCGGAAAAGCTTCTTTTGTCGGATTCCTTCATGTCCCACTCTTTAATTATGTCGGCTTTGGATTTATCGCTCGCCTTACCCATTAAAACCGTCTTCTTTATTCCAAAATCATCACGCGCCTCGATCAGAATAGTAACGGCTTTATCCTGCGGGCCGACCGATATGTCCCGGCCGGGCTTTTTTATAATTACTTCCGGGACCGAGTCTTCCAGGGCAGTTATATTATAAACAGCGCTTGTTTTGGAAACATCGCTGCCCTCGTATGAAATGTCCAACTTGTAATAACCCGATTTCTCAACCGTAAATTTGAAATTTAAATTATCCTCGTTTACGGAAACAGGTATTTGGGTTTCGTTAACAAGCACCTTGGCTTGAGCTATTTTTGCGGTAGCCCATACGGAAACATCCGCCTCGGTACCGGTTAAAGCGGCAATCTCTCCGCTCAAACCATCTATAGTCCTAGGCTGGATTTTCGTATACATGGGATATTTCAAAATTAGTTTTATTTTGGAAATCTTAGGGCCCTCTTTTATCTCCATCTTATAATTTCTTGATCTATAGATACCGTACTCTATTCTGTATGTTATATCCTCTTCTAAATTTTTAAAAATATGCCGGAATCCGATTTTTGCCGGAACCATTACCGTGCTATTCCATGAACCCGAAGCTGTTTTGTATCTTATAATACAATTTCTTGCTTTATCGATTCTCTCGGGCAATGCCGATATTTTCATATCCGAATTTTTATTTACAGTTTTATCTCCCGGCATAACCGTCAAAAACCTGTTGCGATAATGCTCTACATGCTTAAACGGGGAGGTATAACGTTCAAGGGCATTATAAAAATAAGGGGTAAGAAGCGCGGCATACAGAAAAAGGAATGCGAGCGTAATGGCGCTTCTCAGCCTGTAGTATCCGGTCTTCTTTTCAAATATGGAGTGCGTTAATTTCGCGTTGCCGATCGAACGAAGCGCGTCTGCCACGATAGCTTTCACGAAGGCTTCGCTTGTGCCGTCGGAAGCGGAAAAACTTCTTCCTATCTGGAGGGCGTTTATAACCTTATTTTTCAAATCCGGTACATTCTTTTCCAGAAAGACAGCAAAATAATCGTCACTCGAGCCTATTCTCGCTATCTTTATACCGTTCAGTAAAATAAAAGCTATCGCCAGGACAGGAATAATTAAGGAAAAAACCGTAAGAAGAAATACGGGAAAGTTAAAAATATTATCGGCTATGAAAATTATCAGAATAGAGGATAGGAATATAAAGGCAAATCTGTAAATCGCGCTCGTAACCTGCGCCGCTATCCATTCGCTGCGAACCTGCTTTATAAAATTTTTTATCTTCAGATGTTCTTTTATCATTCTCGTATTCTCCAATATACTAAAATATGTTATTCTTTTTCCTTATATACCAATCAAGCGTTAAAAGGCCTAGCAATATAAGAAATGTAAATGGCGAATCCCATAAGCTGAAGATTATACGCCGGATATATCGCTTGCTGCCGGTGAGTGTATTTTCTTTTAAATCATTAAATGCTTTTAAATCCTGGGTTTTCCCGCCGGTCGCTTCGGACAGATCGCAGAGGAACCGTTCATTTATTCCGGAATTTGAAAATTCAAGCGCCCTTCCGGTAACTACCAGAGTTTGGGCCTGGACCGGATAGACGGGCTTTGCATTTTTATCTTCAGCCGTGATACTGATAGAATACCTTCCTCCCTGCGCAAAAATGACCTTTGCCTCGTAAGAGAAGCCTCCCCTGGGTTTGAATGATATACTATCCTTGTCACCCGTAGTTTCGTTCAACAAAATTCCTTTTATCGCCGAGACACTCGTTGTTTTCGAATTTCTCTCCGTGATAGGTAAAGATACCGTTATGACTCCGGCATCTTTTTCATTATATGCCTTCTTATCAAAAGATACTTCGAATCTTTCTTCCGCAAGCTGAATTTTACGTTCAGGGTTCATGAATCTCATCGTCTGGGACCAGAATTTCGAATAGAGCGTATCGCCATAACCCAATCCCTGCATAATAATACTCCACTTCCACAGGGTATCTGTTAATATCACGATAGTGCGCCCGCGGCCGTATCTCTGTACAGCTATTATGGGCCTCGGTTCATACCGCGAACTGTCTTTGGGATGAACGGCCAGAACCGTAGCGCCGATCTTCGCCCTGTCGGCTTTGACATACCCGTCAAGTTCCGGCGCCATCTTCCAGATTATGGAGTTTTTAGCATTATTACCCGTAATATCGAATATCTCGCTCGACATACCCTCATCCGTAAGTTTTAATTTGAATGGCACATTCACCTGGATTTCGTCTTCTCCGGACAGGACTACGGGAATGGCATCATATATTTTACTATTCTTAACGCCATTCTTACCGAAAGAATTATATCCGCCGAGGAGCACCAGGGATCCTCCCTGGTTGGTAATAAAATCAAACAGATTATCCATCTCCTCGGGCGTGAAATAATTTGTTTCTATATCGCCGAGTACAACTATATCTGTTTTCGAGAGCGCGCCCTTGGTAAATATCTTACCCCGCATCGAACTCTTCTCCTGCTCCGCCGGCTTGGAGGACCTTAAAACGGTGCTTAACTCCACATCCTTGTCTTTTTCGAGAGCGCGTTTTAAGAATTTATATTCCCATCTTAAGAAACCGTCTACATACAGCACTCTGATCGGCTCCTTCCTTACAGTGACAACAAATTTCTTTACGTTATCTAAGGCAGCTGCCGGCGGTTCTTTTATATCAAGACTGGCGGTATAGACAACCTCGCCGTAAACATCAGGAGCGACTTTGAGCTTAACTTTTTTAACCTTATCATCCCGTACGAGATATATGTTAGTGCCGGCCACAACTTCCGAACCGCGCTTTATTTCCAAGGGGATGCTTACGGAATCATAGCCATTATTTCTTATAACGCATTCCACATCCAGCGCTTCGTCAATCCTCGAGCTCTTATTGGCAATCACGTCTAATATGCCGGCATCTTTACCTTCGCTATCGGCACTCCCCCCGAAAAAGATCACGGTGTCGACGGGAAATTGCATTCCCCGCAAAGAATAAATCATATTATTCTCCTGCGAATTATCGCAGCCGTCGCTTAACAGGTAGGTTTTTTTCACGCGTAAAGATTTCGTCTTGTTCTTGATTTTCCCTACCGCATTTATAAGATCGGTGGATTCCTTCTTCGCCGCGGCAAATTTTAAAAAGAAACCGTTTATTTCGTTCCCATCCAGATCATATATATGGATCTCTTCGCGTTTATTCCTGGATACGTAATCCCGGATCAATGATTTTGCGGCTTCAAACCTGCTAATGCCTCTTTCCTTGATATTCATGCTTTCGGAATTGTCCAGAATAAATATTACCGAGTCCGGATTTTTGCCCACAGTATCAAATTCTATTCTTGGCATAAATACCATGGCTATCATAAGGCTTAAGGTAACGAGGCGTAATATAAAAAGCCCAAGCGCCGCCCTTTTTCTCACAACGGCGGCAAGGCCCTTATATGACCAGATTGAAAAAAGTACGGCGAAGAGGCCAAGCACGATAACGCCGATTGCCGGCCAATTATTCAAAAATGATAATCTTATATTTTCCATATAAATTCGTGTATTTTACGCCTTATTACAGAACATATTTTATCCAGCTGGCCGCCGGAACGGTCTTCTGCCATTTAACATGGCCGTCAACATACATAACATTAACACCGTACTTCTTATGGTTGTCATTTTGTGACAATGTAACAAGATCCGCGTTCGCTACCTTATCGGCTCCTAACGGACTATCTGACTTTGAATCTAAGCTTAAATTCGCGTTATTATACATATAACTTACGTTGGCAGGCAGGAATTGCCCTGAAGCCCATTTTGTATCTTTTGAGCCGGGGCATATTAATATACTATAGTCTTCGATAATTGATGTCACGGATGCAGAGTCATTCAGAATGGATGACATGCTGGGAAACTTGTCATTATGTTCATCCGCATATACCGTAAGAAGCACATAACCTTGCCTCAGATTATTCACGCACATTGATCTTTTGCCGGATTCGCGCGCCATACCTACGGCCGGCATGATCAA
The DNA here is from genome assembly GCA_041661345.1 of Candidatus Omnitrophota bacterium. Lineage (GTDB taxonomy): Bacteria > Omnitrophota > Gorgyraeia > 2-01-FULL-45-10 > 2-01-FULL-45-10 > JAPLMI01. The sequence goes on along the minus strand of JBAZUO010000030.1, from coordinate 6,299 downwards.
AGCCAGTAAAACTCCCATTATCATAATGACAACGAGTAACTCAATTAAAGTGAAAGCTTTTTTATTCATATTCACCTCTTAACTTAATGCTCTTCGCAGGCCGACTATCCAAAAATGATAATTTACAGAACATATTTTAACCAGGTAGCCGCCGGAACGGTCTTATGCCATTTAACATGGCCGTCAACATACATAACATTGACACCGTATGTTTTATGGTTATCGTTTCCTGATAATGTAACAAAATCCGCGTTCACTACCTTATCGGCTCCTAACAAAATATCTGATCCCGAATCTATGCCTAAATTCGCGTTATTATACATATAGCTTAAATTATTGGGCAAGAATTGTCCTGATACCCATTTGGTGTCTTTTGAGCTGGGACATATCAATATACCGTAATCCTCTATATACGATGGATACGGCGATGATGACAAATCAAAATCTTGAGGATTGCTCGAGATTGGAAATTTACCTTTGTGATCATCTGCGTACAGGGTAAGGAACATATAGCATTGCCTCATGTTGCTTACGCATAGCGCCCTTCTGCCGGACTCGCGGGCCATGCCTATGGCCGGCATGATCAGGGCCGCTAAAATCCCTATTATCACAATGACAACGAGTAGCTCGATCAAGGTAAAGGCCTTTCTTTGCATATTCATCTCCCGGCTCAATGCCGTGTATTTATCCTATTCGCGTAATATCCCTCGAGGAGGAGGAGGATCAATGCGATAAGTAAAATTTTCGACCATATCCCTGAATTTATAGATAATTCCGTCTGAAGCCGGGCTTCCAATTCTTCCGTTTTTAAAAATTTAACATTACTGCCCTGAGGCATCAAGGCTTTGATATCGTCCTGCGAAATTTCCGTAAGTATCGATTCGGACGTATCCAGGTTCACGGCAAAATCTATTTTTTTGTCACCGGTGTCAAGGACATAGAAACCCGGCTCAGGCAATAAATTTCCCGGTATAACGTTTTCGGCATTCTGCGAAAGATCTATTTCCGCCGCCTTACCGCCGGGGAACGTTATGCCTATCTTACGCGAAGTAGCCGGTATGCAATCGGAAACGGATATATTATTTCCCACAATATATCCCTGGGCCAACTCCGGGCGAATTTTGGAAGAAGACGCAATCATCTGATATACAAGCGGTATAAAAGCCGGGTTTATCGCCAGGTTCGATGAATTCCTGTCCAGAGAAGTCGTTACAGTAAACACATTCCCGAGGCCGTATCTATTCTCTATCAGGAGAGGCCTTTCGCCTTCAAGTTCTATCAGGGCTTTTGCGCCTTTTCGTATTTTTGCGGTAGACAGCCTATAAACCCTTATCTGGTTTAAAGCGCCTCCGTCCCGTTTAAAATTCCTCAGTACCCGGTCCGCATAATCTATCTTTGCAATACCATAGTATATGAGTTTACTTGCCTCCTGCCCTTCCGCCCCTTCCAGATAACATCCCAGAAGCTCCCCATCCGGCGTCACGAGCATCTCGTTGTATAATTTCGTATCCGTATTTGACGAAATAAAAAACAGAACCGAACCGCCCTGTCTTACATAATGCTTCAGTTTCTCCATAGCCGCATCGTTACGTGAATTAACATTATTAACGACAATAAATGCAAAATCGTTTAAGTTCAGGTTCGATAAATCCTCTGTGCGCACCGTCGATAAGGCCTCGTTCTTGGAGCTTGCGGCAGACTCCAGCATGCATTTTAAGAATATGCTATTTTGAGTCGGCATATCTGCCCGGTTTAAGTCATCTATGCATAACAATTTGACATCGCCTATATTTTTGCCGATGACGTAGTATCTGTTATCGGCCTTAAGATTGTCCTCGGGTATCTCAAAAGTGCATCTGCTTATTCCGTCTTTTGAAATATGTGTACCGATGGAATATTCGGATGCCTCATTCGCTTTCACGTTCACATCTTTATCCGCTATCTGGACTTCATCGTTGAAGACCTTCAATAGAACCTGCGCGTTATCGTTACCGCTTGAGTATAAAACACTCTCCAGATTAACCTGGAAGTTTTTGAAAAATGCGGGAGGATTACAGGCGCCGGTCAATATGGCGCGATTTTCCTTATTCCTGCCTGAGATGTCCACTATGTTAATAGCTATATCTCCCGGGGCCGGCGTATCTTTATGCCATCCTATCGCCTGCATATCAGTAAGTATGTATATCTCTTTTCTTACGCCTGATGACTCATCCAGTAAAGAAACGGCCTTTCTAACGCCCCCCGTGATATCGGTCTTTAAGCATCTCCAGTGGCTGCCTTGCGCAAGAATATCGTTTCCCCGGGAACCCGAAATAACGACAAGTGAATCCTTTTTAGTCATAGTTGCCATTATTTTTTGCGCAAGTTTTTCGGCCTTTTCAAAATAGGCCGCCGGGCCTTCCTTATATGACATACTGTAGGAATCGTCAAGTATTACAACGACCTTCCTGGAAACAGAGTCTCTTGGTTGAGCGGTCAAAAATTTCGCAACAGGTTTGGTGATGGCGAGGACTATTAAAATTATTATAAGCATGCGTAACAACAGAAGAAGGAGCTGCTCAAGCCTTATTTTACGCTCAGCCTTCTCAAGATTCTGCCTTAAGAATTTCAAAGTGGAAAATTTGACATTTTTAGCCTTTTGGAAGAATGTGAAATGAAAGAATACCGGGATCAGGATCGATACGGCAGCCAACCAGAAAAGGGGATTTATAAAATTTACACCGAGCATATTATAAACTATAGCCTCTTTTCCAGGTAATTTCCCAGCGTTACCTCATAGGGATCTGAGGTAACCGAAAGGATGTAATCGATATTTGTCTCATATAGTTTATTTCTGTAAAATCCTATAAATTGATCGATGGCTTTTCTGTAACTCCTTCTGAGCAGGGCCGGATGCGTCTGCATCTTCTCTCTCGTCTCCATATCTTCAAATAGAAGGGCATCTTTAAAATTGAAATCTATTTCATTCCGGTCGATGACATGAAAAATTATGACTTCGTGTTTCCTGCACAAGAGGCGCTTCAGCGCTTTTATCACATTCTCCTGGTTATCAAAAAGATCGGACATTATTATAAAAAGCGATCTTGATTTTACGGCCATGGCCAGGTCGTTTAGGGTCTTTGAGAGATCCGTGGTAGATGACGGTACCACCCCGTCCAGGTACGTAAGTATCTCCTCGAGGTGAGCCGGGCTTGAACGCGGCGGTATGTGTTTTAAAATTTTGTCATCGCAGGCAACGAGCCCCACCGCATCCTGCTGGGCGATAAGAAGATAGGCAATGCTTGTCGCAAGATACGCGGCATATTCAAGCTTCGTCAGGCTGCCTGATTTATACCCCATGGAATTGCTCTTATCCAGGACCAGGTAAGCCTTGACGCTGGTATCTTCGTCAAACTGCTTTATGTAAAACCTGTCCCGTTTGCCATAGACTTTCCAGTCGATATGGCGTATATCCATGCCCGGAACATAGGATTTGTATTCCGAAAATTCTATATTGTAACCTTTGCGTAAACTCTTATGAACACCCGAGACGGTACCGGTTGTCACGAGCCTCGATACAAAATCAAGGCTCTTTAATTTTGATATCATCTCAGGATCTAAATATTTATGTCTGCGTTCCAGCATATATTTTATTCCTAGTTCTGCATCGCGTATACGATTATATTGGTCATAAGCCGCAGGGAATCGTCGGCGTCTATGCCGTTACAATAAGGGCATTCCATCCGTTTCCAACTGCAGTTAAGCGACAGCGGTGAATAGACGATCATCGCCTTGCCGTTTACCGTCACTGCTTCCAATTCAGGTAAGTAATCTTTATCGTCGAAAGTGTGTTTAACTCTGGATATCTTATAGAAAGAATTGTATATGGCGTGGTCTTTGGGGAGCCTCTCCAGTTTGGATTCGGGCACGATCTTGGCGATGAAGTCTCTTGAAGCCACATCGAACTCTTTTCTTCCGCAGCAATTGTCTATCAGTATAAAACCGCCGCTTATCACATATTGCCTTAAGATGCTCAATTCTTCTTTGGTAAGCCTGGGGTCCTTCTTGCCGGTTATGAAGAGGAACGGATATTTATAAATATTCACGTCTTTCAGATCCGTTTCTTCCCTTTCAAAATTTACACTTAAGTTTGTGTTGGCGGCCAGTTCCCTCGTAAGGGCGGGGAATGAGTTGGGATTGGGGTCCCAGTCCCCGCTGTGCTTAAGGACGGCGAGCTTGAATTCCTGCCTTGGCCGGGGAGAAGTCCCTTTGACGGTGGTGGTGGTAGCCTGGAATTTGGCAAGCTTATTTTCGGCAAGTATATATGCAAGCATATTTACACTTATCTTTGCCGCGTCTTCGGCGGCGTATCTATCGCCGTAAGTATGCGTGTGGCCGTCCAGCCCGCATGAGACGTCGCTTTCGGTCAGGAATACGGCGGTCCTGCACCCTATATTGAGGCCGCGGATTTTTGGGACCTCGATGAGTTCGCTCTTATTGCCGGCGGCGTCATATACGACCCTCTTAACTTTATCGATCTTGTAAAAAGAGCTGAATAAGGGATGATCCGCCTGCAGGTATGGGAATTCCCTGTCGGGGAATATTGCGCGCATCTGGTTTACGAAAGAGTTCTTGAATTCCTGTTTACCGCAGCATGCATCCCCTATCAAAGACCCTCCGTCTATAAGATACTGACGGAGCGCATCCTGTTCTTCTTTGGTAAAATCGAAGGCGTTATGCCCCGAAAGGTATAAAACCGGGGTCTTTGTCTTAACGTTCGCGTTAAAACGGTTGACGAGCTCCTGCGACGGCATATTTACGTGGCGATACCATATGCCCAATATCTTTTTGGCTTTATTCATGAGGTTGTCCGCATCACCCGGGTCGCTGACCCACTCTTTGGTGTCGCGGAACTCTACCTTTGCCATCAGGAGCGGTGGTGAGGGAGGACGCTTCTTCTCGGTACGACGGAGGGGAGGTCCTGGCAGAGGTAGGGGGAACGTGCCTTCAGCTGCCTTCCTTGAGGCAGCCTCAGGCCTCGGCGCAGGCCCGCATGTCGCGTCCACACGTTCTTCCGCGAACGATAGGTCGAAAAAAACCGCTAACGCCGCTATTATTACGAATATGATTTTCTTCATAGAAAAATTTATCATCAATTTTTACAAATAATCCGCCCCTTCAGGCTCTTTCACACTCTCAAGTAACTTCAATACAATCCTCATAGAGTCAACGCCTTCCGCCTCAGCGTGGAAATTCGGTATGACCCGGTGGCGCAATACAAGAGGCGCTACGCTCTTTATGTGCTCGCATGTTACATTATATGTTCCCTCGAGCACAGCCTTGGCCTTGGCGCCCAATATCAGATACTGAACGGCCCTCGGTCCTGCCCCCCAGCTGACCCACTTTTTCACGAAATCGGGGCTTGATACATTTTCAGGCCTGGTTGCCCTGGCTATCTTTACCGCGTAACGGGCGATATGTTCTGCAATCGGGATCTTCCGGACAATGGCTTGCAGCTCCATTATCTCCTCCGCTCTCAGTATGGTCTTCAGAATTATTTTCGAATCCGACGTTGTCATCTTCGCGATATTTATCTCCTCCGCTTCGCTCGGATATGTCATATGTATGTCGAACATGAACCTGTCAAGCTGTGCCTCGGGCAAAGGATAAGTTCCTTCCTGCTCTATGGGGTTCTGCGTCGCGAGCACAAAGAACGGTTCCGGTAAACTATATGTGGTGCCCGATACGGTAACGTTATACTCCTGCATCGCCTGCAGTAACGCGGACTGTGTTTTAGGCGGAGTACGGTTTATTTCGTCGGCCAGGATGATATTTGAAAAAACCGGGCCTTTTACAAATTTAAACGTTCTTCTTCCGGTGGTAACATCTTCCTCGATTATTTCGGTGCCCGTTATGTCGGATGGCATAAGGTCCGGGGTAAACTGTATCCTGTTAAATGTAAGATCAAGCACGCTGGCTACGGTCTTTACAAGAAGCGTCTTCGCAAGGCCAGGCACGCCTATTACCAGGCAATGGCCTTTAGCTAAGATAGCCATAAGCACATCGTTTACGGCGGCCTCCTGCCCTACAATAACTTTAGCTATCTCTCTCTTCAAATTCCCCATCGAGGATTGGAGTATTTCGACCCTCTTTATGTCGGGCGATTCCGCCTCCGCCGTATTTAATACATCTTCAAGCTCTAAATTCATATCATTATTCATGCTTCCTCCTTGTGATTTAGTTCTGCATCGCGTATACGATTATATTGGTCATAAGCCGCAGGGAATCGTCGGCGTCTATGCCGTTACAATAAGGGCATT
>JBAZUO010000029.1:0-14811 GCA_041661345.1 Candidatus Omnitrophota bacterium | reverse complement strand
GACCGGGAGACGAATACATACAGTTACGAAGTCTCCATAGCTTTAAAGTCTGTCATAAATGAGGCTGGGATAGACCTATATAAGAATGCTTTGGAGTACCTGAAAGACACCGTAGACCCTGACGAATTTAAACTCAATGATTGGGGCAACTGGGCGAGTGAGGACGATGCGCTGGGGTTTATTTTTTCGTTGCAGGATGAATCGATAATAAAAGTGAAGGTAGATATTGGTAGCGGCGTTATTCGTGAAGCTGTGTATGGCGAGCAATATCGTGACTATCCTAACGATATTCTCATCGGGAGCACCACTACCTATAAATATAATGAAGAAGGTATTCTGAGCGAAGAGGATTACCATGGATTAGCGCTTAAAGACGGCCAAATGTGGTGGGAAAATGAATCCGAAGTAAAATATGACGCTAGCGGTAATATAACGGAGGGGTATGAGCTCGATTCCTATTATGCTGGTGGCATGTTGACTCAGATGGATGGTGTAATAGGCGTATCCAAGAATGGCTCTTTCAAACTCTATGCGGTTGGTTATGACATAGACAGCGTGGGTAGCATTACCTATACGCATGTATATGACCAGGATGGTAACGAGGTACTCGGCTGCGACGGTTTAATTAATCCGTTGGATATTATCAATCAATTCCAGGCTGGAACAGAAGAAATCAGAAACACTGAAGAAAATATAGTGGAGGCTGAAAATAACAATTTTAGTGAGATCATGGATAGAATGGCCATTCAGGATGAAGCTGCTCAACAGGCTGCAGACCACAGATTTGTTAGCGAGATGGCCAAGAAGGCAGAAGAGATCCAACAGCCGCAGGCCCAGAATCAGTAATTAATTTTAATAGATTCAAACAAGATCCGGTGCGGTACCGGATCGAATAGCCCCACCCACACGAGATAGGGCCGATACACCCTTCTCTGCAGACGGGGTTTTCTATGACAATATCAATCTTATAAAAAATATAAACATGATCTAAAGGTTTGCACCCCCAAGGCAGAAGCAATATAAATTAGGTTATAAAAAAGTAAGTTTTAGTTATTTGACATTCAGGGAATTCTCGTGTAAAATTGTATCCCTATGAAGAGAGTGCTTGTTTTTTTTATGGTAATTTTTGTTTTGTTTTTTGTCGAAAGTTTTGTGTTCGCAGCGTCGGAACCCGACAATGTAAGTGTCGTTAATCAGGCAGGGCCAAAAGGTTGTACGGAGTTGGCAGACAGACTCGACATAGAGAATAAGTCGCGCGGACAATTTGCGGGAGATATAGATTTCTACAAAGAGGCAGCTGACGAGCCTAAACCAAAGGACTTGTTTCAGGATAAACAGGGATATTTTTAGTTTTTGAAATTTCAGATATTTCGGTTATCAGCGTAGGTTAAAAACGATACCTGCGCTTTTTTTATTTACTATAAAAAATCCTTTCCTAATGTAATATATTTGATATAATAATAGGTCATAATCGGACGGGGGGTGGCTCAGCCCGGCTAGAGCACTTGCTTGGGGTGCAAGGGGTCGCCAGTTCAAATCTGGTCCCCCCGACCAATTTATAGGGGAAAAAATGAAAAAGATAAATGTCGGAATTGTCGGATTTGGAACGATCGGTAGCGGTGTAGTCAAGGCTCTGAAGTCCAAAAGGACGTTTATACGAGAGAAGAGCGGCATTGATATTAACATTGTCAGGATTTGTGATAAAAACCTTAAAGCCAGGAGGCCGGTAAAGGTTGCAAAGTCGCTCCTTACTAAATCCAGCGCGAAGGTTTTATATGATCCTAAGATTGACATAGTTGTAGAGCTGGTCGGCGGTATTCATCCCGCTAAGGATATCGTATTGGAAGCGCTTCGTCAGGGTAAGCATGTAGTGACTGCCAATAAGGCGCTTCTGTCCGAATCCGGATATGAAATATTCAGCCTCGCAAATAAATTGGGCCTATGCGTAGGATTTGAGGCATCGGTGGGCGGCGGCATCCCGATAATAAGGGCGCTGGGCGAAGGCTTTGTAGCCAACAGGCTTGATCTTATTTATGGCATAATAAACGGGACGAGCAATTTTATATTGACCAAGATGGCCGAGGAAGGCCTGGACTTTAAAGAGGCGCTGGAGCTTGCCCAAAAAAATGGTTACGCTGAGTGTGACCCGCATCTTGATATAAGCGGGATCGATTCGGCCCACAAGCTGTCGATATTATCGCTTCTGGGTTTTGGCCTCGCCGTTCGGCCGAACGAGATCTACGCCGAAGGTATAATCGATATTGAGCCGGGCGATATAGAATACGCTAAAGTTTACGGTTACGCAATTAAGCTTTTGGCCATCGCCAAGAGGTCCGGCGATGAGCTTGAGATGCGTGTCCATCCGACACTCATACCGGCTAAGCACCTGCTTTCAAATGTTAACGGTGTCTACAATGCGATATTCGTAAAAGGCGATCTGGTCGGCGACAATTTATTTTACGGGCGGGGGGCCGGCGCAGAACCGACTTCAAGCGCCGTCATAAGCGATATCATCGCCATATCCAAACGCGTGGCCAGGTGTCCTAAGGTCGGTGAATACATTACGTTCAGAAAAGATGTAGAACGCGTAAAGAATATGGATGACGTCAAGACCAAATATTATATACGATTTTCCGCCGTAGATAAGCCGGGCGTCCTGGCAAAGATCTCAGGAATATTGGCAAAATACAGGATAAGTATTGCCAGCGTTACCCAGAAGCAGAAGAGGGCGTCAAATATTGTGCCGATAGTTATGATGACGCATGACGCGCTGGAACGCGATATGTCAAAAGCGCTCAAAGAAATAGACGCATTAGGCATAATCAAAAAGAAATCAGTCAGAATAAGAGTGGAAGGTTGATACGATGTGGAACGGGATAATAGATAATTACAAAAAATATCTGCCGGTCAGCGGAAAGACTAAGGTCATTAGCCTAAAGGAAGGCAACACCCCTTTGATATTTGCGCGGCATATCAGCTCTCTTGTCGGCAAGGGTGTAGAAGTTTATCTGAAATATGAAGGCTTGAATCCGACAGGATCATTTAAGGACAGGGGGATGACCCTTGCTATATCGAAGGCGGCCGAGGAAGGTTCGAAGGCTGTCATATGCGCGTCGACCGGTAATACCTCTGCGTCTGCCGCGGCATATTCGGCAAGAGCGGGATTGAAGTGCGTCGTCCTGATACCGGAAGGCTCCATTGCCCTCGGCAAGCTTTCGCAGGCGATGATCCACGGCGCGAAGGTTATTGCCGTGAAGGGAAATTTCGACAACTGCCTTGAACTCGTAAAAAAAATTGCGGAAAAATATCCGATAACTCTCGTCAATTCACTGAACCCGTACAGGATCGAAGGGCAGAAGACCGGATCGTTCGAGATCTGCGACTGCCTGGGCGATGCGCCCGACTTTCATGCGATACCGGTTGGCAATGCAGGCAATATTACCGCTTACTGGAAGGGATATAAGGAGTATAAGGCCGCGGGTTTAAGCAGGAAATTACCAAAGATGCTGGGTTTCCAGGCCGAAGGCGCCGCGCCGATAGTGCTCGGCCATCCGGTAAAAGATCCGAAGACGATCGCGACCGCTATAAAGATTGGTAACCCTGCAAGTTGGAAGCAGGCCGAAGCCGCGAGAGATGAATCCGGCGGATTGATCGATAGCGTAACCGATGACGAGATCCTCTCGGCTTATAAACTGCTGGCAGCGAAAGAGGGTGTTTTCGTAGAACCGGCGAGCGCCGCAAGTGTCGCCGGGATTTTAAAACTTGTTGGACGCGGATATTTTAAATCGAAGACCGTAAAAATCGTGTGCGTATTGACCGGCCATGGGTTGAAAGATCCGGACAGGGCGATCGCGACTATAGAAAAACCCAAAGTTTTAGCGGCGAAACTGGATGTCGTATTGAAGGAGATGGGTTTGTGAAATACGCGATACTTGTTGGCGATGGGATGAGCGATTACCCGATCGCGGACCTGGGGAATAAGACTCCGCTTGAGGCCGCGAAGATCCCGAACATGAACGAGATTGTCAGGAAGGGCATGGTCGGGCTGGTCAAAACCGTTCCTTCCGGGATGAAGCCGGCAAGCGATGTGGCGAACCTCTCGATAATGGGCTATGATCCGAAAACGTACTACACCGGAAGAGGTCCGCTGGAGGCCGCCAATATAGGCATAGAATTGGGGCATGATGAGATCGCGTTCAGATGTAATCTCATAACGGCGACCAACGATACGATGGCCGATTACAGCGCAGGGCACATATCGGATAAAGAGTCCGGTACACTGATGGAATATCTGGATGAGAAGCTCGGATCGGAGAGACTGAAATTTTATCACGGGAAGAGTTATAGGAACCTTCTTGTCATTAAAACAAAATCTCAGGACGAATTAAACGATTTGATGAAAGTCTCATGTGTTCCGCCGCATGACATTGCGGGCGGCAGTATTTCAAAAAATTTTCCGGCGGGGCGCGGATCGGAGATCCTGGCAAGGCTTATGCAGGATTCACGCTCGATACTGGTAGAGAACGAGATAAACAAGGTAAGGGTTGACCTCAAAGAAAATCCGGCAAATATGATATGGTTGTGGGGCCAGGGAACCAATTCAAATATGCCGAGCTTCAAAGGCCTGTTCGGGGTCGAGGGCTCAGTCATTTCAGCGGTGGATCTTGTCAACGGCATAGGAAAACTTATCGGACTTGAGCTTATCGATGTCCCGGGCGCTACCGGATATTATGACACGAACTACCAGGGTAAGGGGGAGTATGCTGTAGAGGCCCTGAAAAATAAAGATTTTGTCTTTGTGCATGTCGAGGCACCGGACGAAGCGGGGCATAATGGAGACCTCCGTTCAAAGATAACAGCGATAGAGAATTTTGACAAGTATGTCGTCGGTGCGGTATGGAATTTTTTGAAAGAGACGAAAGACTATCGCCTCATGGTCCTGTCAGACCATGCGACACCTGTCTCGGTCAGGACGCACGTATCCGATCCGGCGCCGTTTGCTATGGCTGGAAAGGGCATAGCGCATAATGGCTTTGATCTCTTCAGCGAAAATAACGCCGCATTGAGTAAAGTGAAATTTAAATCAGGTGCGGCGCTGACCAAGGTATTGATAGAGGGAATTTGATATGTCGAGAAAAATTATAATTCAAAAATACGGCGGCACCAGCGTTGCCGATGTTGACAGGATCCAGAATGTGGCAAAGAGGGTCGTGGCAACCAGGAAGGGCGGGTATGATATTGTCGTCGTGGTATCTGCGCTTGGGGATACCACAGACAAATTGATAGACCTTGCCCATAAAATTACCCCTCAGCCGTCCGAGAGAGAGCTCGATATGCTGGTTTCGACAGGAGAACAGGTTTCGTGCGCGCTTCTTGCTATGGCCATACATAAACTTGGTGAGGATGCCATATCGTTTACCGGCGCGCAGGTAGGGATAATGACCGATACCGCGTTTACAAAAGCGCGGATAATAGACATAAACGCGAGACGCATAGTCAGTGAAATTAAAGATAAGATAGTCATAGTGGCGGGGTTTCAGGGGATAAGTATGAATCAGGATATAACTACCCTGGGCAGGGGCGGGTCGAACCTGACAGCGGTGGCGCTGGCTAAAGTGCTGAATGCCGAATCCTGCGAAATGTATACAGATGTGGAAGGTGTGTATACTTCCGATCCGCGCATAGTCAGTAACGCCAGGAAGATCGACAAATTAAGCTACGAGGAGATGTTCGAACTCGCGTCATCTGGCGCGCAGGTGCTTCAGCCGCGTTCGATAGAGTTCGCAATGAAGTTCGGCGTTCCGATTCATGTGAGATCAAGTTTTTCGAATAAGCCAGGCACGATAATTTCTAAGGAGGTAAGGGCGATGGAAGATATAGTCGTTTCCGGGGTTGCTATAAATAAAAATGAAGCGAAGATCACTATCTGCGATGTTCCGGATAAGCCGGGGATAGCGGCGAAGATATTCAAGGATATCGCCAGGCAAAATATCAACGTAGATATGATAGTTCAGAACGTATCGCGTACGGGTGCAACGGACATATCATTTACCGTTCCTGCTTCGGATCTGAATAAAACTATCAAAGTCGCCAGGGATATTTCTAAGAAAGTCGGCGCCGGAGAGATAACCTTTGACAAAGACATGGCCAAGGTATCGATCGTCGGTATAGGGATGAAAAGCCATTCGGGAGTCGCCGCCGGTATGTTCGAAGCGCTGGCCGACAAAGGCATCAATATCGAGATGATATCGACGAGCGAAATAAAGATCTCCTGCGTTGTTAACAGGAAGCATGGAGAGGAAGCGGTAAGGGCTATACACGATAAATTCGGGTTGGGAAAGAAAAAATAGAGGGCATATGGCTAAGATCGAACTGTATGACACGACGCTGCGCGATGGGGCGCAGTCCGAGGGTATCTCATTTTCGGTCAGCGATAAACTTAAGGTTTGCGAGAAGCTGGACGAGCTGGGCATCCAATTCATCGAGGGTGGATGGCCGGGCGCCAATCCTAAGGACGTCAGTTTTTTCAAGGCCGCAAAGAAGCTCCGCCTTAAAAATGCGCATTTGGTCGCGTTCGGCAGTACGCGCCATGCGAATTCCACGGCCGGGCGGGATAAAGTGCTCAAGGGCCTTGTCAGCGCGGATACGAAATATATCACGATCTTCGGAAAATCCTGGGATCTTCACGTGCGCGATGTTTTTAAGGTAGAGCTTTCCGAAAATTTGCGCATGATAGAGGATTCTATCAGATTTTTGAGGTCGAAGGGTAAGACGGTTTTTTATGATGCCGAACATTTCTTTGACGGCTACAGGTCAAATAAGGATTACGCGTTGAAGACACTGAAAGCCGCCGAAAATGCCGGTGCGTCCAGGATCATCCTTTGCGATACGAACGGCGGGGCCATGACGAGCAGCGTTTTTGAAATAATCGAAGAGGTGAGGGCTGTGATCAAAACGCCGCTTGGGATGCACGCGCATAACGATTGCGAGATGGCTGTCGCCAATTCCATCGCCGCTATACAGGCAGGGTGCGTCCAGATTCACGGGACGATGAACGGGTACGGTGAGAGGTGTGGTAACGCCAATCTCATTTCGATCATTGCTAACCTCAAGCTCAAGCTGGGGATGGATTGTATTTCCGATATGGAGTTAAGGGAGCTTGTTGAAGTTGCGAGGTTTGTTGCGGAGATATGTAATCTTAAGCTCGAAGACAATCAGCCCTTTGTGGGCAACAGTGCATTCGCGCATAAAGCCGGAGTTCACGTCAATGCGATCCTGAAGAATCCGAAGACTTACGAACATGTTGATCCCCACGCTATCGGCAACCACAGGCGGCTTCTGATCTCGGAGCTATCGGGTAAATCCATGATTGCGAAGAAGGCTCGGGATATGGATCTCGACATAGGTAAGAACGGGGAGAAATCTGGAAAGATCCTGAAGGCGCTGCAGGATATGGAGAATAAGGGCTACCATTTCGAATCGGCCGAGGCGTCGCTTGAGCTCCTTATGAAACGCGTGATGAAAAAGTTTAAAGATTTTTTTGACCTGGAAAACTTCAGGGTTATCATTGAAAAAAATAAAGACGGTAAGATGGCGAGCGAGGCAACGATAAAACTTAAGGTCGGCAAAGAAATTGAGCATACAGCTTCTCTCGGCGACGGCCCGGTCAATGCGCTCGATAGCGCTTTGCGAAAGGCGTTGAAAAAATTCTATCCAAACATTGCCCAGATGCATCTTATCGATTACAAGGTGCGTGTGCTTGACGAAAAGGCGGGTACCGCCGCCAGGGTGCGCGTTCTTATTCAGTCGCAGGATAAGATGGATTCCTGGTGGACGATGGGCGTGTCGGAGAACATCATCGATGCGTCCTGGCAGGCGCTTGTGGATTCGGTCGAATATAAACTGCTCAAGGATGCCGAAAGGAGCGGCCTATGATAAAAAATATAATGCTGGGCGAGGAGATAGTAATAACGACATCAAATAAGGTGGGCATACTTGCCGATATATCGGCAATGCTTTCGAATGAAGGGGTTAATATCGAGGCCATCGTTGGATATGAAAATGGAAAATCTGCCAAAGTGATGCTGATAACGAATGCCAATCTTAAGATAGTCGACGCCTTACGAAAAAAGAAATATAAATCCGTGAAGGAGACCGAGGTGGTGCTCGTGGATCTTGAAAACAAGCCCGGCGCGCTGAAGGTCGTAACGACGGAGTTAAAAACCAACAAGATCGACATCAGATATGTTTACGTCACAACCTCTGCCGGAGGATGGTCAAGGATGGTTCTCGAGACCAGTGATAATGAAAAAGCTATGGCGCTCCTGAACAATTATTCCTCTTCCAATATTAACCGTGATAATTCCTAAAACAAAGATATTCCACTGTAGCGCTGTCTTTTTCGCCCTCTTGCTATATGTCTGCGCTGTCCCGGCATCGGCCGATACAATATATTTCAAAAATGGCGGTAGCATCAACGGCATAGTAAAGGCCGCGGATAAGAACTCCGTCGAGGTCGAGATAGGCTTCGGAACGATAACATTGGGACGGGGTCAGATAAGAGATATGGAAATATCGACGCCCGATGAGCATCTGGATATGCGCTCGGCGTGGGACGAAAAACGCAGCGATCTCGAAAAGAGGGAGGATGAGTTTGCGGCAGAACGAAAGACGCGCTTTGCGGAGTATGATAAATGGATCAGGGAAGAGCAGGAGAAGAAGCGAAGAGAGGTGAAGGGGGTAAAAGAGGCGAGCTTTTCCAGAGATGAAGAATCCAGGCATATACTGGTTAATGCCATTCTGAATGATACTGTCCCCGTGCGATTGATCCTTGATACGGGCGCCTCCCTGGTGGTGCTTTCAAATAAGATCGCTCGTCAACTCGGAATAGATTTGAGTGACCCGAAGAAAGATGCTGTTACGCTGCATCTTGCGGGAGGGCAGACAATCCCGGCGAAGATGATTGTATTGAAGAGTGTAAAAGTCGAAGGCGCGGAAGTCAGGAATGTCGTATCGGCTGTCTTGACCAGCGAAGAGCCGGTCGCCGGGTTCAGCGACGGCCTGTTAGGCATGACGTTCCTTAGCAAGTTCAATGTCAGGATGGATTTAAACGCGATGAAAATCTCCCTGGAGCCTATCAATAAGCAGCAATAGGAAATATTTTAATCGGAGTAAGAAAGGCAATGATGAAAGAGTTGGCGAAGGCGTATAATCCTCACGAGGTCGAGGATAGGATATATAAGACATGGGAAGAAAAGGGATATTTCCGCGCAAAGCCGAATCCCGGCAAGAAACCATATTCGATAGTTATTCCCCCGCCGAATATCACAGGCATTCTTCATATGGGCCATGCCCTTAACGATACCATACAAGACATACTTATCCGGTTTAAAAGAATGCAGGGCTACGAAGCTGAGTGGATGCCGGGAACGGATCATGCGGGTATCGCCACGCAGAATGTCGTGGAAAGGAAGCTCGCGAAGAATGGTATCAAACGGCAGGATCTCGGTAGGGATAAATTTATATCGGAAGTCTGGAAGTGGCGCGAGGAATATGGCTCTACGATCATAAAGCAGTTGAAGAAGCTCGGCTGCTCATGTGATTGGGATAGGATGCGGTTCACTATGGACGAGGGGCTGTCCGATGCTGTCCTGGATGTATTTATAAAGCTTTACGAAAAAGGCCTTATATATAGAGGTAACTATATAATAAACTGGTGCCCGCGATGCCAGACCGCGCTTTCGGACGAGGAGAGCCAGCACAAAGATGTCGAGGGGATGCTCTATTATATAAAATATCCGATCAAAGGCGAGGATGGGCATGTAATCGTAGCGACGACTAGGCCTGAGACGATGCTGGGCGATACCGCTATCGCTATAAATCCTAAAGACAAGAGATACAAGGCTCTTAAAGGTAAAACGATAATTCTGCCGCTATTAGATAGAGAGCTTAAAGTTGTGATGGACCCGCTCGTCGATCTTAAGTTCGGGACGGGCGCACTTAAGGTGACGCCTGCGCATGACCCGGTCGATTTTGAGTTGGGGCTGAAATACGGCCTTGAGCAGATAAATATCATGAACGGCGACGCCACGATAAATTCGATCGGCGGTGAATACGAAGGTATGGACCGCCTCGAAGCACGCGAGGCGATAATCGAAGACCTGAAGGAAAGAGGCCTGTTCGTAAAATCGGAAGCGCACAGGCATGCCGTGGGCCACTGCTATCGCTGCCACACGATGATAGAGCCGAGGCTTTCGCCGCAATGGTTCGTTAAGATGAAACCGCTGGCTAAGCCGGCGATAGAGGCCGTCAATAAAGGTAAGATAAAATTTTATCCTTCGAGGTGGACTAAGGTCTACCTCGACTGGATGAATAACATACGGGATTGGTGCATCTCAAGGCAAATCTGGTGGGGGCATCGTATCCCGGTATATTATTGTAAAAGCTGTCAGCAGAAAACCGAAGGCGTCGGCGGTATCATTGTTGCTAAAGTAAAACCTGAAAAATGCCCGGAGTGCGGAGGGACGAATATTGAGCAGGATCCGGATGTACTGGATACATGGTTCTCGTCCTGGTTGTGGCCCTTTACCACGTTCGGCTGGCCGAAAGAAACTCCGGAGCTTAAGTATTTTTATCCCACCTGTTCTCTTGTGACGGCGCAGGAGATAATATTCTTCTGGGTTGCCCGCATGATAATGGCCGGCTGCGAATTTATGGGCGGCATCCCTTTCAAAAATGTTTACATTCACGGGACCGTCAGGGACATAACTGGCACAAAAATGTCAAAATCGCTGGGCAACGTCATAGATCCTCTAGACATGATAGAAAAATACGGCACAGATGCGCTCAGATTCAGCATCGTGTCGATAACCGCGCAGGGCCAGGATGTATTTCTTTCCGAAAGCAAATTTGAGCTCGGAAGGAATTTTGCTAACAAGGTATGGAATGCCTCGAGATTTATACTGATGAATTTAAAGACGGAGGATATCAATGTCGATCTGTGTGTATATTTTAAAGATGCGGATCTGACCTTACCTGATAGGTGGATATTGTCGAGGCTATATTCGACGTTATCGCATATAGGCGATTGTCTTGATGAATATAAATTCAACGAGGCCGCCAATTCCATATACGAATTCCTATGGCACGAATTCTGCGATTGGTATATTGAGATCGCAAAGTCTAGGATGAGTGAGAAGACGACGCAGATCATATTATACAAAGTGCTGGAGAAGAGCCTGCGCATGCTTCATCCTTTCATGCCGTTCATTACCGAGGAGATATGGCAGAAATTGCCTCACGCCTCCTTAGATGAATCGATAATGATTGCATCGTGGCCGCATATACAAAAGCCGATGATGTCGAAAGAGACGGAGAGTCTGATGGGGGAACTCATAGAGCTTATCGCTGCCGTAAGAAATATGAGAAGCGTATGGAATATTGAGCCTCAAGGAGCCGTCGACGTTATCGTAAATACGCATGACAAGAAGGATGCGCGTGTAATATCTGAAAACGAAGAATTTATCAAGCGTATGGCCAGAATATCGGATCTCAAGGTAGGCGTATTTTCAAAACCGAAAAATGCCGCTGTTACCGTGATCGGATCTCTCGAAATATACGTTCCGCTTGAAGGCCTGATAGATTTCAAAAAGGAGAAGGCGAGACTCGAAAAAGAACTTACCAGGATCGACGGTGAAATAAAGTCGATAGCCGCACGGCTTAAAAACAAGGGGTTTACGGATAAGGCACCAAAGGATGTAGTTGACGGACAAAAACGTCATAAGGACGAGCTGGAAGTGCAGATAGAAAAGATAAGGGATAATATAAGAGAGGTCGAATAAAAAAGGAGAGGGCTATGAGGTATTTAAGCTTAGCAGTTGCGGCAATTTTTATGATGTGGGTGGGATTATGCGGCGCCGAGGATGTGAAGAAGGCCGCCCCGGTTGCAAAGGCGGCTTCCGCTGTGAAGGCGAAATCGGATAAGGGTATGGCTTCGGCAAAGGCAGCCGAAGATACGGATGCCGAAGAAATGGAAAGCAGCGGTGTGAATAGAGAAAATCTAATGCCGCCGGGACAAACATATGATACGAATACGGGTATGCCCAACACGGTGGAAAGCGACACGAACGGTGAAATAGAATAATGAAGATCGAGAAAGACAGGGCGTTGCCGATCATAAGGGCGGCCCTGAAAGAGGACATCGGAAAAGGCGATATCACAACGAGCGCTGTGATAGACAAGTTCTCGAGCTCCAAGGCGAGCATTATTACAAAAGAGGACTGCGTAGTCTGCGGTATGGATATAGCGGAATGGACGATGGCGCAGGTTGATTACAGCGTCAGGTTCAAGCCCAATTGTAACGATGGTGACCCGGTGGGCGCGGGAAAGGAACTCGCTTTTCTTGAGGGGCATGTCGATGCGATCTTAAGGGCAGAGAGGACGATACTGAATTTTCTGTCGTTTTTAAGCGGCATATCGACTAAGACTAGGCAGTTGGTGGATAAGGCCAAGCCTTACGGCGTGGCGGTGATGGACACGCGTAAGACGCTGCCGCTACTAAGGTATCTGGAGAAACATGCGGTCTGTGTTGGCGGCGGCCGCAATCACAGGATGGGATTGTATGATCAGGTGCTGATCAAGGACAACCATATAAAATGGGCGGGTGAGCAGGGTAAGGATGTAAACCTAAGGAGTCTGGTCGAGAAGATCAGAAAAAAGAGTTTGAAAAATACGGTCGTTGAGATCGAGGTTGAAACGATAGAAGAATTCAGCGATGCGCTTGCCGGCAAGCCCGACATAATAATGCTGGACAATATGAGCTCAAGGGATGTGATGGCGTGCGTTGACATAAGGAGGCTTTCCAAAGCCAAACCCCTCCTGGAGGTATCAGGCGGTATAACGCTTGATACTATCGAGGAATATGCTAAGACGAAAGTCGATATGATATCTATCGGATCGATAACGTCTTCGGTTGCCGATATCGATATGTCGTTGGAATTAATTTGATGGCAAAGTTTAACCTTGTATCCAAATTTAAACCTGAAGGCGATCAGCCGCAGGCCATAGTGAAGCTGACGCGAGGAATGGAAAAAGGCGAGCGCTATCAGACACTTCTCGGCGTTACGGGCTCCGGCAAGACATTTACGATGGCCAACGTGATCGCGAATATAGGCAAGAGCGCCCTGGTGATCTCGCACAATAAGACCCTCGCCGCCCAGCTTTACGGTGAATTCAAAGAATTCTTTCCTGAGAACGCGGTAGAATACTTCGTTAGCTACTACGACTATTACCAGCCGGAGGCCTATATTCCACATGCCGACATATATATAGAGAAGGACTCTTCTATAAATGAGGATATAGACCGGTTGAGATTGTCCGCGACGAGTTCCCTTATGTCGCGCGACGATTGCATAATAGTCGCCAGCGTTTCATGCATATATGGCTTAGGCTCGCCGGAAGAATACGGCGAGATGCTTTTATTTCTGGAGGAAGGGCAGGAAATTTCGAGAGACGAGATCGTGAAGAGGCTCGTCTCGATCCATTACACAAGAAACGATTACGATTTTCAGAGATCGACTTTCAGGGTGAGGGGCGATACTGTAGAGGCGTTCCCGGCCTATACGAAGACCGCGTACAGGATAGAGCAGTCGGGTGACAGGATCGAACATATATACGAAATAGACCCGCTGACGGGCAATATCATAAATAAGATGAAGAAGGTTGGCATCTATCCGGCGAAACATTTTGTAACGACACCCGACAGGATCGAGGATGCTATTAAATCGATCGAGGGCGAGCTTGGCTCGAGGCTATCGGAACTGAGATCGCAGAATAAGCTTGTCGAGGCGCAGAGGCTGGAATCGAGAACGCATTACGATATCGAGATGATGCGGGAGGTAGGATATTGTAACGGTATAGAGAACTATTCGAGGCATCTTTCCGGGCGGGATGCCGGATCCAGGCCGTGGTGTCTTATAGACTATTTTCCGAAGGGTTTCCTTACTTTTATAGATGAATCGCATGTGTCGGTTCCGCAGATAAGAGGTATGTATAACGGAGACAGGGCAAGAAAAGAAACTCTGATAGAATACGGGTTCCGCCTTCCTTCGGCTCTCGACAACAGGCCGCTCAAATTCGAAGAGTTTGATAAACTCATTGCTCAGGCGGTATTCGTATCTGCCACGCCCGATGATTATGAATTGGAAAGGTCGAAGGGCAATATAGTTGAGCAGATCATAAGGCCGACAGGCCTCATAGATCCTCCGATAGATGTAAGGCCCACCAGGAATCAGGTGGACGATCTGATGAAAGAGATCAGGGTTCGGGCCAAGAAGAAGGAGAGGGTTCTTGTCACCACTCTTACCAAGCGTCTTGCCGAGGACCTGGCGAGGTACTTAAGCGAGTTTGGGATCAGGGTTAAATACCTGCATTCCGATATAGGTGCGGTAGAGCGTGTAGAGATATTAAGAGACTTGAGGCTCAATAAGTTCGACTGCCTGGTCGGGATAAACCTGCTCAGGGAAGGGCTCGACCTGCCCGAGGTATCGCTTGTCGCGATCCTCGACGCCGATAAAGAAGGCTTCCTGAGGAGCGGTACGTCCCTCATCCAGGTTGCCGGCCGCGCCGCCCGGCATTTGAACGGACAGGTCATCATGTATGCCGATACGATAACTAAATCGATGAAGAAGGCCATAAGCGAGTCGGAAAGACGGCGTAAAATTCAGCTGGAGTTTAACGACGTTAACAAGATAACGCCGCGTTCGATAGAGAAGGCTGTAAGGGATGGAATAGAGTCCTATAAAAAGGCGAGAG
>JBAZUO010000028.1:0-16574 GCA_041661345.1 Candidatus Omnitrophota bacterium | reverse complement strand
GGACCCTGCCGGCCAATTTTAAGGCCCTCACAAACCACATCGCCACATCACATTTTTGGCGATGCGAAAAATTTTACTGGGATATGCAGACAGGAAATTTTACGGGTGACGCGACTGAAGGCTTTTCGCTTATGGGCGAGCATGGGATGGGGGTGCCCGCCGTTTAGGATTGTATAATAGTAAGCCCGCGACCCAGATTATGCTAGTCCGGTTGCAGGCAATCCTGGCGGGCATACAGACACAACGTGTATAGTACTAATTGATTGTGAACCCCGTGCGAGCCCTAGAAAGAAAAGCCGAGGTCGCGGCAGGACCCGTAAAATTTAGAAGGATTTATGGCTATACGAAAAATTACACCCAACGATGCGGAGTATCCGAAGAATCTGCGGAATATTCATACGCCGCCGAAGCAATTATACGTGAATGGGGTGCTTCTCGAACAGGATGAGATGGCTGTGGCGATCGTAGGCTCACGCCGGGCATCGATTTACGGACTCGAGACGGCGGGGAAGTTCGGTTTCGAGCTTGCCGCGCGAGGCATGACGGTTGTAAGCGGAATGGCTGTCGGTATCGACTCCGCGGCTCACAGGGGAGCTCTCAAGGCGAAAGGCCGGACGATAGCTGTCATGGGAAGCGGGCACAACGATATTTACCCGCCGCAAAATAAAGAATTATACGAGGAGATTGCAAAGACGGGCGCAGTAGTGACCGAATACGAAGATGACATGCCGCCTTTGGCACAGCATTTCCCGGCGCGTAATCGTATCATAAGCGGATTATCACTGGGTATCGTTGTCGTGGAGGCCGCGAGAAATTCGGGCGCGCTTATAACTGCAAACTTTGCGGCTGAACAGGGCAGGACCGTATTTGCCGTGCCGGGTAAAGTCTCATCCCAGACAAGTTCAGGAACAAACGATCTTATTAAAGACGGCGCCAGGCTCGTTCAGTCTGTAGATGATATTCTGGAAGAACTGAATATCGCCGAGATCGCACCTATCGAAGAGGCAGAGAAGGCCAGAATAGACAAAAAGATATCATCTAAAACGAAGGCATATATTTACAATTCTCTGACGGATGACGAGAGGAGAGTTTACAAGGTGTTATCGGATAAGCCGGTCTATATAGACGAGATTTCCAAGGCGACGAAACTTGCCACTGCAAATGTTTCGAAGGTTTTATTGGATTTGGAATTGAAAAAGTTGATAAAACAATTACCCGGAAAAAATTTCGTAAGAAAGGAAAACTAAATGAGCAAGAATCTGGTAATAGTAGAGTCACCCGCTAAGGCAAAGACGATAAATAAGTTTTTGGGCAAGAATTATACGGTCGTGGCCAGTATGGGCCACATAATAGACCTGCCGAAATCGAAGCTCGGCGTAGACGTCGAGAACGATTTCAAACCCGAATATATCGTAATGAAGGACAGAAAGAAGAACCTTTCGGCTTTAAAGAAGGATGCGAAGAATAAAGAGGCGATATACCTGGCCGCCGACCCTGACAGAGAGGGCGAGGCGATCTCCTGGCATATTGGGAATGTGCTTGCCGACAAGAAGCTGAAATTTTACAGGGTCGAGTTCGATGAAATTACCAAAGATGCCGTATTGAATGCCTTCAAGCATCCCAGAGAGATCGATATGAATCTGGTCAATGCCCAGCAGGCGCGACGTATCCTCGATAGGATTGTCGGATATACGATAAGCCCGATTCTGTGGAAGAAGGTTGCTCGTGGGCTCTCTGCCGGCAGGGTTCAGTCGGTTGCGGTGCGGCTCATCGTGGAGCGCGAAGAAGAGATCAAAAAATTTAATCCGGTGGAATACTGGGATATAGAGGCTGAGTTAAAGCGTAAGCCCGATCAGTCGAAGGATAAGTTCACGGCGAAACTGGATAAGTGTAAGAACATAAAAGTTGAGATAAAAAGCAAGCAAGAAGCGGACAGGATAGCGGATACTCTAAAAAAAGAAACATTTATCGTCGCGGATGTCAAGGAATCGAAGAAAAAGAAAAATCCTTACCCGCCCTTTACGACGTCGAAACTTCAGCAGGAATCATTCAATAAATTGAGATTTTCCGGAGCCAGGACGATGCATATTGCGCAAACCCTTTATGAGGGTATCGAGATTAGCGGCGAAGGAAGCATAGGCCTTATCACCTACATGAGAACTGACTCGGTAAGGATTTCGAAGGACGCCCAGGCCGATGCGCACAAATATATACTGACGACATACGGCAAGAAGTACTATCCGGAAGTACCGAATGTATACAAATCAAGAAAGAGGGCGCAGGAGGCTCATGAGGCTATACGGCCTACGCTTCCGTTAAGAAACCCGGATTCCGTAAAAGATTGCCTATCGCCGGACCAGTTAAAATTATATACGCTCATATGGAACAGATTTCTAGCCAGCCAGATGAGTCCCGCTATAATTTCACAGACCTCCGTCGATATAAAGGCAGGGGACTATCTGCTAAAGACGGGCGCCGCGAAGATCGTATTCGACGGATATACCGCCGTGTATGAGATCGAAAAGGAGAAGGAGGA
This sequence comes from Candidatus Omnitrophota bacterium, assembly GCA_041661345.1. Taxonomy (GTDB): domain Bacteria; phylum Omnitrophota; class Gorgyraeia; order 2-01-FULL-45-10; family 2-01-FULL-45-10; genus JAPLMI01. The sequence continues at coordinate 14,038 of JBAZUO010000028.1, read as the reverse complement.
CGGCGATGACGCCGCTAAAGCGAAATTGCCGGAGCTTTCCATAGGACAGGTGCTCGATCTTCTCGGGCTTCTGCCGGCGCAGCATTTCACGAAACCGTCTCCGAGATATTCGGACGCAACGCTCGTAAAGGCGCTCGAAGAGTTGGGCATAGGGAGGCCGTCGACATACGCGCCGATAATCCAGACTGTAACAGCCAGGGACTATGTTAACAGGGTTTCCGGTTATTTTCATCCCACAGAACTCGGCACTGTAGTCTCACAACTTCTCATGAAGCATTTCCCGAAGATCCTGGATGTGGAGTTCACCGCCAAGATGGAAGATGAGCTTGACGGGATCGAGGAAGGAGAGACGGACTATCTGATGGTGTTGAAGGCCTTCTATTCGCCGTTCATACATTCCGCCGAGGCCGCGAAGCTGGAAATGAAGGATGTCAAGAAGGAGATAGGCGCTACTAACGAGATCTGCAATCTTTGCGGTAAGCCGATGATAATCAAATGGGGTCGCCGTGGAAAATTTCTAAGCTGCTCGGATTATCCGACATGTAAAAACGCCAAATCGATCACGAGCGGTGTCAAATGCCCGACGCCCGGCTGCGGCGGGGAGCTTGTCCAACGCCGTTCGGTGCGCGGCCCGTTCTTCGGCTGTACCAACTACCCCAAATGCACATACACCGCGAGAAAGCTTCCGGAGAAAGAGGGAGAAGTCGTAGCATAAATGCAAAGGTATATCGAAAAATTCATCAATTATCTCAAGGTTGAGAAGAATTCGTCTCCTCACACGATAACGAATTATGAGGTAGACCTGAAATTTTTTGCGTCTTTTTTGGGCGAACGGGACATTACGTCGATAGACCATCTCGCATTAAGAAAGTTCCTGGCGGAAATGAGGAATAAAAATTATGCGAAGAGGACAGTAGCAAGAAAGCTCGCGTCCTTAAGGAGTTTCTTCAAATTTTTATTCAGGGAAGGGCATATAAAGAATAATCCGATAACAGCCATCTCTACGCCGAAACTCGATAAGAAACTGCCCGTTGTCCTCGATGTAGCCAAGGTTAAAAAGCTTGTCGAGGCGCCGCCGGAGGATACGTCTGCCGGTTTAAGGGACAGGGCTATCCTGGAGACGCTCTATTCGGCCGGGATACGAGTGAGCGAGCTTGTCGGGCTTGATGCGGATGACGTAGATTTTATAAGCGAGGTCATAAAGGTTTTCGGGAAGGGCCGGAAAGACCGCATAGTCCCGGTCGGGTCACTCGCTATTTCGGCTTTAAGAAAGTATATGGATAGGCGTAGTGATGATAAGGTCAAGGATAAGGACGCGGTATTCCTGAATAAATCCGGAAAACGCCTCACCGATAGAAGCGTACGCCGCATCCTGGATAAATACGTACGGCAGACGAGTGTCGCCGAGCATATTTCGCCGCATTCGCTTCGCCATTCGTTCGCGACGCATCTATTGGATAGGGGCGCGGACTTGCGCAGCGTCCAGGAGCTCCTCGGCCACATGAACTTATCGACGACTCAGATATATACGCACGTCACGATGGAGCGCCTTAAAACGGTTTACGACAAGGCGCATCCGCGTGCTTAGGAGGAGTAAAATTTTTCGATACAGCAAGAAATGTGCTGTGTCGAGTGGTTTGTTCGGGACGCGCGATTTTTAACCATGTAAAAATCGCGCTCCGTAAAATTGTCCGGACCCTGCCGGCCAATTTTAAGGCCCTCACAAACCACATCGCCACATCACATTTTTGCGGCGAGCAGCGAAAAATTTTACTGATTAGGGGACAGGTTGAATCGGAAGCTTGTACCCGGTACAATAGTCTACAATAGTCTATATAAGTTTTATGAAAAGAAGGCATCTGTAAAAGTATGCAATCAAGGTATAAGAGTAAAAGTGGTGAAAAATTTGTTATTATCGCAGAATTGCAGCAATATGGTGATTTAAAAGCAATAACATTGGGTGCCTACAATAGTAATACACGTTCAGAGGCTTTTGCCGTCATCTACCTTTATGTTTCTGGACTAACACTTATGCAAGCTTCTATCCCATGGGATGATATAAGGGTAGATGAATACCTGCTGGGCAGGGGCTTAAATCTTGCTTATTCTAAAATAGATAATAAAAGTAAGGATGGTGAAAAAATAGAAGTATTGCATGATGATATAAATAACATTGATGAAAAAATTTCAAAGCTTAAGTCACCAGTTGATGAGTTTAGGGTTCGACGTAAAATTCAAGAAGATATATTGGGATGTATTTATAAAAAACCTACAGGTGTTTTTTTAAACGAGCTAATAGATTATGCTTGGTGCAATAAGGATATGTTTGCTGAAGAGTTAAGCCATCTAAATGAAATAGGGCTAGTTAGTTCATCGCAACCGTCTAGCGATGATTTGGAAGAAATTTTCAATAGTGTTAAGAAGCCAGGAGAGTATACAGGCCTCCCAGCGACTTTAACAAGTAATGGTAAAAAACGATATGAGGAAATTGTTGAACAAAATATTCTCAATATGAATGCATACTTAGAACCTTTTGAGAATTGGGTTCCTTTCGGATCTAATAAGAAAGTTTTCTTAGCACATCGATTTAAAGAAGAAAAGTTATGCGAAAAAATAAAAAATGAATTAACCAAAATAGGATTTGAAGTCAAGGAGGGGAAGGTTGATGATTTAGGTTATATTAGCGACGATATCTTGTCTAAAATTGAAGAATCTGGTTTTTTTCTTGCCCTATTGACGCCTTCTAAAGAATTTAAAGATGAGAAATGGTCAACTAGTAGTTGGGTTTTAATGGAAGTTGGTGCTGCAATAGCATATAAAAGAAAAGTGTTGATACTGGCTGAAGAGTGTATTGAGCAAGAAGAATATGCTAGTAAGTTGCAAAGAGACTGTCAATACGAAACATTTAATAGGGAAAACTTTCTTGACAAGTTGCAAAAAGTGATCAGTAGGCTGAAAAAGGAATGGGCAAAGCAAGAAAAGGCTTAATGGGAAGAATGTAAAGAAGGGGTTGTTTTTAAAATTAGCTTTAGACTTGTCCAGGTTCGAGCGAGGAAATTTTTCAGTCGATAGTGGTAGTTAAATGGACGTGAAGCCGTGGTGTTGAGCCGTTAAATTTTGCTTAGGTTTAATAATCTACTGAAACTTGACTTCGATTAAGTAATATGATATAGTTAAGTTAACAATTGTTAACTTAATCGATATGGTTAACAATAGTTAACTTGAATGGCATAGGTTAACATGTATAACACATTACACAGGAGTGAGTTATGGAAAATCCAAAGTATATATCTATTGCGGAATTGGCTAAGATACTAGGTATAAGCAGAATAGCTGTTTATAAGAAGGTGAAAAAAGGCGATATAAAGGCTATAAAGATAGGGAGAAGTTACGCTGTTCCGGCCAATGCCATAGATAAAAAAAATAGGAATATTAATGGAAAGCCATTAAAAGACGAAGAGAAAAGAGTTATTGAAAAAGCGGTAAGGAAGACGGTCCAGGAATATGGGGACGTTTTAAAGAGGCTTGGTAAAGAGTAATGCAGACAGTCACTTTACACGAGATTGAACATATCATTTTTAGTTTAACCAGAGAAAGGCTATCGTTTAATGAGCCCATTCCTGATTTTGCTACAAGGTTCCCCAATGTTTTAGAAAGCTGTTTATCGGCGCCGTTGCAAACTTTTTCTGGCAAAGACCTTTATCCATCATTTACCGAAAAAATTGGAATTCTTTTCTATCTGATGGTTAAAAACCATCCTTTTCAGAATGGTAATAAACGTATAGCTATGGTAACGCTGATGTATGTGCTATATAAGAATGATAAGTGGATAGAGGCTGACACACAGGTACTCTATAATTTTGCTGTTTGGGTTGCGGGGAGCCCTCCCATGGCTAAGGAGGAGATGTTGAGCTACATAGAGAAATTTATCAATGAATACATGACTGCGTTAAAAGAGGAATAATGCTCTACGATATAGCGTTTTTCGTATTCTCGATATTCTATCTGCCGGTGCTGATATTTAAAGGCAAGCTGCATGAAGATTTTGCGGAGAGGTTCGGCAATTTTGCTCCCGAGAAGCGTAAATTGCTGGAAGATGCGCACGGCGCGATATGGATACAAGCGGTGAGCGTCGGCGAAGTCTCTTTGTGTAAGAGCCTCATCCCAAAATTGAAGAGCGCTTTTCCTGACAAAAAGATAGTGTTATCCACGATCACGAAGACAGGAAATGATCTGGCGAAGAAATTATTCTCGCAGGACGCTGTAGTAATATATTTTCCTCTCGATTTTTCGTTCACTGTAAAGAAGGCGGTGTCGCTTATAAAGCCGGCCGTCTATATCATGATAGAGACTGAGATCTGGCCCAATCTTTTGAAGGAGTTGTCGAATGGTAGTATCCCGTCGATACTCATAAACGGAAGGATCTCCGATAGATCAATAGGCAAATATATACTGGCAAAACCATTACTTAAAGATACGCTCGCCAGGGTTGGTAGATTCTGCATGCAATCCAGGCTCGATGCCGAACGTATCATTTCGATGGGCGCGCCGAAGGATAGAGTAGAGGTCACGGGCAATATGAAATTCGACGTCGATATCAATGCCGACCTGAAGTCGATGGAGACTTTGAGGGAGACGGTATCGTTAAAAGCCGACGAAGAACTTTTTGTCGCCGGCAGTACCCATCGTGGCGAGGAGAGTATAGTTATACAATCTTTTAAGGAGCTTCTGGGAGACTTTCCGAAGCTTAAGCTGCTTATCGCCCCACGCCATATTGACAGGGCGTCAGAGGTACGGGGCGAGGTTAAATCAGCCGGTTTAGGCGAGACGCAAGTAACTGTTCTCGATAAGATCGGATATCTTAACAGCGCCTATTCATATGCGGCAATCGTATTCGTCGGGGGCAGTCTCGTAAAACATGGCGGCCAGAATCCGATAGAGCCTGCGATATTTGAAAAGGCGATCCTGTTCGGGCCGCATATGTTCAATTTTAGGGATATCTCCGCATCGTTTCTGAAGCATAACGCGGCTCGGTGTATATCGAATAATAAAGAACTGACAGAGATTGTGCGGATGTTATTGATCGATAAGACGAAGAGGGATGAGCTGGGAAGGAACGCGAAACAGGTAGTGTCCGATAACCGCGGAGCGACCGATAGGAATGTAGAGGTTATAAAAAAGTATGCGTAATTTTATCTATTCCCTAATGACCGATAAAAGAAAAGGCTCGGCAGTTGCGCCGATAAAATTCCTTTTGTATATTGCATCCCTTTGTTACGGCATCGCGATATTCTTAAGAGCCCTTCTTTATAAATTCGGTATATTTAAAAGCAAAAAAGTGCCGATGAAGGTCATAAGCGTAGGTAACCTGACGCTCGGCGGTACGGGCAAGACGCCTTTTGTGATATGCCTGTCGAGGATATTGAACGATCAATTGAAAAAGAGAATCAGTGTCCTGATACGCGGCTACGGCTGGGATGAGCAGAATATGCTCAAGAAAAAGATGCCGGATATACCCATATTGGTCGGTGAAGACAGAGCGCGCTCTGCGCATAAGGCCATCAAGCTTTACGGCAGCGATACGGCGGTGCTCGACGACGGGTTTCAGCATTGGGAGCTCGATAGAGATCTCGACATAGTGCTTGTGGATTCCCGGAATCCGTTCGGCAATAGGGAGCTCTTTCCCCGCGGCATACTCAGGGAGAGGCTGATTGCCTTTAAACGCGCGGATGTAGTGGTATTTACAAAGATAGATAAAACCAAAAGTAACCTTGACGGAATAAAGTCAGAGCTCAAACGCTACAAAAGTGACATAATTTTTCTGGAGGCGGTACATAAACCGGTTTGTATCCGTGATCTGAGGAACAGAAAGGATGTCGGGCTTACATATTTCAAAGGGAAGAGGCTGATACTTGTTTCCAGCATAGGTGATCCGTCGTATTTCGAAGAGACGGTAAAGGATTTCGGCGCCGACATAGCGGAGCATATAATATTTCCCGACCATCACAACTACACGCAAATCGATATGGCGCACATACTGCGCAGATGTGATGAGCGGAAGTTCGATTTTGTGTTGATGACCGAAAAGGACGAAGTGAAGATCCGCAGGATGTCTTTGTCGTTCGAAAAATACATTCCCATGACTCTGATCGTCGAGATGGATATAGTCGCGGGAAAGGAGCTTTTAATTGATAGACTTAATAGCCTATATAATCGTAAGGCTGCTTAATAAGGTATTCTCCCTCATCCCCATAAGCATTTCGTTATGGTTCGGAAGGCATATGGGCAGGCTCGCGTTTTTCTTTAACAGGCGCAGGCGTGTTATAGCATATGCCAATTTAAAGGCGGCGTTCGCAAAGGAAAAATCGCCGCAGGAATTGAAGGGAATCACGAAACGCGTTTATCAGAATATGGTCCAGACGTTCATCGAGGTTCTTAACCTTACCAAGATAAATAAAAAATATGTCGACCGGTATGTAGATGTTGTAAATTTTCAGCGGCTGAAAAATGCCGGTAAATCAGGCAGGGGCGCGATATTGCTTACGGCTCACTTCGGTGACTGGGAGTTGTCGAGCCTGGTGAGCTCAGTCATAGGTTTTCCGATAACGGTCCTGGTCAGAGAACAGAAGATGAAGCGCCTGAACGAACTCTTGAACCAATTGAGGGAATCGAACGGCTGTAAGGTAATAAGAAAAGGGATGTCGGTAAAAAATATATTGAAGGCGCTTTATGGTAAAAATATAGTCGGTATTCTATCAGACCAGGACGCGGGAAAAAAAGGTATGTTTGTTGACTTCTTCGGCAGGCCTGCGTCATGTCATACGGGGCCGTTCGAGATGGCCAAGCATACAGGTTCATTAATTCTTCCGAATTTCAATGTGCGCACGGGCGGGCCGTACCATAAGCTTTATATCGAGGAGTATATAGATTTTAAAACCACAAAATCTCCGGACGATGTAAGGGAGAATCTGCAAAAATTCACAAAGCTTCTGGAATCATATATAAGGAAGTATCCGGACCAATGGCTCTGGCTTCATAAGAGGTGGAAGTCCACCCCGGTGAGGACCATTCTTATTTTGAGTGACGGCAAGGCAGGGCATCTGAATCAGTCTATAGCTATTGCCTCACAAATTCAAAAGGCGCGTACCACCCAGGGGTATAATATCGATGACACAAAGGTCGAGATCGTCGATATTAAGTACAAAAATAAATTTTCGAAGACGCTTTTATCAATTTGCGCCGCATTTGCGACGTGGCGCTGTCAGGGATGCATGAGATGCATGAAGTTCTGTCTTACCGGTGAGACTTACGAAAAGCTTATGAAGACGTATTCGGACTTCGTAGTCTCCTGCGGCTCAGCCGCCGCGCCGGTAAATATATACATGTCGAAGGAGAATGACGCCAAGAATGTCATCGTAATGAAGCCGGATATATTCATGGGATTAAGGAAATTTGGCTTGGCTATGATCCCGCAGCATGACATGCCGCCGAATAGGAAAAATGTAGTTACGACGATGCTTGCGCCGAATCCCGTAAGCTGTGAAAAGCTGAAATCGGACGGCGAGAAGCTGAAAGGCCTTACGAAAATAGAAAAAGAGACTGTCGTGGGGATGCTTATAGGCGGCGACAATCCTGAGTTTTCTCTGACCAGGGAAAATATCGATAACGCGATAGACAATGTACTAAAATTTTGCGAAAGGGTCGATGCCGAGATCCTTGTTACGACATCGCGCCGCACTTCACCGGAAGTTGAGAAGGCTATAAGACAAAAGCTTGACGGTAACAAGAGATGTAAGCTTGTCGTGATAGCCAATGATAAGAATTATGATTACGTGGTCGGCGGTATACTGGACTTAAGCAGTATCCTTGTAGTTTCGGGTGAGTCGATATCGATGGTTTCGGAGGCCATAAGCTCGGGTAAGAGGGTAGCGGTTTTCATGCCGGAGAAGAAGACCGCCCGTATCTCAAAACACGAAAGAGCGTTCGCGTCATTGAAGAGGGCTGAATATATTACTTATTCGAAACCGGAACACCTCGAGATATTCCTGTATAAGCTCTGGGGTAACGAAACGCCGCCGAAACAATTGTCGGACAATGATAAGATCTTTACGGCGGTTCGAAGGTTGATATGAACATTTTACAAATACTTCCATCACTTGATGTCGGAGGCGTGGAGACGGGGACCGTTGATCTTGCCAAGTACCTCGTCAGGCACGGGCATAAGGCTATCACGGTGTCGGCCGGCGGCAGGCTCGTGAGAGAGCTCGACGCTGTTGGTGCCAGGCACTACAATCTTCCTGTGGGCAAGAAGTCGCTCTCAAGCATGATAAGGATGATTGGCGCGGTTAAGGAGGTCATCAGGCATGAAGATATCGATATCGTCCATGCTCGTTCTCGCATTCCGGCATTTATAGCGTATTTTGCCTGTAAGACGACCGGCAGGACATTTATAACAACGGCTCACGGTTATTACAAAAAACACCTGATGAGCGAATCGATGTCGTGGGGCAAGTATGTGATAGTCGCGTCGAATATAATGGCCAAGCACATGACGCATGATTTCAACGTCCCGTATGAAAGGATACGGCTTGTGCCCAGGGGCGTCGATATAGCAAGATTCAGATTCAGGGATCCCGACTCGAGAAGATCTAAGGAATTTGTAATAGGTATGGTATCGAGGATCACTCCGCTTAAAGGGCATGTGGATTTTATAAGAGCGGTCTCTATTCTAGGCCGCAAAATACCGCAGCTTCGCGCGGTGATCGTCGGAGAGGCCCCGAAAGAAAAATATAAAGAAGATATTGATTTACTGATCAGAAGGCTCGGCCTTGTTAATACGATCCGTTTTATGCCGGCTACCGGGGATGTCCCTTTGGTTATGAAAGATCTCGATGTCCTGGTATCGGCCACGATAACACCCGAGGCATTCGGCAGGGTGATAATCGAGGCGCATGCCTCAGGCGTGCCGGTGGTGACAACGAAAGTCGGCGGGATAGTGGACATAGTGGAGGACGGCAAGACGGGATTATTTTGCTCTCCGCAAAATCCTCCGGAGATGGCCGAGAAGATATTCAAACTTTATACGGATAGAACGCTTTGGAGGTCGCTGGCGCTAGAATCGCGCTCTCGTGTGGAATCGAGTTTCAATCTGGAAAAAATGATGGAGAGCACGCTCTCCGTTTACCAGGAAGCGCTCGAGATCCAGAATATACTCGTGATAAAGATCGGCGCGATAGGCGATGTAATATTATCGATCCCGTCCCTTAGGGCGATACGCGAAAAGTATCCCAGGGCTAATATCAAAGTCCTTGTGGGGATACAGTCGAGAGAGATACTTGACGGATGTCCGTATATAAATGATCTCGTTGTCTGCGATCTGAAAAAAAGGCATAAGAGCCTGCGTGGCCTGTGGCGTTTGGGCATCGGGCTCCGCAGATCGGTATTTGATATCGTCATTGACCTGCAGAACAGCAGGTCGAGCCATATCCTTGCCGTTTTGAGCCTTGCGGTGCTGAGATATGGCTATAGTAATAAAAAATTATCATTCCTTCTTAATAAAACCGTCAAGGATGACGCGCCGTACCTGGATCCTATAGATCATCAGGCGAGGACCCTGGCGCTCTCGGGCATAAAGATCGTCGATAAGAAATTGCAGCTCTGGCCGTCCGAATCGGACGAAGAGGCAGCGCAAAGATTTTTGGCCGATAATTGGGTAAAGCCCGAACAGATGCTGGCGGGGATCAATATCAGGGCGTCCGAGCGCTGGATTACGAAGAATTGGTCGAGCGAGTCGATAGCCCAGCTCTGTGATCTCCTTGCTAAAGAACTGAACGTGAGGGTTGTATTGACAGGGACGAATAGCGACTCCGATTTTGCAAGCCGGATAGTGGGCATGACCAGATCGAAGCCGATAGTCGCCGTGGGCAGGACGAGCCTCATGGAACTGGCGTGCCTGATAAGGCGCTTTAAGGTATTCTTAACACCGGACTCCGCGCCCATGCATATCGCTTCAGCGGTTGGCGCTAATGTCGTCGCGTTATTCGGCCCGACAGACCCGGCACGGCACCTGGTTCCGTCCAGGAATTGTGTCGTGATATGCAAAAAGGGCGAGTTGAAATGCGTTCCGTGCTACAGCCCGACCTGCATGAAAAACTTTTTGTGCATGAAGAAGATAACCGTGGAAGAGGTCTTTAACGCGATGAAGGGATTTTTAAAAGAGGAGAAGCTTCTTGAGAGTACTGCAAGTAACGACACACGTTAACATCGGCGGGATATCGCATTATATACTAAGCCTGTCAAAGGCTATGAAGGCCAAGGGCGTTTATGTGATGGTTGCGTCGAGCGGAGGTGTCCTGGAAAATGCCTTCTCCGACCGCGGGATACCGCATAAAAAGCTAAATTTAAAGACGAAGTTTGAATTTGCACCAAAGGTATTGATGTCGGCGCTCAAGTTAGCCAGGCTTGTCCGGGATGAAAATATAGATGTAATTCATGCCCATACCAGGGTTTCGCAGGTGGCCAGCGTGATCGCATCGAGACTTACGGGGGTTGCCTATGTAACGACCTGCCACGGATTTTTCAAGAAACGTGCCAGGGGCATTTTCGACACATGGGGAGACAAAGTGATCGCGATAAGCGACGCTGTAAAAGAACATCTCGTATGTGATCTGGGCGTAAAGGATGAAAGGATAGAAGTGATATATAACGGGGTTGACATCGATCATTTTACGGCTGACTGCACTGCCGGCGAAATAGAAAACGCGAAGCGCGGCCTCGGCCTGAAGAAAGGCCCTATCATAGGAACCATCGGAAGGCTTTCATCTGTTAAGGGGCAGAAGTTCCTTATTCACGCCATGGCCGAAGTGATATCGAAATGTCCGGACGCGCAGGCTGTAATAATAGGAGACGGTAACGAGGACGTTCCTTTAAAAAATCTTGCCGGTTCTCTCGGCATTAGTAATTCGGTTCATTTCCTGCATTCAGTCCCGGATACGCACAGTTGCCTGTCGGTTATGGATATTTTTGTGTTTCCATCCGTGAAGGAGGGGCTCGGGATAGCGTTATTGGAGGCGATGGCCTCAGGTAAGGCCTGCGTCACTTCGGACGCGGGCGGAATCAGGAATGCGATAGAGGACGGCGTTACAGGCCTCCTGACGCCTGTCGGTAATTCCGACGCTATAAGTCGCGCTATATTGAAGCTCATCGAGAATAACGATATGAGGAAAACATTAGGCAGTAACGCAAGATCGCTTGCGATCAAGAAATTTTCATTGGATGACATGGCCGGCAAAATGATCGGATTATACGAAGGAGTGGCCGCGTGAAAAATAAGCTCATTATAATAGCGGTATTATTGATCGCGGCATTGTCGGTTCTCGTCCTCTTGTTCAGCGGTGGCTATGTAGTTCCTGTCCTGATGTATCACTCGATAGATTACAATGATAAAATGACAAAGTTATCGGTGTCACCCGAAGGCTTTCAGCGGCAGATGGAGTTTCTGTATAAGCATAAATATAACGTTGTGACCCTCGATAAAATAACATCATACCTGGAGAAAAAAGAGAGGATCCCGCCCAAGACTGTAGCGATAACGTTCGATGACGGCTATGATAATAATTACAAGTACGCCTACCCCGTTCTTAAGAAATATAATCTTCCGGCTGCGATATTCGTAATTGTCAATAAAGTTGATACGCCCGGCTATCTTACATGGGCCCAGATAAAAGAAATGTCGGACTCCGGGATAATTTCCATCGGTAGTCATACGATGGCGCATCTCTGGCTTCCGGATGTGGCGCCTGACGTCCTGGAGAGCGAGGTAAAAAAGTCGAAGAAAGTTTTAGAGGAAAAAATAGGCGGCAATGTCAAATATTTTTGCTATCCGATAGGCGCGCACGACCGGAAGGTGGAAGACGCCGTCAGGGATGCCGGATATTCATGCGCGGTCGCCACAAATCCGGGCAAGCATCAGCCTAACAATGACATATATGCTATAAAGAGGATAAAGATCTCGCGCACATCCGACAACCTTTTTGTATTCTGGTTTGAGACGAGCGGTATATACACATGGGTCAAGGAATATCGTGATGAGTAATCGGATACTGATAGTGAATGTCAACTGGCTCGGGGATGTGCTATTCTCGACACCGTTCATCAGGGCGGTCAGAGAGGCACATCCGGATAGCCACATCACATGCCTCGTCCACCCGAGGTGCGCGGAAATACTACAGGATAACCCGCGCATAAACGAAATCATAATATATGATGAGGAAGGTGTCCACAAAAGCCTTCTCGGTAAATTGAAATTGATCTTCCTTCTGAGAAATAAGAAATTCGATACGGCTTTTTTGCTTCACAGGTCTTTCACAAAGGCACTGATAGTAAAGCTGACCGGTGTCCGGGAATTAATAGGCTATCCGACGAAGAACAGATCAATGTTACTGACCGGTGTGGTCGAGGAACCGGATGAGCCTATCCACAAGGTGGAGTATTTTTTGAATGTAGCCAGGCATGTCGGCATAAAACCCGTCAGCGCTTCATATGAATTTTTTATAACGAACCAGGACAGAAATTACGCTAAAGAACTGATGCGTATGAATAATGTCCAGGAGAAGGATCTTACGGTAGTCTTGTGCCCGGGGGGAAATTGGGACCCGAAGCGGTGGCCGAAAGAGAGCTTTGCCGCGCTTGCCGATCTCCTCATAGAACGGTTAGGCGCGAAGATCGTGATATCCGGCGGCAGGAAGGAATATAGCCTTGCGGAAGGCATCGGAAAACTGATGAAACATGAGAGCGTCAATATATGCTCCAGGACCACATTGAAACAGCTGGCCGCTATTTTCGAAACCGCATCTCTGGTAATTGCCAATGATACCGGGACTATGCATCTTGCCGTGGCCATGAAGGCCAGGGTGATAGCGTTATTCGGCCCGACATCGAGTGCGATAACCGGGCCGTACGGGGAAGGAAGATACTCGGTGATCTCGTCGGACGTGCCGTGCGATATCCCTTGCTATGATATTACCTGCACCGACAACAAGTGTATGCGTTCTATAAAGGTCGAAGATGTCTTCTTGGCTGCGGAAAGGATGCTTAAAGGCGATGAAGATCGATAAGTCGCAAGTCAACCGTATTCTTATGATAACATTAAGCAACGTCGGAGATATAATACTCACGACGCCTGTGATAAGGATCCTGGCTAAGGCGTTCCCCGGTTCCAGGATAGATGTGATGGTGGGGCCGCAGGGTAAAGAGATATTTGAGCGCGATCCTGCCGTGTTTAAACTTATAATATATGATAAGCACATGCCTATCGTCGACAAGAGAAGGCTTCAGCTGAAACTTAAAAAATTAAAATATGACCTCGTTGTTGATATACGCAATACCGTGTTTCCGATTCTTCTCGCCCCTAAATACAGGACGCCGACGATCAGGAAATACCCATCCAATATTATGCACCGGAAGAGGAGGCATATTTATCTATTGAAGGCGCTGGGGATAGATGCGGCGGACGAGGAGTCGTATATACACATCCCAGGGCAGGACGAGGAATATGTCGATTCGTTGCTGAAGAAAGAAGGTATCATCACTCCGATAGTTGTTGTCAATGCGGGCGCGAAGAGCCATTTAAAGCGATGGACTATGGAAGGTTTTGCCGAAGTAGCGGATCGCCTGGTATCGGAATGCAGGGCAAACATTATCTTTATCGGTCAAAACGAAGACCAGGTTTTGGTAGGCGATGTGATGGCGAAAATGAAACACGCCGCGCACAACTTTGTGAATAAAACGAACGTCCGGCAGCTGGCTGGCCTTCTCAAACGCGCGAAGCTAGTTATCACCAATGACAGCGCCCCGCTTCATCTGGGATGCGCTGTCGGCGCAAATGTTCTTGCGATATTCGGGCCGACTGATCCTAAAAAATACGGGCCGACCGGCGAATATGATGCGGTTATAAGCAAAAAATTATCCTGTTCGCCCTGCGAAGTGGCGGTATGTGTGCGTAATTACGAGTGTATGAAACTGATAACTGGATGAGGTG
>JBAZUO010000027.1:0-17265 GCA_041661345.1 Candidatus Omnitrophota bacterium | reverse complement strand
CTGATGGTTTGGCATCATAGTATTCGATCGTCTTCTGCCAAGCCCAGCCTGGCGCAAAGAACGCGTCATACTGTTTATTGCCGGAAGCATAATAGGTTGTGTTGATGAAGTCGCCTGAGGCGAGAGTATGCGATATTATCCTGTTCGAGGAATCGTAAGTATAGCTCTCTCCTGTGTCGAGTCTCTTGAATACCAATTTTTCATTCGTATCATACTCATAATATACGTCATCCCCGTCGACCCCGGGATTGGCGTCTGTGACCCACTGGTAATGCATGACTGATGGTTTGGCATCATAGTATTCGATCGTCTTCTGCCAAGCCCAGCCTGGCGCAAAGAACGCGTCATACTGTTTATTGCCGGAAGCATAATAGGTTGTGTTGATGAAGTCGCCTGAGGCGAGAGTCTTCTTGACAATAACTCCCGATGAATTGTATTCGTAGGTAATAAGCAGAGTGGTAAGGATCGGGTTTGACGAATCCGAGTAGTCCGCGCTTTGATAGCAACGCTTTATATTGATAATACTGCTGTCGGTAAAATAATCATATTCGTACGCTATCGCATTGTCAGAATCGACTGCACCAAGCACCTGTTTGTCGACCCTGCCGTACTTCGAGCCATAGACCAGATCCGTATAGAAGTCTTCATTCATATAGTGGTAGTAGACATTGCCATACGTATCCACTGTAGTCTTCGTAACCGATTCGAGCCTCCCGGAAGGCTGATAATAGGTATACTTCGTGCCATCGTACCATGCTTCGATCGCGGCATAATCGGCATCGCTTATAGTATAACCGCTTTCGTCTTCCCAGAAAAGCCCTCCGGCATAACCATTCCTGTTCAACGTATTCAATTTGTCGACAACATTGGTCGGATCCAGCTCTCCCGCTATGATAGGCTTATCAAGGCCTAAAAGCAGCGCCTCATAATCCAGAGGATTTGTGCTTTCCATCGAGTCATAGTAATGGAATTGGTATATGTCCAGCCCCATCCCCTTCCAATTATTTACCATCGTCGTCCTGTTGAGGCTTCCGACCGTAACCTTCGCTCCTACGGCATTCGTATGGATCAGATCCCTGAATGCCGCTACAAAAGCCTGCAAATCTGAAAAATTCACGATTGCCGAGGCGCATTCGGGCTCATTCATAATATCCCATGCGTAAATAGACGAGTCGTTCCCGAAAGTCGTAATGAAATCACTGAAAAGAGTTACCAGTTTCTGCCTCATAGAGGCATCGGTAATGAGTGTTGTAAATTCACCGAGGTCCGCGCCCGACTTGCCGTCGGCTATGGTAAAATCGAATAGGACCGGCATAAGCTTTACACCCAACGCCCTTGCCGAATCAAGAAGGGCCTGCATATCCTCATATACTTTATCCGTGAAGGCATAGTTGCCGAGGGCATCCGTCCATATAGTGCCATCCGTATTGAGTTTTAAACCTGCCCTGAAATCTGTAAATAAAAATATTCTTACTACGTCACCCTTGCGACTGTCCATCTTATCGTACAATTGCTCAAGGCTTCTCGAAAAACCCAAATGCGAACCATCTTTAGCAGACAGACCCAGGCTGTATCCGTAGTTAACCCACGGCAGGTTCACGCCTTTAATGAAATAATCGCCGGCTGCATTGATCTTGTCAGGCTCTACCTTTTCTACGAGCGGCCATACAGGATCTGAAGGGCTAGTCGGCGTGCATATCTCTACATTCCCATTCGGATAATATTTCTTAACGCTAAGCAGATTCCAGGAAGCGTCCCAGTTATAAACATGTAGAACATTATTGCTGAGATCAAGATATGTATTATTATGGGAGTTACCTCCGGCATCCAGAATAAGCGTTGTTATTGTGGTGACATTCCCGCCGGCATCTTTTTCTCTTTTCACCATGTAATTTGTATCGATATATTCGTACGATGCAACGAATGTACCTGCGGTACCGGCCAATATGGACGCTTCATCAGCTTCGTTGTATGTATATTCTTCCTTGTAATGAATGACATTTTCCATTCCAGGAGAGGTATGATATATGTAGGTATAGTAAGTGTTGACCCCCGTATGGATATCTTTTACCAGGCGCCCGGTTGTATCGCGCAAATACTTCTCAAGAACCGTTGTGCCATCGGTATCGTAAATCGTCTTTTGACGCTCGATCCACCCATTCAATGTTGTATCAACCTGCCACCAACTTGCATTAGTCGTGTAGTAATCATAGATATACTCGGTACGCAATTCCGAAGCCTGAATATCGTTCGGCTGGCCTTCATTCCAAGCATAATTATTTGGCGGAGTGTATATTCCTGTATACTCGCTAACTACTACCTGGCTGTTTACTTCCAGCGTATCCCAATCCCATGTCATATATCCGCCAGTGGAAGGTTTATAAGCCAGGGTTAGCCTGCCATATCCGCCGCCTTTAGAACCGGGGACCCTTATCTCATTGTAGTATTCGTAGATCTCCCCGCTGTCAAGAGTAGACCGCTTTAATGGCGTCTTCCAATCAGCACCCCAATATAAATACACTGGGGCAGCATAACCGGCCACAACTGCCATGCACACGAAAATTGCCGTCAATAAAATTACTTTTGCCTTCATATCAGACCCTCTCTTTTTAAAACTTCTGAATATCGTAGATACAAAAAATCCTACCCCACTTTTTATCGTGATGTAAAATAAAAAACCTGATTACCTTTTATAAAAATTTCGGTAACCAGGCTATCTAACTTTCTATTAGACCCTTAGTTTTGCGTCACCGCCTCACGACGGTTTTACCTTTTCGTTTTCTTACATATAACTATATACCATATAGAAAAATTGTCAATGTATAAAAACTAACTTTTTTATACCATAACATTTTACAATTATTTCTGGAATCCCCAAGTATCCGGATGTTTTGAAAAAGATAAGACGAATGCCTTCACAACTTTCGGATCAAATTGCGTCGATGAAGCACGTTTTATTTCGAAGAAAGCTTCTTTTTTTGAGTAGCTGTCCTGATACGGCCTGTTCGTAGTAAGAGCATCGTAAGTATCGGCCACGGCTATTATCCTTCCTTCCGGTGATATGGCATTCCCCTTTAAATGATCCGGGTATCCATTACCATCGTAGCGTTCGTGATGTTCTCTGACGCCGCGGATTATTTTTTTCGATTCATTTATTTTCTCTACTATCCTCACCCCTATTAAAGGATGATTCATTATGCTATTCCTTTCGGAATGAGAAAGTTTTCCGGCCTTAAACAGGACATCCTCCTTTATTCCTATCTTGCCCACATCGTGAAGAAGGCTCGAAAGCCTAAGATTTTCCAGCGCTTCTTCGCCAAGCTTCATCTCTCTCCCTATCGCGAGGCTATACTGCATCACTCGTTCGGAATGCCCTCCCGTATATTTATCTTTAGCCTCAATAGCCCTCACAAGCGACTTAACTGTGCTTATAAAAAGATTTTTCAGATTTTCATGCAGTCTGGCATTAAGAAGTGCTATAGCAACATGATTCGAAAGGCCGATCAGAAGTTTCTTATCCTCTTCCCCAAAAAGATGGCCGGGCCTTTTTTTATTGCTCACAATTAATATACCCACGATTTTATCGTCTTTTTCAAGCGGTACTGCCAGGAAAGATTTTACCGGCAGCTTCTCGCTTGAAAACGGGAGGCTCTTTCCTTTAAATATTGAGTTATGGTGGACATCGTTTACTATAAGGCTTTTCTTGTTACGGACAAGCTGATTATTTATAACCTCCCAGCTCCCCAGAAGCTTTATATTATCTATCTCGTCATTGCTAAAACCCATCGCAGAGGCAAGCGCCAGATGCGACTCATCATCCATCAGAAAGAGCGACGCGTGATCGGCGTCAAGGGCCCTTATCGACTCTTTTAAGATGAGGTTTGTCACTTTATTCAGATCAAGCGACGAACTTACTATTTTACTTACCTCTAGCAATATCTTGGTCGTTTCGCGCATATCTTGCCCTTCCTATACCTTTATAATGATGAGCGTCATGTCGTCATGCTGCTTCGATTTTGGTTCAAATTTCCTCACATCTTTTTCGATCGCGCCAAGTATGCCTTTTGCCGAAAGGCCTTTATTTGCCCTTACCACAGCCTCGAGTCTTTCAGCGCCATAAAGCTCCGAAGCCGCATCCATAGCCTCGGTAATACCGTCCGTATAGAATACGAACATATCTCCAGGCCCAAATTTCACTGTCTTTTTCAAGTACGGCCCTTCGATCAAGCCAAGAGGCGTCCCATCATCGCAATCCATGAAAGCGATAGCGCCCCCCGGCATCAGGTGTATTACAGGCAAATGCCCGCCATTGGAATAAACTATTTCCCTCTCTTTTAAATTAAATATCGCGTAAAATGCGGTCACAAAAAGATTCGACGATGATTCGCTCAATATCTTTTTATTTAAATTCGCGAGCACTTTTTCGGGGCTTTCACCGGCCCTGACAAGGCTTCTGAATGCGCCTATAACCATGGCCATGAATAGGCTCGCGGGTACTCCCTTGCCCGAAACATCTCCTATCATCACGCCGAACATATCAGGCGAGAATTCGCAGAAATCATAAAGATCGCCCCCAACTTGGCGCGCCGTGAACATCGAGCATGCAATGTCGATACCGCTAATTTCCGGCGATTTTTTCGGCAAAAAGCTCTCCTGTATTTTCTTAGCTATAACAAGTTCGTTCTCTATCAAAATGCGCCTCTTCCATTCACTGATGTACTTATATAAGGTAAGGGCTATGTACAACAAAACCGCGGAGGCCAGAGGCCAGGCAAGGTCCATCCATATACCGAAGAAGTTAAAAAGCAGTATCGATAATAGAGATAGAACCAAAATTGCTGAAATGAGGGCCGCGAGCCCCTTTATGGGCTTTAACATGAACGTCATAAGTAAAATGAGCGCGCAGAATATGGCCAATATAGCCAAATTCATCTCTCTTGAGAGGCGGACAAGAAATCTTTTATTAATCATTGAATTGAGGAGCTCAGCATGCATTCCCGCGCCAGGATACAGGGTCTCGAGTGGATTCGGGTGAATATCGCTTGTCCCCGCCGCGGTCAGGGCGATAATGCATATCTTATCCTTAAATATGGCAGGATCGATTACCGGCTTCTGTCCCGTCAAATGGTCGGAATAAGCTTTCAGGACGTCAACGTATGAATAATGCCTGAATGTATGCCCCCACTTGCCGGAAAAATTAACCATAACCGTCGAATTGTCATCGAAAGGAATATTCATCTTTTCCGGAGAGATCCCAAGATAATCGCAACCCATCAGAAACGATATATAAGGATAGAGTGCACCGTCATACCTTATATAGATCGGGATTCTCCTGTATTTTCCATCGATATCAGGCACAATAT
The DNA here is from genome assembly GCA_041661345.1 of Candidatus Omnitrophota bacterium. GTDB lineage: Bacteria > Omnitrophota > Gorgyraeia > 2-01-FULL-45-10 > 2-01-FULL-45-10 > JAPLMI01. Next base: position 11,902 of record JBAZUO010000027.1, on the reverse strand, counting down.
TTATATGTCCGCCCCCTTTTATAAAAGGCATAAAGATATCGAGAGACCGGACCAGATAACCATCAGCCGAAAGAATATCCCCTCTCTTTTTATCATTTAAATTGAATACAAATGGTAAATAGACATTGCCGGATTTTTTTATGGCGTCCTTCAAATCATCATCATGAACGCTTGATTCACTGAAGAGCAGATCGAAGCCGACCATTCTTGCTCCGAATTCAGAGAGGGCATTTACCATGATGGCATGATAGCTTCTATCAAACGGAAAACGGCCGAGCTTCTCGATGGAATCCTCGCCTATCTCGATGACGACGATCTTGTCGCTGACTATCGGCTTGATGAAGCGGGTATGAAACCTGAGGTCTAAGAGACCTAATTCATAGTTATCAAAAACCCTGAAATAGGATATCGCGGCTATCAGGACTGAGGCAAAAACCACAGCCAAAAGGACGAACAGCTTGCGGGAATTTTTTTCTTTCATTATTTAGAATGCGTAATATATGCCTGCCGAGTAAAGGCTGTCAACATACCTATCCAACGGTTCATTACTGTGATTTTCACTATGGGAATAGTTAATAAACATGGATATGTTCTTATTCAGATCGTAGAGGAGAGATCCCGTGACGGTATACAGGTTATCTTTTTGGCGCGACTGCCTGTCCGCCTCGTATCTGCTGTCGTAATTACGCCTCTGATAGTAAAAACCGCCTATACCGTAAAACTTTTTTGTAAAAAATTGTATTACGGATCCTCCAATCTTGTAATTGAAATAATCATAATAATCGACATAGGTGTAGTTCGACTCGTTGAAATAGAACTGGTTTACGATCTTAACCTTTGTGCTCTTACCTATGTACGCGCCCAGTTCATGTTCAAAAACATTTCTAGAGTCCTCTCTGTTAGATTCTCCCCGTGTCTTATTCCCCAGAAGCACTTTATTTTCGGTAAAATTCTTGACAAGAAATCTATATGTGGCCTTCTGATAAAGCCATTTGACTATCTTCTGCTTGATGCTTGTGTTTACCTGATTTGCCGCATATGTTCCGTTCGTATCGTGCGGGAACCACATCATCTCAAAAACGTAACCGGCGCTTACAGTAAGGTTGCCCAATAATTCCTGTTCGATATTCGCGTCCACTACGGCATCGAATATGTTCACGTCATTTATACGATAGTAATTGACGTTCATCACATTAAAACCGAATTTTGAATTCGTGTCGCCGAAGAGCGACTTAAGGAGCGGATACTTGTAATGCACATCCAGCGTCTCCTGCGTATAGCTATCCGCCTTATGCGTAGAATCCAATAGAGGGTTCGAATCCACACCCTGGATCACGCCCACCGTAACATTGGACACCAGATCATTGACGGAGGGTGATCTCTCTATGAATAGCTTTTCGGACGGACGGGTGGTTAGCTTAAACTTCGGCTCCTGCTCTTCAACGGTTGTAACGCTCGCTATCGAAGAATCCGTCAATATCACCAAAAATAATATAGCGCCTATGGCAACAAAGAACGATAACGTGTGATTTTTCTTCATATAGATTGGCTCCTATTCTTATTCTTTATAGCCGTCTCCGGGGGGGTTATAGCCGCCGCCACTTGAATCCAGCCTGTTACCTACACCGTCCGAATCTCTGGCATCCCTTACATCGGTATTCTTCTTATCTTCGAGTTCCTGTATCTGATTCTCCATTTCTTCAGCTCCCTCGAACCCAAGTTTTTTAAGCTCTTCCAGCCTCTTTAAAAGATCATTTTTCCATTCGAGCCATTTTTCGAAATCGCCGGCAGCAAGTTCCTCAAGCGCACCCGGCGTCTGGAACTTATCCACTATACTCTGCCATCCCTCTTTTACGACAAGTTCGCCAGGAATTTCGTTGCCGTTAGCGTCAATACCCTTCACATAAATGATATTTTCAAACGCTTTGAATATCGTCTTTAATTCGCCGGCAGTCACGCCCCAGCCAGTGCCCCTGGCTCCGCTTATACCCGTAGGAGTCCTGATCTCAAACGTAGAGCCCTTCGGCAGTTTTTCCAGATATGCCATGGCAGATCCGCTCAAAAGCTCTATCGAATAAGGGGATTCGCACTTCCTCACGTAGACGTCGGAATTCTCTTCTATCTTCACGACCTTTGTACTCTTGCCGGAAAAATATATCTCTACGGATTCACCCTTTAAGGTCTTGATCCTGTCGCCGTTATCTATTGCCGCATCAAGCTTACATGCATTCCAATTCGAGAGCCCATGTTTCATGATCTTAGGCTCGCCCTTCACCGATATTAAACTGGTCTTATCTTTGCATTCAGCTATGCCGGATAATAAAACGGATACCAAAAATATAACGCCTAAAGCTAAGGCCGTGTTTCTTATAGCTCTGATCATAACCCCTCCTATTTACCCTTCGTCAATAATTTCCACGGGTGCCGTTTTAAATCTTCGCTTAATTCTTTGAAGTTGGCCGTCGTCTCTTCCAGATTCGCGGCTATGTTTTCAACCTTCGCCTTATTGTCTGTAACAAGGCTCTTTACTTCAATCAATGTCTTGTCAAGATTCTCGGAGATCGCGTCGGCTTTCTTCATGAGTTTTCTCATCTCGACGGGATCTTCGCTCATGATCAGGGCACCGTCTTTCACGAACGCCTTGTCAGTCGACCCCGACGTAAGGCCTATGTACGCGTCGCCTATCATGCCCGACGTCGATATGAAGGCTATCGAATCCTCATGGATTTTTGCTTTTTTGTCCAAAGAGAGGATAAGCTCGATCTTCGTCTCCGGCACATAGTCAAATTTTATGCTCTCCACTCTGCCGATTTCGATACCCGCGAGTTTCACTATAGAGTCGATCTTGACACCCTCGGCGTAGTTAAAATAAGTTTTTACCTTGTAAGGACGCGAATTAAAGTCCGTGGTTTTGACCCAGAAAAGAATGCCGACCGCGAGTGCCGCAATCACAACCAGGCCTGTCTTAAATTCGTTCGAGATCTTCATGGTTCTCTTCTCCTTTACTTAATAAGCTGTTCTAAATAATCGTCCTTCTGCTGAAAGAACTTTATCGGGCCGTCCGCCGACCCTGAAATGAATTGCTGGACCATCGGGTTTTTGCTATTTTTAATTTCGTCCGGGGTTCCTACCGAGAGAACACGCCCCTCGTAGAGCATCGCTATCCTGTCGGCAATGGAGAAGACGCTCTTCATGTCATGGGTGACCACTACGCTTGTAATGGCCAACTTCTTCGAGAGATCCAATATCAGCTTATCTATAACTCCCGCGACTATCGGATCGAGGCCGGCGGTCGGCTCATCATAAAATACTATCTCAGGATCCATCGCGATCGCGCGCGCCAACCCTACCCGCTTCCTCATCCCTCCCGATATCTGGCTCGTCATCAGATTCTCAAATCCTCTTAACCCCACCATCTCAAGCTTCATTTTAACCACTATATCTATAACATTTTTTTCGAGTTTTGTATGCTCTTTGAGCGGAAGCGAAACGTTCTCCCCTATGTTCATCGAATCAAATAATGCCGAAGACTGAAAAGACATCCCTATCTTCTTCTTCATCGCGTCCAGATCGTCGGCACTTAGAAGGCTTAAGTCTTTACCCAGAAGGCTCACCTTACCGGAGTCGGGCTTAAGCGCCCCGATGAGATGGCGAAGGAATGTGCTCTTCCCGCATCCGGAGCCTCCCATTATGACAAACGTCTCGCCTCTGTATACTTCAAGGCTGACGCCGTTTAAAATAACCCTGTCGCCGAATTTCTTCACGACATTCTCGGCTTTGATTACGATCTCTTTTTCCATATTTATTTCTGGGTAAAGTAAAACAACCCTGTCAATATACAATCAAACAGTATAATCATAATAAAACTCGTAACGACGGATAGCGTCGTTGCCTTGCCGACCCCTTCGGCTCCGCCTTTGGTCTTTAATCCCATATAACAGCCGACCATCGATATAACGATCGCGAATGTAACGCTTTTAATAAGCCCGGTCCACACATCTTTCCACTGCATAAACTGAAATGAAAATGTCAAATATCTGTACGGATCGAGCTTAAGGTTAAAAACCCCTACAAGGAACCCGCCGAATATGCCCATTATATCCGCGAATATAGTAAGGCACGGAAGCATTATGAGAAGCGCCAAAAATCTCGGCACTACGAGAAACCTTATCGGGCTTAACGCCATCGTCTCGAGCGCCTCTATCTGCTCGGTGACCTTCATCGTACCAATTTCAGCCGTAATTGCCGCGCCCACGCGCCCTGCGACCACGAGCGCCGTAAGGACGGGCCCGAGCTCACGCGCAACGCCAACCGCGACCATCGGCGCAACGTAGATATTCGCGCCGAATCTCGAGAGCTGATAAGCGCTCTGCATAGCAATCACTATCCCGGTAAAGAACGAAACGAACAAGGCTATAATAAGCGAGCCGATACCGGCGAATACCATCTGGTCAAAGATACTGTCGCGCTTCACGAATTTATTCTTTAGCGGGCCTACGGCAAGCCAATACAACGTATCAAATAATAAAGCCAGCACGTCTTTAACATGCCGGCCTGTCGTAATTATGGCACTGCCTATACTCTCAATGAAATTCATTATCTCTTCTTTCTAAAACGTTGAGATCGCCTCGTCCTCGGTACCGAGGATCTCGAAAAGCTTCTCCAATTTCGTTATTTCGAAAAGGCTTTTTATTTTGGGCGTTAGCCCAACCAGCCTCATCCTGCCGCCATAAGTCTTCATATTCTTCAATATCTCAACCAGCGTCGCTAAGCCCGATGAATCCACGTAGGTCACCTTGAACAGATCGACAACGATCTTAGGCGTCTTTTTGGATATCAGTTTATCGAAAGACTTCTTTATGTCCGGGCTTGAATTGATATCCACTTCTCCGTCAATGCGGCAAACTGTAAGGCCGTTCTTTGGTTCGATCTTAACACTCATGGTAGCATCTCCTTATTTCTTATCATTCGATTCGCTTCATCATCGTTATCACATTGCCGGCTTTATTAAATTTGACTTCGTCCATCAGTCTCTTGATCAGGTAGACGCCCCTGCCGGAATTTTTCATTAAATTACCATTATCCGTAGGGTCGGGAATAAGGCCCGGGTTGTAACCCGATCCTTTATCCTCCACCTCTATATTAACTTTACCGTCATCCACCCAACAGGAAATCTTGACCGGTAATTTCTTATTGCAATCGTTACCGTGCTCGATCGCGTTTCTCAACGCCTCCTCGGTACATAATCTTATATCAAAAAGCCTGTCATTATCAATATCGTAAGGAGAAAGCATATTTAAAACTTCAGACGAAACATCTTTTATACATTTTATTTCGCCGGGCACCTCTATTACAAGCTTTTTTGTCCCCATATTCAAGGCTCTTTATAAAAGCCTATCGACCTGATTTTTTCATAACGCAGGCCGATCAATTTATCCTTCGGTACGCTATTCAATGCCGCGAGATCCCTCTTTATTACTTTTTTTATATTGTCGGCTGCCTCGCGGGGATTCCTATGCGCTCCGCCCAGAGGTTCCTTGACGACGCCATCTATTATCTTCATCTCGAGAAGGTCCTTGCCCGTAAGTTTCAGCGCCGCCGCTGCGTTAGGCGACTTCGAGCGCTCCTTCCACAATATCGCGGCACATCCTTCGGGAGATATTACGGAATAGTACGCATTTTCCAGAACGTAAACTCTATCACCGATACCTATGCCAAGCGCGCCGCCTGAGCCGCCTTCGCCTATGACAAACACCAATATTATCGTTTTAAGGTCGGCCATTTCTCTCAAATTGTAAGCAATAGCTTCAGCCTGGCCCCGCTCCTCTGCGCCTATCCCGGGATACGCGCCGGGCGTATCAACAAAAGCTACTATGGGGAGGCCGAACTTTTCGGCAAGTTTCATAACGCGCATCGCCTTCCTGTAGCCTTCCGGATGGGCGCTGCCGAAATTTCTAGCAAGATTCTCCTTCGTGTCGCGCCCCTTCTGATGGCCCATCACTACCACATTCTCGCCGTCAACCTTTGCTAGGCCGCATATAAGCGCCCTGTCATCTGCAAAATGCCTATCACCGTGGATCTCCATGAAATCCGTCATTACCATATCTATATAATCCAGCGTGTAAGGTCTTTTTGGATGGCGCGCGATCTGCACCCTCTGCCATGGGGTAAGATTATCGTAGACGTCTTTCTTAATGTGACCGAGCTTCTCCTCGAGCCTGCGGACTTCGCTGGAGATGTCTATATCCTTATGGGCGGTAAAGCCCTTCAGTTCTTCGATCTTTCTTTCTAATTCTATGATGGGCCTTTCGAACTCCAGGCCCGAAATATGGTGAGTGGCCATTATCGTAACTCTCCTTAAAGGCTAATCAACTATCACTACTTCCGTCCCTGCGGGGACAATGCAATAGAGTTCTTCGACGTCAGCATTCTTCATCCTGACGCAGCCTTCCGTAACGCTTTGGCCGATCGATTCTGGCTGGATCGTCCCGTGTATCCCGTAGCTTTGTTTCGACAACCCGAGCCACCTGGAACCGAGAACGTTCTTCGGGTCCCCCGCTTGTATCACACCGCCCGTAGGAGGATACCATGGCGGATTGATTATTTTGGTCACTATTTTGAATGCGCCTACAGGGGTACAGGAATTTTTGCCGGTGGAAACCCTGTAAGTCTTCAATACATCCTGACCGGATTTCAGGGTCAGTATATTCTGGGACTTGTCAACGACTATACTGAATTTGGCCTTCGAAATTTTAAGTTTCTTGCCGATCCTGAGAGCGGTGTCTTTTACGTTATTCACCTTTGCTATGAGATCCGGCGTAGTATTGAACTTTTTGGCTATCTTTATAAGGTTATCGCCTTTTTCTATCGTGTACGAGACGCTGTCGCCTGTCATTATAGAGGAAAATAATATCCTGATATTCAAATTTTCGAGCGTCTCCTGAGCCTTCGATATCTTATCTGAGGCCGGAAATTTCTCTATCAGTTTCTGGTATGCCTCCTTCGCCTTCAGGAGATCCCCCTTTTCATCGGCATCCTGCGCCACGGCAATGAGCTGCCCTTCCGCCTGCGCTGTAATGACATTACCCTTACCGGTTTGATTCACCGGCTGTGGGCTTTGCCAGACGGCGATCCTTAAAATTAGAAATACGGCAATTAAAATAACTGCCAATACTGAGATTATAAGCAAAATTCTTTTCTTCATTCGGTACCTCTATTTGTACAGGAGTAGTGATACGATAATTCCGAGAACCGCTCCGGCAAATACCTCAACGGGCGTATGGCCGATAAGCTCTTTTAACTTGTCTTCATCGAGTTTCTTTTTCCAGTATATGTCCTCCAGCATCTTATTGAGGATCTCGGCTTGTCTTCCGGATGCATGCCTGACGCCCTGGGCGTCAAACAGGACTATTAAAGTAAAGGTTAGGGCGATGGCAAACAACGCGGAGTCAAACCCGTACGTTACACCGACAGAGGTGGCCAGCGCAGATACCCCGGCTGAATGGGAACTCGGCATGCCTCCGGCGCCGGTAAACCAACCGAAGTTAAACCGTTTCTCCCTGTATACACCAAGCGCTACCTTTATAGACTGCGCTATGAGCCAGGCGGCTGCTGATGTCCAGAATATGTAATTTTTAGAAAATTCTACAAAATAGTTCATCTGCTCTTGTATTTTCCCCGTTATATAGTAGCCTTATTATAATATAGTACTTATATTAGTTCAATAACAAAAGGAGGACGCCTGATGAAAATATTAAAATGCCTAATAATAACTTCCGCATTGTGTTTTATGGGCCATATCGCCTGTTTCGCTACCGATAATCTGGAGAGCCTGGTTGATTCAGGCAGGCCCATAAAGGTCTTCGTTAATAATTTCACCGATGAATCCAGCCACGGCTTGGTAAAACCCGGGGAGTTCAAGACAGAACTCGAAAAAAGCCTGGCCAACAGAAAATCGATTAAATTCGAGATTATGAGCGATCCGTCAAATAGCGATATCCAGATCTCGGGTATAATAAAGAAACTGCAATATCTGGAAAGAGGGCCCATGAAATTTACTCCCAGCATCCAGGGAGTATTATTGGACGCGGCCGCTACCGCATCGCTCAATTTTGTCGAAATGGAGGTCCATTTTATCATCACCGATACAAAGACTAAGAAGATACTCTGGGATCGTATGGTAAACGAATTTAAGAAAAGGGCTATGACACCGGAAGAAAGCGTGATTCTGATACATGATAAGATGGCAAGGACCTTCCTGTGGAAGTCTTTCGGCAAGCCCAATAAATATTAACCGCGGATCAACGATAAAGCTTCGGCGCGCGTCTTCTCATTCTGCCTGAATACACCGCGCACAGCGGATGTTATGGTAAGAACGCCGGGTTTCTTCACCCCGCGCATCGACATGCATAGATGCTCCGCCTCTATCACTACAAGCACACCTTTCGGCTGCAATTTCTTCATTATCGTATCGGCTATATCCGTCGTCAGCCGTTCCTGCACCTGAAGCCTTTTGGAAAATATATCAACCACGCGCGCAATCTTGCTTAAGCCGGTCACCCTATTATTGCTCGGGATGTAGGCAACATGAGCTCTGCCGCTAAACGGCAGGAGGTGATGTTCGCATATTGAATAAAGCGGTATGCCTTTTAATAACACGATCTCGTCATGCTCTTTTTCGAAGACAACCTCAAGTTCCTTCGCCGGGTTTTTTTTGATACCGCTTAATATCTCCTCGTACATCTCGGCGACGCGTCTTGGTGTATCTTTTATATCGCTGCGGTCCGGATCTTCACCGACCGCCAGCAATATCTCCCTCACGGCCTTTTCAATACGTTTCTTGTCCATTGAAATCTCCTCATTTACCTATGCAGAATCGCTCGAATATCCTATCTAAGATATCTTCCGAAACCGATTTTCCCGTCACCAGCCCTATGTTGAAGATCGCCTCTTTCAGGTCTATCGACGTGGTCTCGGGCCAAAGCTCGTCCCGAAGGGCCTTCCTTACTGATAACATACATTTATACGATTTGTCAAGCGCCCGCTTATGGCGCGCACTGGATATTATAGCGCTCTCTCCCTGATTGAAGCCCCCTTTAAATATAGTACTCGACACTGCATCCTCTAACTTATTGATATTGGACCTTTTTTCAACAGAAATTTCAACTACCCTTTCTTCTTTAAATAATTCTTTCAACTGCGCTCTATCTATTTTACAGGGGAGGTCGATCTTATTAAGCACAACTATTTTATTCTTACCCTTTACTAATTCTATAATATCCAGGTCTCGCTTCTCCAATTTTACGGATGAATCGAGAATCAACATCACTATGTCCGCCATCTCAAGATACTTTTTACTCCTCTTCACGCCTTCCCGTTCGACTGTATCTTTAGTCTTAGATATGCCCGCGGTATCCACGAGCCTTATTGGGATTCCTTTAAGATTTATCATTTCCTCTACAGCATCCCGTGTGGTGCCTGGCACCGGCGAGACGATCACCCTGTCACGTTTTAACAAAAGATTCATCAGGCTTGATTTGCCGGTATTAGGCTTACCGCATATTATCGCGAGCACTCCTTCCCTAAAGACCTGGCCCTCAGTATAGGAATCTATCAGGGATCTTAGCTTTGATATAACATCTTCGCACTTTACGATTAACGCCTTCTTTTCCTCAAGTTCAAGCCCTTCATCCGGAAAATCTATCGATGCCTCTATATGCGCTGCGATATCCAGCATCGCGTCCCTTACGGAATCGATGCTCCTGGAAAGGTCTCCCTCGAGTTGATGCATAGCCACTTTGAGCGAACCCTCGGTCTTCGCCCTTATGCAATCGAGCACGCCTTCAGCCTGCGCGAGATCGATCCTGCCGTTCAGAAAAGCCCTCTTCGTAAATTCGCCCGGTTCGGCGATCCTGGCTCCGCGCCTCACAACGAGGTCGAGCACCTTTTTCACCGCCTGTATCCCGCCGTGGCAGTTTATCTCAACAATATCTTCCTTGGTATAGCTCCCCGGCGCCTTCATCACCGTCAAAATAACTTCATCAATAACCTCTCGGCCCTTATTTACAACATGCCCATAATGAACCGAGTAGGTCTTGAATTTCGACGGCTTGGTTTTATCCTTCGATACAAATATCCCGTCGGCTATTTTTAATGCAATATCCCCGCTCAAGCGCACTATCCCGATTCCACCTTCCCCTACAGGCGTAGATATCGCCGCTATAGTCTCTTCTAATTTATCTCCGGACATAACCTTTCCCTCGCCTCTCCTACCACAAATAGAGATCCTGTAATTAAAATCAAATCATTAGGCTTTGCCAATTCCATTGCCTTCGACAGCGCCTCTTCTGTGCTGGATGTCAAAAACACGTCTTGATTCTCTACGAATTCCATCATCTTCGCAGGCTCGAGGGCCCGTTCGACGATCTTCGATTTGGTCAAAACTATTGAATTGCTTATCGGCAGAAGCTCGCCCAGTATTCCCTTCAAGTCTTTATCCTTTGATACACCGAGAACGAGAATCAAATTTTTATATTTGAATAGCCTCTTCACGGCATCGGCTAACGCAAACGCGCTGGCTTTATTCTGAGCCCCATCCAACACTATCAGCGGCGATCTTGCCACAACCTCCAGCCTGCCGGGCCATCTGCAGGATTCCACTCCTCGCGCGACGCAGTCGGGCGGTACGACAATTCCATGAAAACGGAGCGCCTCGATGACACCTATCGCCGTAGCGGCATTAACGACCTGATGCCGCCCCAGGAGCTTTGAGATAAGCATCGGATATTCATCATCATGACCAAATACGCTAAAGACCTCTTTGTCGCAAGAAGAATAAAGCTCTTTAAATTTTATGTCGTTCCCCGCCAATATGAGCCTGGCATTTTTTTCGACACAAACCTTTTTTATAATGTCGAGCGCTTCGCCTTCCTGTGGAGCGGAAACACATATACCTCTTTCTTTGATGATCGCGGCCTTCTCGCCGGCGATCAATCCCAGTGTATCTCCAAGCTTGTCCATATGGTCATAGCTTATCGGCGTAATGCAGGATACCAGAGAATTAACGATATTGGTGGCGTCAAAACGGCCGCCCATACCCGTCTCGTATACAGCGAAATCTACTTTTTTCTCCCTGAAATATAAATAAGCGAGCGCAGTATATACTTCAAATAAAGACGGGCTATCGTCTCCGGAAGCATCTAATACTTTCTTAATATCTCCGAGAAATTTGGCAACATCCTCTTCACTTATTAGCGTATCATTGATCCTGATCCTCTCCCGAAAGGAGACCAGATGCGGCGAGGTGTATAAACCAACTCTAAAACCCGCGGCTTTAAGTATCGAATATATAAATGCGGATGTCGAGCCTTTGCCTTTTGTCCCTGCGATATGAATAGCGTTCGTGGCGTCCTGCGGATTGCCGAGGAGAGAAGCTATCTTCTTTATTTTATCAATATTGAACGATTTATTATAATCGTACTTATCTTTTTTTTCGTAATTGACAAATGACTCGAGGTATTGAGCAGCCTCAGGATAAGTCATGTTAATGTTTGAAATGTCTTACTCCCGTAAATACCATCGCTATGCCAAGCTTATCCGCCATATTTATAACCTCTTTATCGCGAATCGAGCCGCCGGGTTGTATTATAGCCCTGGCGCCGCCATTATAGGCCTGCTCGATGCCGTCCTCTTTCGGGAAGAACGCATCGCTCGCAAGCGTCGAATTCTTTGCCCTGTCACCGGCTTTCCTGCACGCGATTATTACCGATTCAACACGCGACATTTGTCCCGCGCCGACACCTACGGTTTTCGTGCCCTGGCTTAAGACTATGGAATTGGATTTAACGTGTTTCGCGATAACCCATCCAAACAGAAGCGATTCAAGATCCCCTTCGATGGCTTT
>JBAZUO010000026.1:0-19452 GCA_041661345.1 Candidatus Omnitrophota bacterium | reverse complement strand
CTACATACAAAACCAATAATCCTAGATGGCAAAATCCGCTGAAAGGGCCCCTGCCGGTATCTGCCATATATTGTAATGCGAAAAATTTCCTATCTTTTTTGCCATATGCTATAATGAGAAAAACAGGAGACAATTATGGATAAGTATAAATGCTTGGTTTGCGGTTATATTTATGATCCGGCGAAAGGTGATCCAGATAACGGGGTAACGGCCGGGACGCCTTTCGATAAAATTCCCGCGGATTGGGTTTGTCCGGAGTGCGGTGCTCCGAAAAGTGAGTTCGAGAAGATATAAAAAAGGAGAATACTAATGAAAGCAAAAATTGATGCTGATGCATGTATAGGATGCGGGTTGTGCGTTTCGACGTGCCCGGAAGTTTTTGAGATGAAGGACGACAAGGCCGTTGTGATCGCTTCACCTGTGCCGAAGGGCGCGGAAGAGTCCTGCAAAAAAGCGGCGGAAGATTGCCCCGTCACAGCGATCGTTGTAAGCTAAGAAAGGCGCTATAGGTGGGCGAGCTCTCCATTCTTATAGGAGGCAAGGCCGGCTTTGGTATCGATAAGGCAAGTTTTGTCATTGCTGACATATTGGCAGGCCTTGGATACCGCATATACGTATATCGGGATTATCCATCTCTCATAAGAGGGGGCCATACATTTTCGATCATCAGGGCTTCGAAAGAAAAAATAACCTGCCATAAAAATGAAGTTGATATCGTCCTCGCCCTTAACCAGGATTCAGTAGATCTTCATAAAAATAATATCACGGCAAAGACAATTGTTATATATGATTCGGATATCGTAAAGGCCGACGCCGGCATCGGAATGGGTATTGCTTTATCCGGTATTATAAAGACTGAAAGTGCCCCGGAGATAATGCGCAATAGCGGTATCATCGGGGCGTTTGCGAAGAGCCTAGCTATATCTTGGGAAGCGCTTGACAAAGCATTCAGAAAAAATTTTCTCACAGAAATAGATATTAATCTTAAAATAGTGCGAAAAGGTTATGACGCGGCGAAGGAAATTTTAAAAGTAGAGCCGTCTGGTAATGCTATGCTGCCTCTTCTTACCGGAAATGAGGCTACCAGCCTGGGCCTGGTGAAAGGCGGTCTTAAAGCATATATAGCCTATCCGATGACCCCTACCAGTCCGATACTACATTATCTTGCCAATCGCGCGCAGGAGCTCGGTATCAAAGTGATCCACCCCGAGAGCGAAATAGCCGTGATGCTGATGGCGTGCGGATTCGCTTATTGCGGCCAGAAAGTCGCTGTCGGGACATCCGGAGGCGGCTTCTGCCTGATGACAGAGGGTTTAAGTTTTTCGGCAATGGCCGAACTGCCGGTCGTTACCGTGCTGGGCCAGCGTCCGGGGCCGTCAACAGGGCTACCCACATACAGTTCACAGACAGAATTACACTTTGCTTTAAACGCGGGCCAGGGCGAGTTCTCAAGATTTGTCGTAGCGCCGGGTGATGTTGAAGAATCATATTATTGGCCTCAGATCGCTCTCAATATGTCATGGAAATACCGAATACCCTCGATCGTTCTTAATGATAAAAATTTAGGGGAAGGGACGTACAGTTTTGATATCGGGTTATCAAAAGAAGTGAAGGTTGAGACGTCGACTTTCGATTTTCCGCCTGTAAAAGGTAAAACGATTAAAATAAATAGTTATGAGCACGACGAATCAGGAGTAACGACGGAAGATCCGATAATTACGAAAAAGATGCAGGATCTGCGCCTTCAAAAAGAAAAAAACCTGGCCTATGAATTGCAGCGATACGAATGCGTTAAAGTACATGGTAATAAGAATTCATCTACCGCGATATTATGTTGGGGATCCAATAAAGGCGTATGTGTCGAGGCCGCCGGAAAACTTGGCCTTAAGATAATTCAGGTGCTGACGATGCTGCCTTTTCCGAAAGAGCAATTCGCTGCCGCGATCTCCGGGGTCAAAAAACTTATAGCCGTAGAAAGCAATGCTACGGGGCAGCTTGCGCGGCTTATTAAATGTCACGGCTTCGATGTGAATGAGAATATATTAAAATATGACGGCCGTCCGTTTGCCGTCGATGAACTCGAGCTCATATTGAAAGGTTATATAAAGTGAGAGACTTGGGGACACGCGCTATCAATACCTGGTGCCCGGGATGCGGGAATTTCGCGATACTTAACGCAATAAAATCGGTTCTTAATTCGTTGGCTGACGAAGGTATGCCTATCGAGAATATCGTAATGGTATCCGGTATTGGCTGTCATGCCAAGATAGTTGACTATCTAAACATCAACAGCTTTTATTCTCTTCACGGCCGCGTTTTCCCTCCGGCCACTGCTATAAAAATAGCCAACCCGGATCTTAAAGTAATAGGCCATGCGGGCGACGGCGACGCCTACGGCGAAGGTCTTGAGCACCTCATATTTGCGGCAAAAAGGAACGCCGATATTACGGCCATCATACATAATAACCGCGTCTATGGCCTGACGACAGGACAATGCACTCCGACCTCTCCGCTCGGTTTCAAAGGGCGTTCGACTCCGCGTGGCACAACGGAGAGTCCGATCAACCCGCTTGAATTGATGCTTGCAAGCGGCGCTACTTATATAGCCAGGGGAACATCGCACGGCCTTGAACTTTTAAAGAAGATATTTAAGGAAGCGATCCTTCACAAAGGATTTTCGATAGTCGATGTCCTGCAGGTATGTGTTACATACTATAATATGTATGAGTACTACGATAAACGCGTTTATGAATTAAAAGACCATGATGCCTCGGATTATAATAAGGCGTTGGCTAAGATGAGGGAGTGGGATTACAATAGCGACGCTCCGATAGCGCTAGGCGTATTTTATAAAAAAGGGGAAACTTTATAATGGATCCTAATGTTCTGCATAATCTTAGTTACGGCATGTATATAATCTCGTCCAATAGAGATGATAAGTTAAACGGCCAGGTAGCAAATACCGTATTCCAGATCACGAATGAGCCGGTAACTATCGCTATAAGCATAAATAAGAATAACCTGACGCATGAATATATCGAATCGAGCCGCCGCTTTACGATATCTGTTCTTAGCGAGGAAACGCCGCTTCAATTTATAGGAAAATTCGGATTTAAGACCGGAAGGAGGGAAGATAAATTCAAAGACGTAAATTTTAAAAAACTCGAATCGGGTTGTCCGGTGATTTTGGATAATTCCATCTGTTATCTTGAGGCAAAGGTAACGGGTAAGCTTGATTGCGGGACTCATACCTTATTTCTGGGGGAGTTGACGGAGTCTGAGATGGTAAAACCGGGTAAACCTATGACATATGAGTATTATCATCTTGTAAAGAAAGGGAAGACGCCCAGGGCGGCGCCGACTTTTATAAATGGGGAAACTAAAATATGAAACCATTTGAGATTAAAAAAGGTATTTACTGGGTTGGGGTGGTTGATTGGAATATGAGGAGTTTTCACGGCCACACGTATTCTACTAAACGGGGTACAACCTACAACGCTTATTTGATAGTTGATGAGAAGATAGCTTTGGTCGATACCGTATATGGCCCTTTCGCGAACGAACTTATTGAGAAAATTAAGGATATCATTCCTCCGGAGAAGATCGACTATGTTATCGCGAATCACGTCGAAACAGACCATTCGGGTGCTATGCCGGCTGTGATGAAACTTTGTCCGAAGGCGAAAGTTTACGGAACGCAAAAATGTAAGGAAGGACTATATAGAAATTATTATGAGAACTGGGATTTTCAAGTCGTTAAGACCGGCGACACGTTAAAGCTTGGCAAGAGGACGCTGACATTTATCGAAGCACCCATGATACATTGGCCGGACAGCATGTTCACGTACTGCCGCGAAGAAGAACTTCTCATACCAAATGATGCATTTGGCCAGCATATCGCGACGAGCGAACGTTTCGATGACGAGATCGACCAATGCGCGCTGATGGATGAGGCGGCAAAATATTACGCCAATATACTCTGGCCTCTTGGGTCGTTGATACTGAGAAAGATCGAAGATGTTCAGAAGATGGGCGTCCCGATAAAGATGATCGCGCCGTCTCATGGGATAATTTGGCGAAAAGACCCGATGAAGATAGTCAATTCCTACGTGACATGGGCTAAGAATACGATCAAACCAAAGGTGGTGATCGCCTATGAGACGATGTGGAATTCGACCGAAAAGATGGCCCGGAAAATTCTGGAAGGAATAGCGGATGCCGGCGTGGAAGCTAAACTTTACAATGTATCCGAGTCGGATAGGACCGATGTAATGAAAGAGATGCTTGACGCAAAAGGCTTTCTCCTGGGATCATCAACGCATGATAACGATATGTTGCCTACAATGGCGGCCTTTCTGGAATTTTTAAAAGGGCTGAAGCCTAAGAATAGAGTAGCCGCGGCATTTGGTTCATATGGTTGGTCTGGCGGGGCGGTGGCTTCAATGGAAAAAGAATTAAAAGACTCCGGCCTCGATCTTCAACCCTCGATATCATGTAAATTTGTTCCTGACGGAGATGAATTAAAAAAGTGCTATGAGTTCGGCAAGGATTTTGCGGCAAAAGTAAAATAGTTGTGGTAGTATGCTGTATAAAGAAGACGGATAGTTCATAATAAGAAATAGAGAGGAGACATCACATGGCAGACTTTAAGGATTTATTGCAGAGCGCGGACTGGAAGAAGGAAAAGCATGTTCCGGTGATCGATGCATCGGATAGCGTAAAAAAAGGTGAATTTTTTAAAGTCACCTTTACGGTCGGAAAAGAGATCGCGCACCCCAATACTACGGCCCATCACATAAGGTGGATAGCGGCTTATTTCCTTCCGGACGGCGGAAAATTTCCTTACCAGATAGGGAAATGTGATTTTACCGCCCATGGAGAATCTGCCGAAGGCGCCGATACGAGCACTGTCTATAGCGGTTCCGATGCCGTTTTTAGCATGAAGACAGATAGACCCGGCACCATATTCGCTTCTTCATATTGCAGTATCCATGGCTTATGGCAGAACGCGAAAAAGATAGAAGTTAAGTAGTAAATGATAAGAGTAGACGCGATATTCTTCGATTTTGACGGAACGCTCGTTGATGCCAGGGCCGATATCGTGAAGGCAATGAATTATGCCTTGACTTCGCTCGGTCGTAAAGAAAAACCTTTCGAAGAAATAGTGTCTCATATCGGAACCGGCGTATCGGATCTGATTGCCAAAAGCCTGAATTCCGACGATGCCTCACTTATTGAAAGAGGCGTTAAAATTTACGGCGAATATTATATAAAGCATCCGGCAGATGAAGCAAGGCTCTATCCTCACGCCAAAGAAATACTGGAGTTTTTTAAAGATAAAAGAAAATTTATTCTTACCAATAGATATGTCAGGTACGCCGATATGGCGTTAGAGGCCTTGGGTATAAAAAAATATTTCGAAGATATTTTCGGCGGCGACGATGAAAACTGCCTGAAGCCCTCAGCATGCGTGCTTGATGGGATATTGCCAGGGCTCAAAATAGAAAAGCGGAAGGCAATAATCGTAGGTGACATGGCCATAGATGTCATGACAGGAAAAAATTCCGGGATAAAGACGTGCTGGGTCACGCATGGGCTCGGACGCAAAAAAGACGTGTTGCCGCTTAAGCCGGATTATATTATAGACGATATGATCGAGCTCAAGCGAATAATAGAATAAAGGAGATATCGATGGACAAAAAGATCACGATTTACAGTACGCCAACATGCCCGTTCTGTATTAGGGCAAAGCGGTTCCTGGATGACAATAAGATACAGTATGAAGATATAGATGTTTCCGAAAACCAGGACAGGGCCCAGGAGATGATAAAGAAGTCGGGACAGATGGGAGTGCCGGTGATAGATATCGACGGCGGAATAATAGTCGGGTTCGACAAGGAAAAGATAAAAGAGACGTTGGGATTGAAGTGATATACGATCTTATAATAGTCGGCGCCGGGCCGGCAGGTATAACTGCTGCCGTCTATGCCGCGCGTAAACGGTTAAATTTTTTAGTGATCACTCTTGATGTCGGTGGACAGGCGGCGTGGTCGGGCGATATAGAAAATTATACCGGCTACCAGTTTATTACGGGCCCTGACCTGACCGCAAAATTCGAAGAGCATATGCGCAGATATAATACCACTGTGATGGAGGAGCAGGAAGTAGAGGAACTTAAAAAATATGGCGATTTGATCAAAGTCACAACCAATAAAGGCAGTTACGAATCCAAGACGGTTATAATAGCCTCCGGGAAACTGTCTAAGGAATTGACAGTGCCGGGGGAGAAGGAATTTAAACATAAGGGACTCACATACTGCGCTACGTGCGATGGCCCTCTGTTTGCCGGAAAAGACGTTGCGGTTGTCGGAGGCGGGAATTCGGCCCTTGACGCCGCTCTTCAAATGATCAGGATCGCGAAACGCGTTTACGTGATTAACAATACTTCTGCGCTCGGCGGCGATGCCATAATGCGCGAGAAATTGGAAAAGTCCGAGATAGCTGCCATTATAAATAACGCAAAGGTCACCGCGATAGTCGGTGATAAAATGGCGACGGGGATCAGAATAAATAGGCAGGGTAAAGACGAGCTGATAAGCGTCGAAGGAATCTTCGTAGAGATAGGACTGATCCCCAATTCGAAATTTGCTAAAGACCTCGAAAAGAATAGTTATGGCGAGATAAAGATAAATACTCACAACGAAACGAATCTTCCCGGCGTATTCGCGGCCGGAGACGTTACCGATGTTCCCGAAAAACAGATAGTGATAGCCGCAGGCGAAGGCTCTAAGGCCGCGCTGGCTGCATTCAAATACCTGAATCAGAAACGATGACCCGTCGTGATCCTGCCTTAAAACAATTGCGTTTTGCATACCTGAAGATAAGGCCCGAAATAAAGAAACGTCTCGCTCAATTTAGAAAAATCCATGAAGATAAAGACGAGAAGATATTTTCTGAGCTATCCTACTGCATACTTACCGCGAACGCGAATGCCATTCGCTGCGATGAGGCTATAAGGCAACTGGAAAAAAGAAAACTGTTGTTGAGAGGTAAATCCCACCAGCTGAAACCAGTCTTGCGCGGCAGAGCGAGGTTTCACAACAAAAAGGCTGACTTTATAGTCGGGGCAAGAAATCTTTTTACGCGGGGAAAATCTATTGATATTAAAACCAGGCTCGACAAAAGTGACATATCGGCTACCAGAGACTGGCTTGTTGAGAATATTAAGGGCTTCGGCTACAAAGAGGCGAGTCATTTCCTGCGCAATATAGGCCTCGGCAAGGACATAGCTATCCTCGATAGGCATATACTTAAAAATCTCAATCGCTACGGGGTGATCGACAAGATCCCGGATTCTGTAGGCAATAGGCAAGCCTACATCGATATCGAAAATAAGATGCGCATCTTTTCCAAAAAGGCCGGGATTCCACTCGAAGCGCTCGACCTTCTCTTCTGGTCGATCCAGACAGGATTTATCTTTAAATAGGGATGGTCTATGGATGAGTTTGACAAAAACGAGTTGTTCAAGTAGACTTGACGAAGGAGGGCGCGGATATGGATAAAAAGAAAATATTGGTTGTGGATGACGAGATAGAGTTTCTTGAAATGCTGCGAATAAGGCTCGAAGTGAGCGGCTTTGACGTGATCACGGCTACAAACGGCCAGGATGCTTTGGAAAAGATAAATAAGGAAAAGCCCAATGCCGTATTACTTGATGTCCTTATGCCCGGCATAGACGGACTGGGGGTATTGAAGAAGATAAGGAAGACAGATAAAGATCTGCCGGTATACATAATCACCGCTTTTTCCAATGAAGAACGGTTTAAGGTCGCCAATAAACTCGGGGCGTCAGGTTTTATAGTCAAGACCGTCGATCTAAAAAAAGAGATCGAGAATATAACCACTGCTTTGAATCTATCCGATAAATTCAAATCGAAAAAATGATGAATGCCAGAGCGGGTAAAAAATTAACGATTTTTACAGTCCTGTGTGCCGGCGTTTTTATTTCTCTGGCCCTATTTTATTTTTCTTACAGATCTGCAGACGCGAGGATAAAAGGCCTTTTTAACGATGCTGCTGCCTACAGGTTTAAGTTTATTGAAGATATGGTCCAGAACAACGTATCCGTACTTCAGTCCTTCGGCGATCTTTATGCCGCGAGCGATAGCATTGAGACAGATGAATTCGGGACGTTTGCCGAAGGCATATTTGCGCGCAATACTAACGTTTTTGAATTCAGGTGGGTAGCGCGTGTGCGTGACGATGAACGTGATGCCTTTGAATTGGCCACAGCGAAGGCGATAGGGCTGGCCGATTTTCACATCAAGGAGCTGGGCAAGAATGGCAATGTCATAGCGGCAGGAAGAAGAGAGGAATATTATCCTGTATGCTATATCGCCGCCGCCGATCGATGCAAGGGTGATAAGAACCTGATATATGGTATCGATGCCGCGAGTTTTCCAGAAAGGCGGTATGCTATGTCCAGAGCATGCGACACAGCGAGTCCCACAGCGGCTAACGAGATCAAGATCATCGGCGAGTCGTTTGCCGGTACGGCATCCAGGGTCTACTTGCCTATATACCGGAATGGCGTCAAGCATGATACCCTCGAAGAGCGGAGAAAAAATTTAATCGGTTTTGCGGTATCTCTCTGGCGTATCGATGAGATAGGGCCATATCTAGATATGGCCCTATCTGGCATCTCGCCAATAGGTGTCGATATGTCGGCTTATGCTGATACGCCGCAAGGTCCAAAGTTTCTTTATTTTCGCCCCTCCCGCATGAGAAAGAACCCTAATGATCCTTCTATTGAAAAAGACCTATTTAAGAGGAAGGGCGCTATTATATGGACTCGCCCTTTAATGGTAGCCGACACTAAGTTGCTTGTTGTGGCTAGTCCGGCGCCGGAGTTTTTAGAGAAAAACAAGATCATTCTTGCATGGGTTATATTATTGACCGGTTTGATTCTGACGCTGATGCTGGCAGGCTATCTGAGGAGTATCTTAAGAAGATCGCAGGTGGTGGAAGCGCTCGTCAAATTGCGTACCGAGGAACTTGTGCAGACGAAAGAAAGATACGAAAGCCTTGTTAATAATCTTAATACCGGAATTTACCGGAGCACGCCGGGCCCGGAAGGCAGGTTTCTCGAAGCCAATCCCACCGTTGTCAAAATGTTCAATGCGCCCTCCCGGGAAGAATTCCTGAAGGTCGGTGTGAGTAGGATATATTTTAACCCATCCCGCCGCAAAGAATTCAGCGATAATTTACTTACGCATGGAGTTATCAGGAATGAAGTGTCTCAATATAAAACGTTTGATGGGCGGATTTTCTGGGGGTCGGTGACGGCTGTAGCGAAAAAGGACGAAGATGGGAATACCTACTTTGACGGTATCATTGAGGATGTCACTGAGAAAAAAGAGGCCGAGGCCCAAATTGCGAAGATAGCCAATCAACAGCAGGAGATAAATAAACTCCAACAGACGCTTCTTGCGCCAGCCCCTCTTGATAGTAAAGCCGGGGCTATAACCGATGGAATAGTTCGAATTTTTGATGTCGATTTTTGCCGGATATGGCTTATCAGACCGGGCGACCTGTGTGATAAGGGATGTGTTCATGCCGGCGTCAAGGATGGGCCACATGTCTGTCGTTTTCGCGATAAATGTCTTCATCTAGTATCGAGCTCCGGCCGATATGCCGGCATAAACGGCAGCCACCAACGCGTTCCGTTCGATTGCTATAAGATAGGACGGATTGCTTCAGGTAAAGAGCACAGGTTCCTTACGAATGACGTGATAAACGATCCGAAGGTCCATGATCACGAATGGGCGCGTAAATTGGGGCTCGTCTCGTTTGCGGGGTATAAACTTCGGATCCCCGATGGAAAGGTATTTGGCGTTCTGGCCCTTTTTGCCAAACACAAAATTACACCCGGGGAAGATGCGCTCCTGGATGGCCTGGGCAGCGCCGCCGCTTTTGTCATTCAACAGGTTGCGGCGGAAGAGAGTCTTGCCCGCGCAAACAAGGAATGGGCGGATACGTTCGACGCAATATCCGACATTGTTTTTATTCTCAATAAAGATAGCAATATTACAAAGGTCAATAAGGTTTTTCTTGGCACTTTTAAGCTGAAAGAAAGTGATGTTATAGGAAAGAAGTGCTATGAAGTAGTTCACAAAAAACAAGCGCCTTGGATTAATTGCCCTCATCAGAAAACTATTGCCGACGGTAAGCCGCACACAGAGCAGGTGGACGATCCGGCACTGGGTCTGCCGCTATTAGTTAGCACTTCGCCGATCTTCGATGAGAAGGGCCAATTTATCGGCACGGTTCACATCGCCAAAGACATAAGCAATATCAGGAAGACGGAGGCGGAATTAAGGAAAGCCAAGGAAGACCTTGAGATCGAAGCGCGCGTACTTGCCAAAGCGAACGATGGCATCAGCAAACTTAATAAGGACCTCGCTTCCGCGAACGAACAGCTGAAGAAGCTTGACCAACTTAAGACCGACTTCGTCTCTAACGTTTCGCATGAACTCAGGACGCCTCTATCCATAGTAAAGGAGGGCGTCAGCCTTATACTTGATAAAATACCGGGTGATGTTAACGAAAAACAGGAGCATATTCTTTCTACCGCCAAGAATAATATAGACAGGCTTACCAGGATAATCGATGACTTGCTAGATATGTCCAAGATAGAATCGGGTAAGGTGGTGCTTAATAAAACCAAATTTAACATAAATGACCTTGCGGCCAAGATAACTGATTCTTTCATTACTAAGGCGAACAGTAAAGGGCTTAAGATCAATGTCACCATCCCGGATAAAGAAATATTTATTCACGCTGATGCTGACAGAATAAACGAAGTATTCATCAATCTGATCAATAATGCGATAAAGTTCACAGAAAAAGGGAGTATAGATATTTCAATAAAGGATAATGCTGATTTCGTATTATGCTCGGTTGCCGATACCGGTATGGGTATATCGAAAGAAAACCTTCCTAAGATTTTCAATAAATTTCAGCAATTCAGCCGCGCCGCTGGCCCCGGCGAGAAGGGTACCGGACTAGGGCTCTCTATCGTCAAAGGCATTATCGACCTTCACAAGGGTGATATCAGGATTGACAGCGAGCTGGGTAAGGGGTCGGTATTTACCTTTACCCTGCCCAAAAGTGCCTAAGCCGCCAGGTAATAAAGTAATTGACATTCCTACCATCGGCTATTATAATAATTGTTCCTTAAGTTGAGGTAATCCCTCGCCACCTATAGTAATCAAATGCGGCTTGGGATGGATTTTTTTCAAAAATTTCAGGGGAGTTATGTCTAAAAAAACTATTTCTGATGTGGATTTAAAAGGTAAGAAGGTTTTGATCAGAGTGGATTTCAACGTTCCGTTGGACGAAAATCTTAATATAACGGATGATATCAGGATAAAATCGGCCGTACCCACGATAAGATACGCGATAGATAAAGGTGCTAAGGTTATTCTGATGAGCCACTTAGGCAGGCCGGACGGTAAGGTCAATGAGAAGATGCGCCTTCAGCCATGCGCGGCAAGGCTTGAGAAACTGATCGGCAGAAAAGTTATGGCATTAAAAGAATGCATAGGAGAGGATGTAAAGAAAGCCGTTGCCGCGATGAAGCCGGGCGACGTTATTTTATTGGAAAACTTAAGATTTCATGCCGAGGAAGAGAAGAATGACGCTCTATTTGCGAAGGAGCTTGCATCTTACGGTGATATATTCGTAAATGATGCATTTGGTACGGCGCACAGGGCCCACGCATCGACTGAAGGCGTTACGCATTATCTGCCGTCAGTTGCCGGATTCTTACTCGGGAAAGAGATGCAATATCTCGGTAGTGCCGTGGATGATCCGAAGAGGCCTTTCGTTGCCATCCTGGGCGGCGCTAAAGTGAAGGATAAGATAAAGGTCATCGACAACCTATTGAATAAAGTCGATGCGCTGATAATCGGCGGCGGCATGGCATATACATTTTTGAAGGCTAAAGGCAAGACGATAGGTGCTTCGAAGCTCGATAAAGATGGGTTTGAGACGGCTAAGGCCGCGCTTGACAAGGCCGCGAAAAAGAACGTACCGATCCTACTGCCAGTAGACAATGTTATAGGCGATAAATTTGACGCCAATGCTAACACTAAAGTTGTGGGCGAAGATATCCCGGACGGCTGGATGGGACTCGACATCGGACCGAAAACGATAAAGTTATTTGAAGATAAGTTAAAGACCGCGAAGACGATCGTCTGGAACGGCCCGCTTGGCGTATTCGAAATGGATAAATTTGCTAGGGGAACCGAGGACGTCGCTAAATTTATCGCAGGTCTTAAGGGTGTAACCTCCATAATCGGCGGCGGCGATACCGCGGCTGCGATGTTAAAATTTAAAGTTGACGGAAAGATGACGCATATTTCTACCGGCGGCGGGGCATCGCTGGAGTATCTTGAGGGCAGGGGCCTGCCGGGGATTGATGCGTTGAACGATAAGAGCGGATGCTGCTGCTCCGGCTGCGGGAGATAATATGCGAAGAGTGATAATTGCAGGCAACTGGAAGATGAATAAGACGGCGTCAGAATCTATTGAGCTGGCCGCCTCTTTAAAGAGGTCTTTATCCGATATTTCCGAAATCGAAACAGTGCTATGCCCTCCATTTACTTCACTAAGCGACGTTAGAGACGTCATTCTGGATACCGGTATAAGGCTTGGCGCTCAGGATTGTTATTGGGAGAAGGAAGGCGCGTTCACCGGTGAAATATCAACGGCTATGCTGAAGAATCTGGGCTGCGAATATTGCATAGTGGGCCACTCGGAAAGAAGGCAGTTTTTCGGAGAGACAAATCAGATCGTTAATAAGAAGGCGAAGGCGCTATTGAAAGAAGGGATCAAAGCAATCATATGTGTCGGCGAAAAATTGGAAGAAAGAAAAGCGGGTAAAGCCTTCGACGTCGTTAAAGACCATGTCACGAATTCGCTTTCCGGGCTTACAAAAGACGAGATAGTAAAAACGGTTATTGCCTATGAGCCCGTCTGGGCGATTGGCACCGGAGTCAATGCGACGAAAGAGCAGGCCGAAGAAATTCACAAATATATAAGAGATCTTTTAGCTAAGATCTATGACAAAGATGTTGCGAATCAAGTGAGAATACAATACGGCGGCAGCGTGAAGCCGGAAAATATTAAGGAGCTGATCGCCCAGCCTGATGTGGATGGTGCGCTTGTGGGGGGAGCGAGTTTAAAGGCGGATTCCTTTGCCGCGATCGTCAAAAATTGTCTAAAATAAGGGGCTTGATATGATTTACGTATTAGTTATGGCGATACATGTAATAGCATCTCTTGTTCTGATAGCCGTTATCCTTCTACAGGCAGGCCGGGGAGGCGGATTGAGTGAGACTTTTGGCGGAAGCTCGACCCAGAGCATATTGGGAACGAAGACATCTGTATTCTTAAAGCGTGCGACAGCGACTTCCGCGGTAATATACATATTGACGTGCCTTACCCTTGCGGTCCTGACAAGCCATAAGGGCAGGTCCCTTGTCTCGCAGGGCGGGATGAAAACACCGATTACTCAGGGCGCGGGCGCCCCGATGCCGTTTGCGGATGAGCCGATGGATTTTTAGAAGAAAAATGAATGCGCTAAAAAAAATACCGCTGATAATATTGGCGGTATTTTTATTTATACCTGTTGTACATGCCGAAGACAAATTCTCTTACGGCGACGCGATCGTAGTGAGCTCGATATCGGATGCGAGGACGCTTGTGCCGATACTTGCGTCCGATTCCGCTTCGAGTGAGATATGCGGCATGATATTTAACGGCCTGGTTAAATATGACAAGGGCATAAAGATCGTCGGAGACCTCGCCCGGAGCTGGGATATCCTGGACGGCGGGCTTGCGATCGTATTTCATTTAAGAAAAAATGTAAAATGGCATGACGGCGTGCCGTTCACGGCGCGTGATGTTGAATTTACGTACAGAAAATTGACAGATCCGAATGTAAAGACACCTTACAGCGGCGACTTCGAAAGAGTGAGATCTCTCGAGGTTTTAGACGATCATACCGTAAAGATAACGTATAAAGAACCTTTCTCCCCGGCGCTTTCCAGCTGGGGCATGTGGATAATGCCTTCCCACATCCTGGAAAATGAAGACCTCAATAAGTCCGGCTTCTCCCGTTGTCCCATAGGAACCGGGCCGTATAAATTTAAATCATGGAAGACGGGCGAAAAGATAGAGCTGGTGTCGAACCATGATTATTTCGAAGGCCGGCCGTGCATAGACCGCTACATTTACAGGATAATCCCTGATGACGCGACGATATTTTTGGAGCTCGAGACCCAGGGCGTGGACCTTTCCGTTCTTTCACCTCTGCAATATACGCGCCAAACCGACAGCGTATTTTTCAAAAACCATTACCGTAAATTCAGATACCCGAGCTTTGGCTATACATACCTCGCCTACAATCTCGCCGATCCTAAATTTCAGGATGTGAGGGTGAGGCAGGCGATCGACTGTGCCGTAGACAAAAACGAGATAATAAAGGCGTTGTTTTTCGGCCTTGCGAGGGTTACGACGGGGCCGTTCATGATGGATTCATGGGCATACAATAATGATATCAAACCCACAGCTTTCGATCTCAACCGGTCAAAAAAGCTTCTGTCGGATGCCGGGTGGAAAGATTCGAACGGTGACGGATGGCTCGAAAAAGACGGCAAGGTTTTCGAGTTTACCGTTCTCGTGAACCAAGGTAATGTCGAGCGCCAGAGATGCGCGGAGATGATCCAACGCAGTCTCAAGGCCGTCGGTATCAGGATGAAGATACGTGTGCTGGAGTGGAGCGCGTTAATTAATAATTTCATAAACAAGAAGCAATTCGAGGCGATCCTGATGGGCTGGTTCCTCGGCCGTGATCCCGATAATTACGATATCTGGCATTCTTCCAAGACGAGGGAGGGCGAGTTCAATTTTATCGGGTACGCGAACCCGGAGGTCGATAGATTGCTTGAGGAAGGGCGTCGGACATTTGACGAACGCGAGCGTGCCGGGATCTATCGTAAGGTTCACGCGCTTATTTATAGAGATCAGCCGTACACGTTCCTGTATTCAGCCGAGATACTGCCGATAGTGAATTCGCGTTTCCGTAATGTCGAGGCGTCTCCGATAGGTATCGGCTACAATTTCATCAAGTGGTACGTACCGAAGAATGAGCAAAGGTATAAATAGATGCTTAGCTACATCGCGAAGAGACTTATTGGGCTAGTTCCAGTATTTTTAGGGATTACGCTTATATCATT
The DNA here is from genome assembly GCA_041661345.1 of Candidatus Omnitrophota bacterium. Taxonomy (GTDB): domain Bacteria; phylum Omnitrophota; class Gorgyraeia; order 2-01-FULL-45-10; family 2-01-FULL-45-10; genus JAPLMI01. The sequence continues at coordinate 4,150 of JBAZUO010000026.1, read as the reverse complement.
CTTCGTAATACATCTCGCCCCTGGAAAGCCTACGGATATGCAAGCGAGTTTAAATCCTAAGGTTTCGTTCGAGGCCAGAATGCGGCTCGAGAAACTCTACGGCCTTGATAAGCCGCTGGGCGTCCAGTACATCAATTGGCTTAAGCGGTTTCTTGTGTTCGATTTTGGAAGATCATATGTCGATGATAGAAGTGTTTCCGAGAAGATAGTAGAGCGCCTGCCGGTAACGCTTCTCATCAATGTCTCGTCAATAGTGCTGATATTGTTTATTGGTATCCCGCTTGGCATTATTTCGGCGGTGAAGAAGGGGTCGATCGCCGATAGAGCTACGACGGTCTTTGCGTTTTTCGGTTTTTCCGCGCCCGAGTTCTGGCTCGCACTTCTACTGATGAATCTATTCGCGATCCAGCTAGGATGGCTTCCGATCTCCGGGATAAAATCGCTTGATTTTGATTATTTAAGTTTTTCCGGGAAAATTCTCGACGTCGCGAGGCACTTGATCCTGCCGGTTGTGATAGCGGCATTTGGCGCTCTCGCGGGTATATCAAGATATATGCGCGCATCGATGATAGGCATAATACACCAGGACTATATCAGGACGGCGCGCTCGAAGGGCTTAAAAGAATCCGATGTCATCTATAAGCATGCTTTAAGGAACGCGCTTCTTCCGGTTATAACGATTCTGGGGCTTTCGATACCGGGGCTCATCGGCGGCAGTGTCATATTCGAATCTATATTTGCCATTCCCGGTATGGGCAGGCTATTTTACGAATCAGTAATGGCCAGGGACTATCCTACGATTCTGGGTGTGCTTTCGATCGGCGCGATATTGACATTACTGGGGAATTTACTGGCGGATATCGCGTACTCTTACGCAGATCCACGCATCCGGGTAAAATGATCATGGATAAAATATGAAAGAGTTGATAAAAAACAGGATTGCCTTTGCGGGACTCGTCTTTATCTCGATTATTTTGCTATTTGCTGTTTTCGCGCCTTTCGTTGCGCCATACGATCCCTCGGCAATAGATGCTGATAATATTCTAGCCTCGCCGTCGGGTTCGCACATATTCGGGACGGATACGCTTGGCAGGGATATATTTTCGCGTATAGTGTACGGTTCGAGGATATCGATCTCGATAGGTTTCATCGCCGTAGGCATAGCGGTCATGATCGGCGTAGCCTTCGGATCGATCGCCGGTTATTACGGCGGACGCCTCGACTCCGTTATGATGAGGTTCGTTGATGTAATGCTGTGCTTCCCGACATTTTTCCTGATACTTGCCGTGATCGCGATACTTGAGCCCTCGATCTTTAACATCATGATCGTGATAGGCGCGACGTCGTGGATGGGGGTGGCGCGCCTTGTGAGGGCGGAGATATTGACGCTCAAAGAGCGCGATTACGTGGCCGCCGCAAAAGTGATGGGCGCAAACGACGCCTGGATTATCGCAAAGCATCTGATACCTAACGCGATAGCCCCGGTATTAGTGAGCGCGACATTGGGTATCGGGGGCGCGATACTCGTCGAGTCGGCGCTAAGCTTTCTCGGCATAGGGGTTCAGCCGCCTACACCGAGCTGGGGTAATATTCTCATGGATGGCAAGTCGACGCTTGGCGTAGCCTGGTGGCTTACAGTCTTTCCCGGCGTATTCATATTGCTTACGGTGCTGGCGTATAATTTACTGGGTGAAGGATTGCGTGATATTCTCGAACCGAGATTGAAAGAATGAATATTTTACAAGTTGAAAATCTCAAGACTTTTTTTTATGCCGAGGGCGGTATCAATAAGGCTGTGAATGATATCAGCTTTAAGATAAAAGATAATACCGTTTTTGGCATAGTGGGTGAATCGGGCTCCGGTAAGACGCTTACCGCGCTCTCGATCCTGAAATTATTACCTTATCCCGCAAAGATAATGGGTGGTCAAGTTCTCCTGGATGGTAATGAAATATTATCCATGTCCGACGACGAGTTACGCGCGATAAGGGGCTCAAAAATATCCATGGTATTCCAGGAGCCGTCGGGCGTGTTTAATCCGGTTTTCACTATCGGCTATCAGATAACGGAATCCATATTTGCGCATCAAAATCTTTCCGCGAAAGAGGCAAAAGAGTTGAGCCTGGAGTACCTCGATATGGTGCGTATCCCGGATCCAAAAAAGGTATTCGATGACTATCCGCACCAACTTTCCGGCGGAACGAAACAACGCGTTGGAATAGCGATGGCGCTTGTAAATAAACCCGAGCTTCTAATCCTGGATGAACCTACGACGGCGCTTGACGTTACGATACAGGCCCAGGTGCTGGATCTGCTTAAAGAGATAATCGAAGATAAAAAACTCTCGATACTATTTATCAGCCACGATTTTGGCGTTATTTCAAAAATGTGTGATGAGGTCGCGGTAATGTATAAAGGCAAAATTGCGGAAATGGGCAGCGCGCATAATATTATTACAAATCCGAAAGAAGAATATACGATATCGCTGCTGGAATCTGTAAAGGCGCTTACATGATCGTTAAATTGGACAACGTAAAAAAACATTTTCCGATCGAACGTGGGTTTCTCAAGAGGGCCGCAGGCATCGTCAATGCCGTCGATGGCGTGTCTCTCGAGTTGGCGAGCGATGAGGTTTTTGGCCTCGTTGGAGAATCCGGATGCGGGAAGACTACGTTGGGCAAGCTCATCCTCGGAATTTTAAAACCGGATTCCGGAAGGATCGAAGTCGCGACCAAAAAAATACAAGTTATATTTCAGGATCCGCAGGCATCGCTCGATCCGAAGATGAAAGTGTTTGATATAATAGCGGAAGGGTTAATTGTTAAGGGCGCGGGGCGTGGTCCTCGCGGTGCAGGGTTAAAAGAAAAAGTTGAAGAGGCTCTTGAGTTGGTTAGGCTTCCCAAGAGCGCTTCGAATAAATATCCGCATCAATTTTCCGGCGGAGAACGGCAAAGAATAGCCATAGCCCGGGCAGTAATAACCGATCCGGAATTTATCGTCTGCGACGAGCCTGTTTCAAGCCTCGACGTTACGGTGCAGATGCAGATCCTTAAATTATTAAAGGATATCCGTGAACGGCTTTCGATAACGTACCTTTTCATAAGCCATGACCTGAGGGTGATAAAATTCATGTCGGACAGGATTGCCGTCATGAAAGACGGCAGGATCGTGGAACAGGGCACGACGCAGGATATCTATTCAAACCCCGTAAATGATTACACGAAGTTATTGCTTGCCTCCATCCCGGATATTTTATGAGTACACAGCATAAGATAAAACGTATTTTAACACTTCTCGATAAAGCGTATGGAGCCCCGCGGGCTTTCAGAAAATCCAATCCTGTCGATGAGCTCGTCCGCACCATACTATCGCAGAACACCAACGATAAGAACTCGCTTGCGGCGTTTGCGGTATTGAAGAAACGATTCAGAACATGGAATGGGTTGATCGGTACAGATACGAAGAAGATAGTTTATCTTATCAAGCATGCCGGCCTGGCGAATATCAAGGCTAATAGGATAAAAGAGGTGCTGAAAGAGATCAAGAGGCGTGAGGGTAAGATCGATCTGGCAAGCCTAGCCAGGTTAGACGATGATAAAGCCTTACGATATCTAATGTCGTTCGGAGGTGTGGGGCCAAAGACTGCCGCATGTGTGCTCTTATTCAGTTTCGGTAAAGGTGTGATGCCGGTGGACACGCATATCTTCAGAGTAACGAAAAGGCTGGGCCTCATCGATAATGACCTGAGTATAGAGGAGGCACATAGGGCTTTGACGAAAATTGTTCCAAAGGGCTTGATATATGACTTTCATTTGGGTATAATAATGCACGGTCGGAAGACCTGTAAATCGCAAGCCCCGAGGTGCGGGGTTTGTGCTGTTTATGGGCTGTGCCGTTTTAAAGACAAGCTTTCCTACAGAAAGAAGAAGTGATGCCAATAAGAAAAGCGAATGTCTCGGATGTGAAGAAGATCCAAAAGCTTGTCAATTATTATGCCAAGCGCGAGAGGATGCTTCCGCGATCATTAAATGAGCTTTATGAAAACATAAGAGATTTCTGGGTTTACGCCGAAGGCAATAATATTTACGGATGCTGTGCCCTTCATATAGACTGGGAAGATCTTGCGGAGATAAAGAGCCTCGCGGTTGCT
>JBAZUO010000025.1:0-19982 GCA_041661345.1 Candidatus Omnitrophota bacterium | reverse complement strand
ATTGCCCTGGCTAAAGTACCATGCCGTATATTAACTTTCCCTATAAATTTAAAAATCACGTTATCATTTACCATGGCGTATGTGACCCTGCTTCCCGTTGCTATCATGGCATTAAGGCACCCCAAGCTGGAAATTATTATCAACACATCAAAAAATTTTTCCCCGTACCGGCCCAACAAAATCTGCATCGCTTTTGATGCTATCGAAGGAATGCCGGCCATTTCTCCGGGGGATATCAGATATATATATAAAAAATTTACGATAACATAGAGGAAAGCGACAATAAGGATCCCCGTGATCAAGGCAAAAGGTAAAGTCCGCTTAGCGTCTTTGGTCTCTCCTGCGACAAATGTATTCTCATGCCATCCTCCATATGTCCACAGTATGGGAATTAACGCTAAACCGAATAACTGGAGGATCCCGCCCTGGGCACTACCGGAGCCGCATTGAAAATGAGCAATGTTCCCTTTCTGAAACATAAACCCGAACGCAACTAATCCGACTATAGCTAAGATCCTGAATATAACGGATGCATTTTGTATTCCCTTGCTTTGCTTTAACCCGATTATATTTATAAATGATAGGGTAAGAACCGAAAGAATAGCTATAGGTTTGAGTAAAAAATCACTTTGCAGGGACAAGAAAGATTTTAGATACTCGGCAAAGATGAAAGATACGGCGGCGATAGAACCGGTACGTATAACCAATAACTCTGTCCAGCCAAAAAGAAAACCTATTAAAGGACCATAGCTTTCGCGAAGATAAATATAGTTCCCGCCTGTTTTTGGAAAGGATGAAGATATTTCGGCATAACATAGCGCCCCCATCAAAGAAATTATCCCTCCAACGATCCACGCTAAAATAATAAAACGAGGCGAGCTCGAATATTTCGCTACTTCGGAAGGTGTAATAAAGATACCGACTCCCAAAACAATTGCTATGTTAATGGCCACGGAATCCCACCGGCCTAACACTCTTTTGAGATCCTGCGCATGGCTGTTAACTTTATTCATTGGACAATAATATCATTTCTTCGCGTATTATGCAAAATATACATCCGTGAGGCAAAGCGATTCCACATGTTATGGACTTTTCGGGACGTGTGAAATATTATTATTTACTACTTGCGCGAGAAATGGAACTTTTACCGAACCGCGTCTTTATCCTATCAATAGCTTTATGGAGAGCTTCGGTCTTAACGCTGGGTTTGGTCCGAAATAGGTCAGGTTCGTCGACTAAGGATAGATTTGAAGCCCGAACACCTACGAGCCGTACTCTTATTTTCTTTATTTCAAAATCTTCGTAAAGCTTCCGGACGGCCTTCATCATATCTTCGGTAAAATTCGTTGGTTCCTGCAAGGTGGTAGATCTCGTATAGGTGCGAAATCCTTCAAGTCGTATCTTTAATGTAATAGTTCGCGCCTTTATCTCTCCTTCTCTAAGCCTATCGGCTACGAGCTCGCTTAGAGAGGCAAGCTCCTTTTCGATAAGCCTTCGATCGGCGGTATCCTCATCAAAAGTCGATTCATTGCTTATCGACTTTGTTTCATGTTCGGTGATGACCTCGCTCTCATCTATCCCATGCGATACTTCCCAGAACCACTCGCCGTTCTTCCCAAATAAGCTTATCAATTCATCTTTGCTTCTTGCGGCAAGGTCCCCGATCGTATTTATACCTATCCGGCTTAATTCCTCTTTTGCCTTCGGCCCAACACCCCAGATAAGCCCGACATCCAGCGGCCCTAAGAATGATATAAGATCTTCTTTCTTTACCTCAACAAGGCCATCCGGTTTTTTCAAACCCGACGCTATCTTTGCGGTCATTTTATTCGGAGCGAGGCCAATTGACGCGGTAAGGCCGGTTTCTTTTTTTATGCGTTCTTTTATCTTCAGACATGTCTCATGAGGAGTGCCGAATAACTTATGGGTGCCGGTTATGTCGAGAAAGGCCTCGTCTACACTCACCTGTTCAAGCTCCGGAGAAAAACCGCCTAATATCTCGACTATTTTAGAGGAGACACTACTATACTTTTCGAAATCAACCGGCAGGAATATACACTCCGGACATTTTTTGTAAGCGATAGAGATAGGCATGGCGGAGTGGATCCCGCATTTTCTCGCTGCGTACGAGCAAGCCGAGACTACGCCCCGGCCCTTACCACCCTTGGGATCAGCGCCGACAACGATCGGCTTTCCTTTAAGCTCAGGGCGATCCCTCTCTTCTATGGACGCGAAAAAAGCATCCATGTCGACGTGAATAATGTATCTATTTTTCACTAGTGTTAATACTGGCGGAGAGGGAGAGATTTGAACTCTCGTACCCCTTTCGGGATAACACGCTTTCGAGGCGTGCGCCTTCAACCGCTCAGCCACCTCTCCGCGCAATACGATTTGTTATTTATCTGTAGTCTTGGTCTTTCTCAGAGTCTGCATCTTCGCTTCCTGAGAACCGATCTTGATACCGTCGGACATCTTCTGGAAATCTTCCACCTTCTTCAACGGCTTTACCTCGACGGAGATAGGCTCGCCTATCGTGTCACTCGCCCTTTGAAATACTGTGTCTGGTTTGTCTTTGCACGTATCCGCGGAAACCAAAGGCATCACGCTTATTGAAACAAATGCGACGATCGCTAAAACCACTATTGCCTTCATATACTACCCCTTTCTTTGTTATGCTTCGTTAAAAAAACAACTGCTTTATAGCTGCCACGTATATATCCTTCGACAGCACCCAGCTATCGATAAAAAACTTCTTCACCGAGAACGACTGAAATAGAAGAGCGAATATTAATGATATCACAAAGATATTGAGGACGTAAACCATTACTATCGAAAAAAAGTATCCACTCTTGACTATGTCCGGCTGCCTTATCTTCATCACTTCAATCGTCGACACCATATGAAACGCGAGCGCGAAACCTATCAAGAATATAAATACCGTGCTATTCACGCTGTAGGAGGATGCTATGATGAAATATATCACGGAGATTATTATCGCGTATATCGGAACGAAATACGGGCTTAACTCTATGACGGTATTTGATTTGGTCGTAGAAACACTACCGCCTTCCCCGGAAACCTTAAATGACTTGATCTTGCCGCCGAATATCCAGGCTATGCCGGCGTGGACGGCCTCATGGCCCAGGACATAAAGGTAAGTCGGCTTGTAAAACAATAGATGGAGGATCACATAGCTCGATATACCCCATAAAAAATATTGCAGGCTTCCGGCGAGTTCCTTTATAAGGATGACGTTATTGTAGAACGCGATCGACACCCCCATAGCAACAGGAACCGCAAGCACCGCGATAATAAGTTTTATGATAAGCTTTATCATTTTATGACTTCAACTCCATCCATATACGGGATAAGCGCCGTCGGGACTCTGACGGAACCGTCCTTATTCTGGTAATTTTCGAGTATTGCCACAACGAGACGCGCGAGCGCCACGCCCGAGCCATTCAAGGTATGCACATATTCAACCGTCTTTTTACCATCGGCACCCTTACGCCTGAATTTGATATTCGCGCGGCGGGCCTGGAAGTCCACGAAGTTCGAACAGCTCGATACCTCCAGATATGAATCGGTACCGGCGGCGTATAGCTCTATGTCGTAACACTTGGACGCGGCAAATGATATGTCACCTGTTGCAAGGAGTATCACGCGATATGGCAGTTCCAGAAGCTGCAATACATCCTCCGCGTCTTTCAAAAGTTTTTCGTGTTCTTCCGCGGAGGTCTCCGGCTTTACGAACTTGACCAGCTCGACCTTGTCGAATTGGTGCACCCTGATAAGCCCCTTCGTATCCTTACCATAGGAACCGGCCTCTCTTCTAAAACATGCGGTGTAAGCCGTGTAATAGATTGGCAGTCTCTCTTCCTCCAATATCTCGCTTGAATGTATATTGGTAACCGGGACCTCGGCCGTGGGAATAAGGAAAAGGTCCTCATTCTGCAACCGGTACATATCGTCTTCAAGTTTCGGGAGCTGGCCCGTGCCGGTCATGCTTCTCCTGTTTACAAGGAACGGCGGAAATACCTCTTTATAGCCGTGCTTTTTGGTGTGAAGATCAAGCATGAAATTAATAAGGGCTCGTTCAAGGCGCGCGCCCTGCCCCATATATAGGATGAAGTTCGAACCCGTGATCTTGGTGGCTACGCCAAAACTGATTATACCCAGGGCTTCGGATATCTGTATGTGATTCTTAGGATTGAAATCAAAAGTAGGCGTTTTACCCCAAGATCTGATGATTTTATTGGATTCCGGACCACCTACAGGTATCGATTTATCGCATATATTTGGGATTATATACGTTATTTTGGCTATTTTTTGCTCAATTTCCTCCACTTTCTTATCAAAATCGGCTATTTTTTGGGAAACGACCTTCATATTTGCTATAACGTCCTTAGGATTCTTCTTTGCCTTTACAAATGCCGATATTTGGTCATTTGCCTTGTTGCGTTCGGCCTTCAAGGCCTCAACCTCTACAAGGAGCGATCTGCGTTCTTCATCTAATCTGACAAGCTCGTCTATGTCGAGCTTAGTATTATTTCTATTCTTCAGCGATTCCTTGACAAGGTCTTTATTATCTCTTATAAATTTTATATCCAGCATGCCTTCTCCTATTCCTTTATTACACCCACAACCTTATTGACATTCGGATTTACTATTATACCTTATTAAGCCCCTTTAGGCAAAACGTTTAGCCCAGGTTTTTCTGGAAACGCATCGAACTTAATGTTATGATGCACACACCCATCACCGCAAGCGACAATATCTCATCCCATAGGATAGTTACGCCTACTCCCTTTAGGAATATATACCTTAATATTACGAGATAATATCTCATCGGATTAAGATATGTGATCCACTGTATCACTTGCGGCATATTCGCTATCGGATAAGCAAACCCCGAGAGGAGTGTGGCCGGAAAATAGAAGAGGAATACAGACATCATCGCTTCCTGCTGGGTTGCCGACACGGTTGATATGAATAATCCGATACCCAAAGCCGTCATCAGATATATGAGTGTTGCGGAAAATAATAAAATCATACTGCCTCTTATGGGCACGTGAAACCACAATACGCCTATTGCCGTGATAAGGACTACCTGCGTACATGCTATTATCGCGAACGGCGTCAGCTTTCCCAGTATAAGCTCGATAGGTTTTATCGGGCTTACGATAAGCTGCTCCATTGTGCCGATCTCTTTTTCTCTCACGATCGCCATCGATGATAGCAAGAGCGCCATTATCGATACGATGAGCGCGATGACCCCCGGTAGATAATAATTTTTCGATTCGAGGTTCTCGTTGAACCACCTGCGCTCCCTTAAATCGACTTTGGAAAACGCCGCGTCATTCCCAGTCATGATCACCGCCCTATCCTGCAGGGCACTGTAGTTATAGTCATTCATTATCTGATTCGCGTAACCCATTATTATCTGGGCGGCATTCGAATCGGTGCCGTCAAGCACAAGCTGCATCTCGCCCGGTTTATTCCCCGTGACATCCCTGGCAAACCCACGGTCGAATTTGATAACACCGTAAACTTGAGTTTTGTTGATAACATCGCTTTGCTGTTTTTCGGTAGTGAGATAGCGTTCGATATCGAAATATTTTGAATAGGAAAAAAGCCTTGTGATATCACGGCTCTGCCTCGTATTGTCCCGGTCGAATACCGCGGTAGGGATATTCGTTATATCCATCGTAGCGGCATACCCAAATATAAGGAGCTGCACTACGGGTGAAACAAAGATGACCATCTTCATTCGCGGGTCGCGAAAGACCTGAAGAAACTCCTTATGCAGAATGGCTAATATTCTCTCGAGCATAGTTTACACTATCTTCTTTTTAAATTTTTTAATGGCAACCGAGACCATCAAAACAGCAAATATAAATAATAGCAAAGAATCCTTCCAGAGCGATTCCAATCCCACTGCCTTAAGATATATGCCGCGCAGTATCACGATAAAATAGCGAGCCGGGATAAAATACGTGATGGCCTGCACCGCCTTCGGCATATTGAATATCTCATAAGTGAATCCGGAGAGAAGAAATGTCGGAAGAAATGATGTCAGGATCGCGAGTTGGCTTGCCATAAGCTGGCTTTTTGCGACGATCGATATAAATATGCCTAAGGTCAGCGCACCCGTAAGGAAGAGGCTTGATAATACAAAAAGAAGAAATACATTGCCTCTCAGCGGAACACCAAATACAAATACGCCGAGCAGGACCGCCAATATGAGATCGATAAACCCGATAACGAAATACGGAAGAAACTTACCTACGATAAGTTCCGAGGATCTCACTGGTGTTGATATCAGCTGTTCCATCGTACCGCGCTCCCATTCCCTTGCTATCGTAAGCGAGGTTAAAAGCGCGGCTATTATCATTATGATAACGGCTATGAGCCCCGGGACGATAAATAATTTGCTTTCGAAGCTCGGATTAAACCAGACCCTCGTCTGCATATTGACCGGAAGTATGGCTTCGACACCGAATTTTTGAAGCGAATTTACAATGATGTTCGTATTGTATTTTGTGATGACGGTTTTAACGTACCCTTCAGCAACGTTTGCCGTATTCGAATCGCTCCCGTCCAATATCAACTGGACGGCCGCCGGTTGCCGCGAAAATATATGATGCGAGAAATCCTTCTCTATCACCATCGCCATCATGACCTCACCAGAATCGATCATCCTCTGCAAATCCCTGTAATTATCATAGTAACCGACTATATTGAAGTATTCGGAATTTTTGAAGTTCAGGATGAAATCGACCGATTGTTTGGTATTGTCGCGGTCCCATATCGCAAGAGGTATATTTTTTATGTCGAGTGACAGCGCATAACCAAAGAGAACTATCAAGAGTATCGGTATGGCAAATGCCAGCGCAAGCGATCGTGGATCGCGGATTATCTGGATAAACTCTTTTCTGTATACGGCATCAACTCTTTTTAGATTCACTTACCGGATGCTCCTTATCGTAAGTCTCGATCGAAGAGACAAATACGTCTTCGAGAGACGGCTTGATCTTATTTATCTCGTAGCCTTTAATTTTATTGCTATCGAAAAGCTTTTTTATAACGGGGATCGCTTTTTTCGAATCCTCTACAACGGCGTGTATCGACACGCTGAATAGCGCAGTTTCCTTCACAACGTCGAGCGCAGACAATTTATCGAGCCACTCCTCGGCATTCGCCACTTTTATATCGAGGATCTCGTCCTTCATGTATTTCGTCTTCATCTCCGCAGGCGTTCCCATAGCTATAATATTGCCTTTGTAGATGAGCGCCATGCGGTTACAGTTCTCGGCCTCGTCCATATAATGCGTCGTAACGAATACGGTTATGCCGTGACCGGCCATCGTCTTGATTATGCTCCAGAAATTGTTCCTCGTTATCGGATCGACGCCCGAAGTCGGTTCATCCAGGAATATTATTTTGGGCCTGTGAATTATCGCGCAGCCTAGCGCGAGCCGCTGTTTCCATCCGCCGGAGAGAGTCTTGGTGGGCCTGGACCTGAAGGCTTCGAGGTCCGCCAATCTTATTATGTCCTCTTTTCGCTGGGCCTTCTCGGCCTTCGGAACCCTGTATATACCGCTGTAGAAATTTATATTCTCTTCTACGGTAAGATCATCATAAAGCGAGAACTTCTGTGACATATATCCTATGTTCTGCTTGATCTGTTCCTGCTGTTTTATTATATCAAATCCGCCGACCGATCCTTTTCCGCCGGTAGGCGTTATGATCCCGCATAACATCCTTATCGTCGTGGATTTCCCGGCGCCGTTGGGTCCTAGAAAACCGAATATCTCCCCTCCGGAGACTTCAAAGTTTATATTATTAACAGCGGTAAAATCACCGAATTTCTTTAAAAGATTAGTAACACTGACGGAATTATTACTTTTTTCCATATTCGGGGTCACTCGCTTTTATAGCCAGGATAAAAGCTTCCTCAAGCGTCTTCGCGTTGAATTCCTTCTTTGCCGCTTCAGGCGTATCACAGCGGAGAAGTTTGCCCTTATGCAGAAGGCCCACCCTTTTACAGCGCTCCGCCTCGTCGAGATAAGAGGTGGAATAGAGTATAGTCACCTTCTGCTTTAACAGGTTATATAATATCTTCCAGAAATCTCTTCTCGAAACCGGATCGACACCGTTCGTAGGCTCGTCCAGGAAAAGAACTCTCGGCGTATGGATAAGCGCGCAGGCAAGGCCCAGCTTCTGTTTCATCCCGCCGGAAAGCTTCCCGGCAAACCTCTGTTTGAATGGCGTAAGGCCGCTAAAATTCAACAACTCTTCTATCTTTTCCTGTCTTCCCTTTTTCGGCACACCGAAAACATCCGCATAAAAATTCACATTCTCCATGACGGTAAGCTCTTCGTAAAGTCCGAACCGCTGGGACATATACGCGATATTGTCTTTTAATAGTTCGGCTTCTTTGACTATATGCCTGTTATAGACCCATCCCTCGCCCGATGTAGGCTCCAGGATCCCTGTCAGAAGGCGCATCGTAGTACTCTTACCGGCTCCATCAGGGCCAACGAGGCCGAATATTTCCCCTTCTTCTACTTCGATATTTAGATTGTCTACTGCAGTAACCGCGCCGAACTTTCTAGTGAGGTTGACGGTTTTTATAGTGGGCATTTTAGTCGACCGATATGTAGGCATCGGCCGGCATGCCGGGTTTCAGATCCAGGCTTGAGTTATCGACTCTCACCTTTATCCTGTACACGTACTTCACTCTCTCTTCCGTCGTCTGGATAAATTTAGGCGTGAACTCTGTCTGCTGGGATATGAATGAAATCCATCCTTTATATTTTTTGTTTTTGTAACTATCCGTCATCACATATGCCTGTTGATTTAACTTAACACGACCTAAATCTTTTTCATTGATATACGCGGTGACCCATATATTGTTCAGATCGATCGCGGTGAAGACAGGCGCTCCGATCTGCACCACCTCCCCCTCCATCGCGCTCTTAACGAGGACGTAGCCGTTTAAGGGAGAGCAAAGATCCGCGAACCCAAGCCTTGTATCGGCAAGCTCCAACTGGGCCTGTAATTTTTCGACATTCGACATTGTCGTGTCGCGTTTCGTCTTGGAGGTATCGCGCTGCTGCGCAGAGATCGCCCCGGCCTTGAACATGTTCTCGGCCCTGATATAATCAATGTCATCGAGCTCGAATTGAAATTTGGCTAATTTTAGCGCTGCTGCCGCGTCAGCCTTCACCTTCGAGAGCTCATCGGTATTGAGCCTTGCCACCGGCTGCCCGATCTTCAGGGTATAACCTTCGTCCACAAGCAGGTCTTCGATCTGCCCGGCCACCCTGAATGATATGCGCACATCATCTCCCTCGATATTGCCGGATACCTTGATGGACTTACCGTCATGAACGGATTGAATTACAAAATATATTGCGATCGCCGAAATAACTATAATGGCAATAACAACCGGTATCAAGATCTTATTAAACTTTGTTTTCATTCTCTTCCTCCGTATTGAAGATGCCTCTCAATTTATCCAACTGAGCTTTCGCCATCAGGTAATCATATATTGCTTCGGCCAGATTTTTCTCGACCTGGCTTAAAGAAACCTGCGTATCCAGCACATTAAGGTTATCGACGACGCCGTTATCGTAACCAACCTCGGCGATACGCAGCGCCTCTTTGGCCTCGACCGTGGCGTCTTTCTGCGATTTTATTATAGCGGCAGACTTAGTCAGATCGAGGCACGCCTTTCTGACATCGACCGCGAGCTGATCGATGAAATCCTCTTTTTCGAGGATCGTCTGGGCGTACTTGGCCTTCGCCTCATCAACTTTCGCCTTGGTGGAAAAACCGTCAAAGACCGCGACGGATGCCTGTATACCTATGTTCCAGTTGTCATGCCTCGCATTGACCATATTGCCGACATCGTCGGATTTGTAAGAATACCCGGCCGTAGCGCTCACCTGCGGATACCATCCGGCCTTCGCGTATTCTATCCCCCATTTCTTCATGTCTATGCCGAGTAACCTTAAGACCATCTGCGGGTTACCCTGATAGGCCTCTTTAAGATACTCCGCTTCCTTGACTTCTATTAATGAACACCAAAGATGCCCTCTTAGATCTATATTTTCGCTTAATTTCAAGCTCAGTAATTTTTTCAGCTCCGCGGTGATGATATCAACGGAATTCTGCGCCCTGACCACTTCCGGTTCTACCTTCGATACCTGGACGCTGGATTGCAGGACATCGAATTTTGATGACGTTCCCTGTTCGAACTTGATTTTTACATCATTGTAGTGCGCCTTCGACTGAAAGAGGAGTTCCTGGGAGATACGCAGTGTCTCATATGCTAATAAAAGTCCGAAATAAAGCCTCTTTGCCTCAAATTCCACGTCGAGTTTCCTGGACCGAAGGGTCTCCTCCTGGACTTTAAGCCCGATCCTGGCCTGTTTGTAATTGGCAATATTAGCGCCGCCGTTAAAGATGCTCTCGGTCAATCCGGCATTAAGAGAATTATCATTTTTAAATCCGGTATATATACGGGTATCTTTTCTGTGATTGGGAAGCGCTTCCGAATAGAATACGCTGTCGTTATACGTGTAATTAAATCCCGTGGTTAGAATGGGTAGAAATTTACTCTGGGCATCTAGGATATTGGCCCTGGCTTCCCGGACAGACTCTTCCTGGATCTGGATCGCCTTATTGCTCACGAAGGCTACGGAGATTGTATCCTTAAGCGACATCGTCCTTACGTTTTGCAACGACACTTCACCGGTGTAGACATTTGATGCAGTCGAAAGCAGCAGTAGTATAATTATGGTATATCTATACATTTTGTAGGGAGTATATCATGGATTTGGGATTTAGACAACCCGCAATGAGCTGAAGCAGGCGGCTTTTTATATCAGATCTATCTTGAGACGGTTGAATATGATCTTCACAAGCTCAAACCATATCACACTTAAGATGCCGGCAGCCAGGCATATGAGCAGGTCACCGGCGTGCATATATCCGAAATGGAACAATTTTCTGAAGAATGGGACATAAATCGCGATGACTAAAAATAACACAGCGCCCGAGATCACGGCGACCAATGAGCGGTTTGGCACTGAAAATGTAGATATAATACCTCTAGCCCAGGAACGATTGGTCAGGATCAGGCATATATTAGATACTATCAGCGTAGTAAACGCCAGTGTGCGCGCCGACGTTTCACCCTGGCCGAGCCTTAACGCTATATTAAAAACCGACATGACTATCGTCAATGAAAAAAGGCCCTGTAATAAACTTAAGCCCAGGAGTTTTCTGCTAAAAAGCGGATCCTTCGGATTACGCGGCGGGCGCTTCATGACATTCGCCTCGGCTGGCTCCGATTCAAAGACGATCGAGCACGCCGGATCTATTATAAGCTCCAGGAAGACGATATGAGCCGGAAATAGTATAAGCGGCCAGTTGAAGATGACCGGGATGAGCGATGCGCCCGCTATCGGCACATGGACGCCTATTATATAAGCCATCGCCTTCTTCAGATTATCGAATATGCGCCTCCCGCTCTTCACGGCCTCTACGATCGACGAGAAATCGTCTTCTAGCAGAACCAGGTCCGACGATTCTCTGGCGACGTCCGTACCGCGCCCGCCCATCGCCACTCCGATATTGGCGGATTTGAGCGCCGGGGCATCGTTAACACCATCCCCGGTCATCGCGACGACCTCGCCGCATGACTTAAGGGCATTTACTATAAGAAGTTTTTGCTCCGGTAGAACTCTTGAAAAGATATTGATCTCACAGACACGCCTTTTAAAATCTTCCGGTTCCATCTTTTCGATCTCTGGGCCGGTGATGATATCCTGCGGATTCTTAAGCCCTATCTGTTTTGCTATGTTCTGGGCGGTAACGGGATAATCACCCGTGATCATCACTACTCTTATACCCGCGCTGTAACATTCTTTTATGGCCGGCGGCACCGTCTCCCGGATCGGATCGGCGAGGCCTATAAACCCGATGAATTTAAATTCAAAATCATGTTGTGATTGCGGAAGACGCTCTTTATCAAAAAATGCCTTCGCCACGCCTATGACCCTCAAACCCTCGCTTGCCATAGTGTAGACATGCTTTTTGAGAACATCCTTGTCGAAATCGCTAAGATGGCACAGATCGGCTATCGTCTCGGGCGCACCCTTTGCCGATACCACATATCCTTTGCCGTCCGGCGTATCCCAGACGTGGGAAAGCGCCATCAGTCTCTTTGAGATCGGGTACTCCTCCACCAGGGGCCAGTCGGAATGAATATGCTCGGTATTGTAGAGGGTTTTATGCCCGAGCTCTTTCAGCGCCTTGTCCATCGGGTCAAAAGGATCTTTTTTGCTCGCAAGTATGCCGTATTCGATAAGTTCATGAAAATTATCGGGAAGCCGGATATTTTTATTCGTGCCAATATCAAAAAAATCTTTGCCATTAAATATCTTTTTTATGGACATCCTGTTCTGTGTAAGGGTTCCTGTCTTATCCACGCACAGGACCGTCGAAGCGCCAAGCGTCTCTATCGCCGAAACCTTTCTGGTCAGGACATTCTTCTTGGCTATGCGCCACGCGCCGAGCGCCAGGAATATCGTAAGCACCACCGGAAATTCTTCGGGAAGCATTGCCATCGCGAGCGTAATACCCGACAATACCGCTTTTAGCCAATCGCCGCGCATCAGGCCATAAGCGGCTATAACAACGAAGCAAAGTAGCGTCGCTATCGCGAATACATTTCTTACGACCCGGCCAATCTCTTTTTGAAGAAGCGTCTGGCCTTCTTTTATTGTGCCGATGACTTTTCCGATCTTGCCGATCTCGGTATGCGCGCCGGTTGAGATGACTTCAGCTATGCCCTGCCCCTGCACCACAAGGCTTGCCGAATAAAGAAACGGGAGGTCATCTCCGCCTGGCCGGGCGTTGGCTCTTGACTCATAGGACGGTATTTTCCTGACAGGAACAGACTCTCCGGTCAAAAGCGATTCATCGGCAGTTACGTTCATTCCCCACAAAAGAACAACATCAGCCGGTACCCTGTCGCCTTCCCTCAATACGATCACATCCCCCCTGACCACATCTTTACCAGCTATCCTGTTCTGGATGCCGTTCCTTATGACAAGCGCCCTGGGGCTCGTTAAATCCTTAAGGGCCTCAAGCGTCTTCTCGGTCTTGCCTTCCTGATAAATGGTAATGCCTATTATTACAAATACGAAACCCAAAAGCATCGCCGCCTCCGCGACATCGCCCAGGACGAAATATATGGTGCCACAGATAATGAGCAATAAAAACATCGGCTCTTTAAGGACATCGAAGACGATCTTAAACAAAGTCCTCTTCTTCGAAGAGGGAAGCTCATTTGGGCCATCCGCCTTAAGCCTCGAGGCGGCCTCTTTTTCAGAGAGGCCCTGTATTTTTTCGATATCTATTTTACGAAGATCCATATTTTCTACCCTTAGCATATTTCAGAATAAATAGCGCGGCCAGATACGCGGCGAGGCCGATTACGGCCGCTACTATAATATACCCCAGAACGACTGGTGCCGCCAAATCATAGACCGCCAGTTCGGCCAGCTTGGATAATTTGAAATCTTTGATAACAGTGCGCCAGGCAGTTATCACATCCGCGGAATTTGTGCCCGTCAGGAACGAGCCGAGCCTCACCGATACAGCAAATGTGACTACGCTAAGCCATGTGTTCGTAAGCAGGCTTCCTAAGATCGCACTTGCGCGGTTGACCCTTAAAATTACCGCGAAAAAGAGGGACGCCATCGGCCCCATGGCCGGTATTATACCCAAAAATACGCCGACCCCAAGGCCTATAGCTATCCGCTGAGGCGAATCATTGATCCTGAAAAGTTTTAAGTATATTAGTTTAAAAAAACGCGAGACCCTGCTCAGTATCGCCTTTTTATTCATATCGAAGGGCTTCGATGGGATTAAGGCTTGACGCCTGACGCGCCGGCCATAATCCAAAAACCAGCCCTACTATAACAGAAAAAGTTGTGGCAAGCAAGATAGAAAATATAGAGACCCTTATCGTCCATCCGGCGAGGATGGAGAGAAGAAATGCTATGCCAGCGCCGAATATCACACCTACTATCCCGCCGGTGAACGTCATCGTAACGGATTCTATGAGAAACTGGGTCATGATATCCGACCCGCGCGCGCCTATCGCCTTGCGCAGCCCTATCTCCCTCGTTCTCTCCGTAACCGAGACGAGCATTATATTCATTATACCGATACCTCCGACGAGAAGCGAAATGGCGGCAATCGAACCTAACAACATCGATATGGTTTTGGTGGTGGCCTCCAGGGTCTGCTTGATATCGGCCATATTCCTGATCTCAAAAGCATCCTGGTTCTCTTTGGTCGAGGTCAGGTGATGACGCTTCATGAGAAGCTCTTTTATCGAATCCTGCACATTATCCATTAAAGAAATATCGCTAACCTCAACATCGATCGAATCGATATATTGCTTTCCTAGCAGGCGGTACATGCCCGTCGTTACCGGTATTATAACAATATCATCCTGATCGTGCGGCCCGGCGGCGCCCTTTTCCGGTAAAATACCTATCACTTTAAAATTGATACGTTTTATCTTGATGTATGTATCGAGGGGGTTTTCTTCCCCATAAGTCTGTCTTAAAACGGTCATACCGATCAATGCGACCCGCGCTCGCATACGTACTTCCTCTTCAGTGAAAAATCTGCCGATCGTCGGAACCGCCGCGCGCATCGCGGCGTAATTTACACTGACGCCCTGGATCTGCGTACTCCAGTTTTTATTGCCATACACCACCTGGCCGCTGCCGCTGACGCTGGGCGAGACACATTTAACGCCCGGTAATTTCGATATCGCATCTACGTCCTGAAATGTAAATCGCGCGATCGCCCCGGCACCAAGCGATACGCCGTGTAAGTTATGCGAGCCGGACCGGATCATTAAAAGATTCGAACCTAAAGAAGCCAATTGTTTCCTGATCGATTCCTGCGCGCCCGTACCCAGCGCAAGCATCGCTATCACTGCGGCAACGCCTATAAGGATACCCAACATCGAAAGAGAACTGCGCATCTTGTGCGATAGAATAGAGAAAAATGCCTGCCGAAAATGGTCCGCGAGCTCAGCGCGTTTTATATCAACATGAGATCCGGATACTATATCATCTACCGATATGGCTATTGGTTGACCGGGCTTTTCTTTTACGGCTTTTTCCTTCTTTACATCGGAGATGATCAAGCCATCCCGCATACGTATGATCCTTTTGGCGTACTCCGACACCTCTTCCTCGTGTGTAACCATGATGATCGTCTTACCTTTTTTATTAAGTTCAACGAGGATCGCCATTATCTCGTTTTGACTTTTAGTATCGAGATTTCCCGTCGGTTCATCGGCGAAAATAACCAGCGGGTCATTCACAAGAGCCCTGGCAATAGCTATGCGCTGCTGTTCGCCGCCGGAAAGCTCATTAGGGCGATGCAGCGCCCTCTGGGCGAGCCCGACATCTTTTATCTTCTCCATCGCCTTTTCTTTGAGGTGCCTTTTACCGGCATATATGAGAGGGAGCTCTGCATTTTCAAGCGAGGTTATCCTGGGTAATAGATGAAACTGCTGGAATACAAATCCCATAAAATGATTTCTAAGAAGGGCTGATTGATCATCGGTAAGAGCGGTTATATTTTTACCGCCCAAAATATATTCTCCGGAATCGGGCCTGTCCAGAAACCCCAGTAGATGCAAAAGAGTGGATTTGCCAGAGCCCGACGGGCCCATGATGGCAAGAAATTCGCCCTGTTCAACCGTCAATGATACGCCCTGCAGAGCCGCGACAGCCGCTACACCTGTAGAATAGGTCTTCCGTATATTTTTGAGCTCTATGATTTTCATTTTTTCTTACGCATCGCGGGCATCAGAGGGTTGGTACCGGTTTTAGCGGTATTCGCTTTATATTTTTGAGTTACGATCAATATCTTGTCATTTGCCGTCAAGCCGGAGATTATTTCTATATTTTTTTCATCGGAAATCCCGAGTTCAACCCTGTGTTCTTCGGGTTTTTGCCCCCTGGCCACACTCACAAGAACATAGGCGCCTTCTTTATCCCGTTTCACCGCTCCAACAGGCAGCGTAAGAACGTCGTCTTTCGACTTTTCCACGATGTTAACGGTAGCGCTCATGCCCGAACGAAAAACTTTCGGTATACTATCCGGCAGGATATCCACTTTATAAATGGTAACATTATTCACGATTTGGGATTCATAATATATGTGGTCGACCTTACCCGTTATCTTTATCTCGGGATAAGCGTCCAGGGTTATAGCCGCCTCCTGACCAACTCTCACCTTCCCCACATCGGTCTCATCTACCTGAGCCTGGACTATAAGGTAATCGGATAGGACTACAATGACATCGCTGGCCGTAACGGTTTGCCCCGGTTCAACGGTACTGACGATAACCTCTCCGTCTATCGGCGCTATCAGCGGGGTCGCTTTATAAACGTCCTCCCAGTATTTCATCTCTTCGGGTCCCCGCGCCCTCGCCGCATCCAGCAGGGCGGCGCGTTCCGTGGAACTCATCAATGCCAATGTCTGACCCACCTTAACCTGATCACCCTCCTTAACCAATATTTTGTCGATGCGGCCGTTTATAGGCGGCTTGATCTCAAGCCTATTCTGCGGTTGAATAACCGCGGTGGAGGTAATACTTGTCTGGATCGCGCCGATGATGGGCCTTATCACCTGGGCGGTTTCATCGGAAGATTTCCCTTTTGACTTTAGCATAAATACCGCGATAACTATAACAACCAATATGCCGAGGTAGATCGGCCATTTCATATTTTTAGTCATAATCCAAAGTTCCCCCTTTTGCCTGGATCCAGCTGGCTTCCGCAACCAAAGCGTCCCTCTGGGCGGTGACGTAACTCTTTTTGGCGGAGACCAGATTATTTTCTATGATTATCCAGTTATCGTATATCAAAAGCCCTATAGAATATTCCGCTTCCGATATTCTTGCGCGCTCTCGCGTCGCTTCTAAAAATTTTTTCTGCACCCCGACATTATCTACGGCATTCTGCAGTGTCACCCAAGCGCTTGCCAGCGTAACTATTACGCTATCCCTGCCGCTTCTTTCATCTGCCTCAGTCTGTCCAAATGTAGCCTTGGCTTTAGATAAGTTAGCTATAATATTGCCTCCATCAAATATAGGAAGGCTAAGGCTAGTCCCGATCGACCATGTGTTCTTATCCGGAAAGGCGTTTGTATTCGTATTACCCAGGTTGCCATTTACATAAACCTGCGGAAAGAACTGCGCCTTCGCTGAACTCACACCAAATCTGGCGGCCTCTTTTTTCGCAATGAGCTGCTGCAGAAACGGAGTGGTCTCGGCTATATTTTCAAATTCCGGCATTTCTCTTACCAGTTCCTTAACCTCCAGATCGCCCGTAGCTGCAAGGGGTAAATATTTTGTCTGGCCCAACCCCTTTATGACCTGCCTCTGAGCCAGGTATACGCTTCTCTTCGCCTGGTTTACATCATAGATCGCCTGGGCAAGATCCGCTTCAGAAGTAAGGAGCGACCCCCTATGTTCTCTGCCGCCTTCGTATCTTAACTTGACCAGTTCAAGGTTCTGTCTTCTACGCGCTTCGATCTCCTGGGTAACTTTCACATATTCCTGGGCAGCCAGAAGATTGGCATAAGCGGTTCTTAAATTTAACCGTATATTAGAACTCGTTACATTATAATCATAGCGGGATGCTATTATATTTCTCTCGGCGGTAGACAGGTCAAATGAGGTCTTGAAGCCATCAAATAGCAGCTGTTGTCCTACAAGGTTATATTGATACACCGTATTACGATTATTCTTGGAAGATGCGGCAGTAGTGATAGTGGTAGAACTTGCACTGGCCTGTTTGGTTGTTACCTCGCTCGCATTCCCCGATATCTGGGGCAGTACGGCGCTTCTCGTGATCTCTTTCGCGGCCAGGTTTACGTCTATCTTTTCCGCAGCAGATACGAGGTCCGGATGCTTCGCCTTCGCTTCTTTAACGCATTCGTTCCATCCGATCACCTGCTCGGTTTGCGCGAAAGCCGAAGCGGAAATTAAAAATAAGCAGACCACCACAACGAGTGTTTTACATTTCATATTATTCCCTAGAGTATACCTTATCTTTATTGGTTAGACAAAGAAAACCGCTGAAAAGTTCCTCGGGATATGAATATTCTTAGGTCAGTTTTTCAGGATGGTGTCTTACAACTTCTGCCTGGACCATATAGATTACATCCTCGGCAATGTTCGTCGTGTGGTCGCATATGCGCTCTAAGAAACGCGTTATAAGAAGAAGCTGAACCGCCCTAGGTGCGGTAGCAGGGTCCTTCATCATATAATCCTCAATGAGTTCTTTCTGTATCAGATTCCGTAGGCCATCAGCCTCCGGATCGGACAGCATAACCTTCTTAGCTAATTCTATATCGCCTTTTATGAATGAATCGATAGCCGTCTTTACCATATTCTGCGCAACGAACGCTAATTTCGGAATATCATTTAATGGTTTGAGAAGCGGTTTATCAACCAGCTCGAGAGTCCGTTGTGCAATATCGACGGCGATATCGGCTATTCTTTCAAGCTCCGCGTTTATCTTCATCCCGGTAGTGATAAAACGAAGGTCCTTGGCAAGGGGCTGATGCCTTGCTATAAGATCTATACACTCCTCATCGATAATAAGTTCGAGCTGATCTATATTAATATCATTTTTTATCACACTATCCGCCAATTGCCTGTCCCGATTCTTTAAGGCCTCTATCGATCTATGAATAGCCTCTTCGGCAAAAACACCCATCTTTAATATGCGCTGATTTAGGTCCTTCAACTCTTCATCAAAATGTCTTTCCATTTGTATCTCCTTATTTTTGAGGCAGATCGAAATGAATCTTTCGCGGCAATTCTGTGCGAACCCGAAAAACCGCTTCCTGTGCCGGCATATTTTCATCGATAGGGATCGCCCGCACAATCACCCGCTCATCCCTATCCAACACTCCGCTAAAAGGATATATCATGGGGGTAATGCCTATTGTCTTGCCGGCCCATTGTATCTTTGCCGCTACCGGTTCGGACGTTATTTCTATCTTGTACTCGTTATATTCATAGGATGTGCCGTTATACCAATAGGAGTTCTCCTGGATTGGGTTCAGCTGAAGAGACCCTACCTTCTTTAAACCCTCATTCTCCTGTATCTCTTTCAGTATCCCGCATGAGGATAGGGACAGACAGGCAAGTATCAAAAAAATTATTCTCATCATCCGAATCTCTCAAATTTTCTAAGAAAATTTGATCCTGAAGCTGCGACAAATAGGAGCAGCTGAAGGACCTCTTAGCCGAATCTCCCGGTTATATAATCCTCAGTTATCTTCTTTGAAGGCTTGGTGAACATTATACCGGTAAGATCATATTCCATCAAATCGCCCAGCATGAAAAATGCCGTAAAGTCGGAAATCCTCGCCGCCTGCTGCATATTATGTGTAACTATAACTATTGTGTACTTCTTCTTCAGTTCCTGTATAAGCTCTTCTATCTTCAGTGTTGCGGTGGGATCTAAGGCGGATGCCGGCTCATCCATCAATAGCACCTCCGGCTCCACGGCAAGAGCCCTCGCGATACAAAGCCGCTGCTGCTGGCCGCCGGATAGCTCAAAAGCATTCTTGTTTAATCTATCCTTAACCTCATCCCATATAGCCGCAGCCCTCAGGCTCTTCTCCACTCTTTCTTCGATATAATATTTATCCTTTACACCGTTTATCTTCAATCCATATGCCACGTTCTCGAAAATCGACTTGGGGAACGGATTGGATTTCTGAAATACCATTCCCACTTTGCGCCTGATATCCACAGCATCGACATCTTCGCCGTAAATATTCTTCATGTCTATTGTTATATCGCCTTCGGCCCTGGCGCCGAGTATCATGTCATTCATACGGTTGATACT
>JBAZUO010000024.1:0-21961 GCA_041661345.1 Candidatus Omnitrophota bacterium | reverse complement strand
GCGGTAGCAGCACCCGAAAGCTCAAAATCTGTAGTTAAATTTTTCAATATATACACATCCGAAGATGATTTAACCCCGGGAAGCGGCGCATTTTGATGTCCGCCCGCATCATGGCAATAGCTAACAACTACGGTTTGTCCATTTACACGAATCTTACCGTTCCTGAAAAGCCTCTCAAGCCATCCTGCAAGTTCCTGAGGCGTAGTCCCAAGTTTTATCAGCGTTCTACGATCCCGCAAAAGAAGCTCGATCAAATCTTCACGCCTGCCTATAAAGCCTGCGTCCGACAACCTGCCCGGCCTCATTTGGTATACATGTTTCCTATATTCGGGCCATTTCCTGAGTGACTTGATAGCCTTCTCATCATTAAATGCGCCCAATACAAATGATGTCCCCGGTATCGTCATCCCTTCTTTAAAATGCAGCTCTTTTTTCGTGCCATCGAGTATTGGCCTGATTTTATTCCTATACAATGCGGCGAGCTGCCTTTTATTCGGTTTCAAATTTTTCTCGGAATAGTCTCTCAAGACGTTGAGGATCTTTCTACCTTTTCTAATGATAGATTTGCGGACAGTATAATACGGCTTTTCACCACGTCTGCCATCACCCACTTTAACGATTAGATGAAGCTGGCGTAGTCCCCAAAGATCGCGTTCTATCGTCCTGGGGCTTAAACCAAGATCTTCCGCGATCCTCTCCTTAGTCGGCTTTAATATTTCTTCGAGTGACTCTTCTCCTTCGGTAAGTTCAGACAAAAATTTCGCGCTAACGGAATTTGTTGCCCATAAGTGCTGAAATACGCCATATAAAGATCCTGGCGGCGGTGGTAAATTTTCGGATGCAGAATGCTTCCCAGCGGCAGTAAGCTCAGCGCGCTTCTTTATCGCCCTGTCTATTAACGCGTTAACCCTGTCACGGAATCCGGACAGGGCTTTCTTACTTTTTACAACTACCTTTATATCTTCGAGGTCACCCAATAGCTCATCGCAATCTTCAACGTATTCCGCGGCGGCCAAAAGCTCTTCCATTTTGGTAATTGCTCCGGCACCTTCTTTCAGAACCAGTTCCCTGGCATCTTTCCTTGATCTTTCTTCACTTATAGGCTTCGGCGTCTTTTGTCCACCGGCGAGTCTTTTTTCAATAACCTGCCGGCCATTTTTTTTGCATAGATTTATCCTCGCCTTTCCGACCGATTTCACACCGTTTGAAAATTTCACCACAGCGCTGTCTACGGCGCGATCGAACAACTCAACCGTCGGAAATAACGATAGATTATCGTCTCTAAGCTGATGTGCCAGATCGGTAAGAGCATCCTGCAACCCCGCGACACCTTTCATGACACGCTCTTCTTTCTTGGAACGTTCGAATGCTTTTCCCCACCTAAGTTTAATCTTCCTTAATATATCTACCTGCTCACGTACAGCCTTGCGATATTCCGGTGAAAAATATCTTAATGGTAAATAGTTATTGATCAGCGCTGCCAGGCCCATCGACGCGGCAAAACTTACGCCGCAAATAATAAGGCTAGCCGCAACGCTTTCGCTAACAAAATATCCCGCCAGGCCGGCGGCAAGCGAAATGAATATATGAGCTACACCGACGCGTAATGAGCCCACCCGGTTATCGGGGAACGGTTTTTTCCGCGCTGCCACCTTAATTAAATCGTTAAGTCTTTTTCGGACTACCAACTCTTTCCCGAGCAGCGACCGCATTTCATCCCAAGTCAGCCCGAGCACCTGATCCTCTCCGTCTTCAAACACTGCGGTATATGATATTCCGAGGCCTTCGCTTGTAGCTACGACCGTCGCTCCAAGATGACTTTTCATTTCATCGCGCTCTATCATCAGAATTTGCACAGGTAGCGAATGTTTGCGTATAAACCTGACGAGATTATCACTGATTCGCGTAACGGTACGCCTTGTATCATCCCGATAGAAAAGAGTAAGGATTTGCGATTCGGTCCGCGGCATTTTTAGCAGAACGTCCTCGATAGCTTTTGACTTGGAGCGCGCGTAAGCCGCCATTTCAGTAGCATCTTCGTCCATTTCTATATCCTGATGGTACAGGCTTACCATAGGCGCACTATCAGGATTAAATCCGCCTACAATAACTCCCTGACAATTCCGTAGATCGTCCGTTCCCATAATATCTTTTTTGTTAAGCGCGGCCGGCCCGATTACGTTTACGCTATTGCCTCCGATAATATCCCACGCATAAGAAGCCCCCCGGATCATGTAACCGGCGAAAGGATACGACCCCTTAACCTCGTCTGTGCCGGGACTAAAATTCTCATAAGTTTTTGCCGCTTTTATCAGCTCCAGCCTTTGGGCGATTGAGTACGGTTCGGCCGGACTTGTATTATGCTTTTTTCGGTCATCAGCAGAAAATAGGCTTAATATACCTCTGCGGCTTTGTCCTTTTCGAATAGTATCCTTTCGAATACTATTCTTACTTTGCAATGTAGGCTCTCTTGGCTGGCCCTGTGACGCAAAACCATATTTTTTGTCCAACTCGATCCCGTCCTGGCGCAACTTTTCGGTAGTTCCCCGTACCGCTTTTAGGCGTTCCAAAAGTTTGAGCGGAAAACCAGTATAAGGGTCACGCGCAACTGGCGATTCAACGCCCGGCGAAAGCTCGTCTTCCAGTCTTTTATACGCATGATAATCCAGCCTATTTTTATTCGCCGCAAGCGTTGCGGGAATATTTATGAGCGACCTGTCTAACCTGATAAGCCCGCCTTCGTCGTCGCGCTTTAATAGGTCTTCCAGCTTCTGGGCTACCTTATCAAGCTTTTCCCATTCCTTTTCGGTGATAAATGTTCCTATGCCGCCTGCAAAACTTCCTGACCTAAACCTGACATCTCGAACATATTTCTCGAACTTTTTTCTGGCAGCTTTCGGCATATGTGTGTGAATAAGGTCTTTCTTGAATAAGACCGGATCCGTGCCGTCAAGATTATTGCGCGGGATATCAAATACCAGCACTACGGACTGCTTACCGAAAATTTCAGGGTCAGGGTTTAATTCATACCGTGCAAGAGACGTAAATGTTGAGCGCGACGCATCCGCAAAAAATCCGTATTCCGATATTAAAGGAATATTAGGCAAATACGTCATGTGAGCAACCGGTAATGTCATGGTAGAGCTGGCCTGAGGCGGTACCTGTTCAGCCGAAACCATATCAGCGAACAAAGATTCTGCTGCCCTCGTCTGAGGTTCCAATATCCCTTTTAAAAGATATGAACACTCGTCAACCGTATCTACAATTTCGAATAATTCTGTGTCCTTTTTCCCTATAAGCGGCCTGTCGTACGAATTCGCTGCGTCGACTATTGCTTTTATCTTTGGTTCCCAGAAATCGCGGCCGACAAGTATGATTGGCCGCCTCGATGCCTTCTTTGTCTGTATCTGTGTAATAATCGAGAAGAAGGCATTCATCGTCTGCGTGCCGCCCGACATAAAGATAAATGCTCGAGAATTTTCGGATAGCAGTAATTGGTAATTCGATATATCGTTAGCTATGACGGCCTGCCCGAACCCGGCTTCATTTTTATTCAACGGCGACGATTCGGGAACGAATAACGTTGCCTGAAGCATCTTGGGCATGCCCTGCTCTTTCGAATACTCCAGCATGTCATCGAAAAGGACACCGCGGCTGCCTACTCTGACCGGCACATTGGCCTGAGCGGACTTATCCAATATTGCCCTGGCAAAAGCAAGTTCATCGCTATGCTCGCCCACCTCTCCGAATAACGCGATACTGGGCGCTAGCTTACTCAATCTCGTAAGCCTTTTTTCTATTTCCACGTTCGCTTTCTTGATCGAATCCTCGTTTATTTTCCGTCCACCGCGCGTATGCCTCTTTATATAGTTCATTGCCTCCTCCGGCGAATCGGCAACAAATGGGCAAGCGCCTTCTTTGAAATATGCTTTTATGACCGGCTCCCAATACGCTTTCGAAATAAGCACTACCGGCTGCCCTCTGGACATGACCTCGAACAACTCATCCTCCGTACCAAGCCCGCCCGGAAATACGACAGTTGCAACGCTGTCCTCATAGAGGCCGACTTTTCTCATGGGGAAGTATTCGCAGAGATAGTTCTTCTCGACATATGGATTCGGCTTGTCCTCATGCGGGACTTTAATGCTTATGGCTTGCGTTTCGCTATCGGATCTGCGTTCGACACCGGCCTTTTGCCGCGCTTCTATGTATCCCGCCAAAGGCGCCTCCATCATCGAAGGGCCGCCGCCTGTACGGATCAGGAAGCCGCAATCAAATACCGACTCTCCGAATTTTTTACCGATCTGATACATGGGATGTTCAGGGGGAATCCTGGCACTGCCAAATACCGTTATTGTGGGCTTGAATGATGTATGCGCCTGGCCGATCATCGTTCTTTCCTTCTTAAGAGCACCAATAAGTGCTTCAGGCATCATCGAGAAGAGCGTGTTTTCGGAAGCGGCTTTACTATCCTCGGACGCGGCCGAAGCCCGGCCGGTCGCTACCAATTTTTTTAGCTTCATGTTTTCCGTAACGATTTTTTTCGACTTTATCGAATACATCTGAATAGTGTGCCAATATCGTTCTTCGTCCGGCTTCGCGTCTTTTCTGAATTCAAGAAGGCCCTCATTTACCAGGTATTGTTTCCATTCATCCGTAATGGCAGATATCTTTAGCGGCACTTTCAGATTATCTCCAACCTTTTCGATATCGAACTTGTCGCCGAATTCTTTTTTGTACCTTTCTAGGTCTTTCCGGGCAAGACTGCTTATATTCATCAATATCTGCGCGTTTGGATTATCCGGATTGAGCTTTTCGACACCTATCTCAAGAATTTCGCGTATCAATCCTGTGCCTCTATATGCATCTCCGTGCCTTTTTGCCATGGAGGCAAGCATTGGAATATACGGCGGATTTACAACAATAAGGTCTGCCTTATCCTCAACATTTCGCACCCCTTTACCTAGATAGAATATTAATCTGATTCCTTTCTTCAGGTATTCGCCTATGCATCTCTTCGCTGTCCGTAATGCGTGCATGCTTATATCGGTAACCGTAAGCTCTTCCAGGTTCGGAAGGTTCGCGGACAAAGCCGCGGATATATGCCCTCCGCCGACTCCGACCTCGACCACTTTTTTAATTGACGGATCCTTCAGGACTCCAGCTTCATCCATGACTTTATGAATAAAGACTGTGTCGATATTCGTCGTCCATACGTCCTTGTCAACGGAAGAGTCCCAGGAAGTGGTTATGCCTCTATACCGCGTATAGCGGCGGCCTGTTTTCAGTGCCGCGAGCAACGGATCCCTGATTTCCTGCGGCAAGTTTTGTTCAATATATTTTTGCGGCGTAATAAGATTTGAACTGGGGATCGTAACTATCTTTTTGCCGTCGATATAATATGTGATAAATTGAAAATCGTCGCTAACGTCTATCAGTAAATCTATATGATTGCCTCTCGCAGCAGGAATGACCGCGGCAATCTCCTTAGCAAGCTCGTTCGAAATAGGGATTTTCCTATCTTCTTCCTGAATATCCCTTGAAACGGTAAGCAGCTCGTCGATAGCCTCCCAGTCACGCTTTCCATTTTTATCTTTATTTCCGTAATTACCATAGACCATATAATGCGCGCCGGCTCTTACAAACTTGGCTTCGTTTTGAGCCCGCTCCTGCGCATCATCACCTTGTACTATCCCAAAACAGACGACAAAATCATTGATCCTATTTATTGTATCCGGCGCGTCATCAAAATAGGCCATCGTGTAGCCGGGGTAATGAGCCTTTATGGCGTCGATTATCTTAACGCGGTCAAAACTTTTCCTATCGGACGTATTCCGTTCAATAACGCACTCTTTGGGAACAATATCGAGAATGCCGGCGGCTTTTAATTGGGGCATGATAATCTCAAGCCGGGAGGAGCTCGATAATGCTATCGGCACGCCCCTGGCGCGGAGAGCCTTCATCAGTTCTAAGACGTCGGGTAACGGCGGCGGGATCTGGTCCTTCCAAATTCTGTAGCGGATTCTATTGAGGGTGGATATTACCTCAGGCTTGTCTTTTTTCGATTGTTTGCATAATGTCTCGATAATATTCTTTTCACTTCTATTTAAAACATAAGCGTGCATCCAATTGGCGGGCGGCCCCCTTCCAAGCAGTTCCTTATAAGTTTCAATATAAACCTTCTTCCAGTCAGGCGTAAGGAGCGTTCCGTGAATATCAAAAACCGCTACTACCGGCTTATCTTTAGGCAGAACGACATCATGCAATGTTTTAATCGTATCGTCCCCTTTTGCGATCCGGCTGCGCAATACCGCAAGCCAGGCTTTTACCCTTGGAATAAGATCTTTAGTCAGCTCGACCAGTTTCCCTAGTCCGCCGCTAGACAGGTAGATGCCATCGTCACCACCGGATGAAGGTTTACCGCCGTCTTCTTTTTGCTTATTGCGTTCGTAAGCCTGCTCAAGCTCATATTGTAAGCGATCCGACAGTTTCTCGCCGCTACGCGTATCTTTCTGCTCGTCGCTTTTAACCGTTCTTCCGGACTTCCCACGCGCGTCCTTTAGTTCTTTTGTATGTGCGGCATGAAGATTCTGTTGTGAGTATTTACTGTTTATAGTAGCGGCGTGCGAATCTGCCCAAAATTTATATATTGCCGCGCCCGTAACAGCTAATATTGCGCCAAATAACGACCAGCTTAACCAATAAAGGTAGCTCGCCCAGTTCCTTTCCAGATCGCCGTATTCATAGCCCAATATACCGCTCGCAAGTAACTCCATCTTTGCGGCCTTGGATGAAGTATTAACGGCAAAGTCTTCTTTTGTAAATATAGTTTCTTTAAAGGTCGGACATGAAAGAATAGACCCTGAGTCCCATTGCACCCAGAAACGAACACTGCCCGTCTTTTTGTCTTTCTCGCGATGGATCTTTATGATCTGTTCATGCCTGGGATCATGACGTCGCTCAAGCGTCTGCACCACATTGACCACCATCGCCCTTATATCCTCTTCCGGCCACCTGCCGTCAGATTCATCAAGTTTCTTATTAACATCGGGCTTTAACCCCATTTGCCCCATCGCACCTGCCGCTTTCATAAAAGTTATGGCGCTGGTGATTGCACCCAGTAAATACCTGCGGTTAAAGGTGCCGGGCAGCTTGTTCGCGCTCGGATGAGTAACTTGCGGTAAATTCGTGTAGCTGGTCCAACCTGCACCTGGAGACTTTTCGCCAACCTGCGTTTCACCGGTTGAGTCATTTACCCAAACAGGAAATCTTACAGGTTCGGATTTTATATTGTTTTCATGACTTGATTGTTTTTCTTGTGCTTTTTCGTTTGGTGCGGGGCTCGCGGCGAGATTGGCGTCTTTCGAGTTTTCATCGAGGCCAAACTGCTCGTAGTACTCGTGCATCTGGTCAAAGTCGAGGAGTTTCTGACATTCTTCGAGGTTCTCTTCGCTGAGAGCTATCTGGTACTTTCTTTTTATTTCATCGTAGATGTGTCTGACACTACGGGAAGATCTGTGAAATTTCGATGCCAAATCGCGTGCTTCTGCAGAATTAGATTGGATCCATTGTCTCATCTGGCCGTAAGTTTTGCCAAGCTCCCGCCTCCTTTCTTCCCACTTAACTATCTTCTCTTTCTCATTAGCAAGCAGGTCTTCATCATATCTGTAGTCGTAATCAACATAGATCGTCGGCGATCCGATATTCTTCGCGTTCCCAAGCCCGATATGCCCCAGCTGTCCAGTATTCTTAAGTAATCCTTTTACCGGCACAATCCTGATATCAAGCGTTTTCTTCTTACCATGATCACGGATAATAGTTTTATCCCATCGAATATCGGACTGTATCAGCCTCACAAGATCATTATTATCTGTTGAAAGAAATTTTTCTATATAACTGTTTATAGCTTTATGAGATAACAGAATATAACCGGATAGGTACCTATCCCTGAATTGCTGAAGAGTCACTCCTGTTTGCGGCGCAAGATTGCGGAAGTCTGCAGCATAAGCAACATCATTAAACAGAAACACCCCTGCGACAAAAGCCGCAAGGGTCTTCTTAATATATCGTAATATCTTATTAGTTATAATCTTATTTTTCATTCTTTTAACAAAATATATAAACAAAATTATAACATATAGCTAAATTAAGTCAATCGAAAGTTAGCTAGCTTTTTCCTACTTAACTACCCTGCACTATTTATGATATGTGCACACTGGCTGGATTATTTTGTGGCGAGAGTAATCTTTTCTAAAAGGTAGTTGAATTTGTTTTCAACATAATATTTGCGTGTCTTAGGATCAAGGATCGAACCTAGAGTAACACTGTAATCGAATTTTTTAAATTCCGAAATTACCTTCTTCAGTCGATCAAGATTATCTTTTGCGGCCGGGAGAGGTACACCCATGCGTAATAGAAATTCTATATCAAAGCAATCTCTTATCTCTTCCCTGTCTATCGCCGCCCCTACCTTATCCTCCATGGTTTGCTCGGGGGTCTGAACAGTCAGGATCACCTGTTTCGTGCTGTTTTTGGAAAATGCTATCCTCTCCTGCGTATCGCACTCTTTAATTTGTTTTCTTATTTCTATCTTCAGGCGCTTTGGGTAATTTTTGGAGCGGATTTCGAACAGTAACGTATAAAACTTTATTTGAGCATCCGTTATTTCATATTTGGCGGATAAAAATTGTTTCAATTTTTTAAAATATGCGGTAGGTGCGACTTTCTTAATGAACCAGAAGTCGAGATCCGCGGAATACCTGTTCAATTCATAACATAGCCTCAAACATGTTCCGCCGCCGAAAACGAGCGGAGCCAGAAATTTACCGCTATTCATCTTATCCAGAACTTCTATTTCGAAAACTTCATGTTTTTGCAAGGTGTCCATATTTTTTCATGGCCTCCTGCGTTTTCTTTGGAAATAGCTTTATCATGATTCTGATCTTACTCATGTCAAGTTTGGAAAAATCTATCGAGGTCATGTCAAATTTATACTTTTTAAGCGACATAAGATAGAGGGCGTCGAGAAACGCCTTTTCCGGCGTAGCGATAAAAAATCCATTATCGCGCAAAAATCCGAAGTAGAGCGCCCTGTCCATTCTTGTGAAGCTGAAAGCCTTGCCGCTAATTTCTATCTTTTTCGTCCGTTTAATCGCCAGGGATTCGATAAAATCTCTCTGGATCTGCGTCGTGATTTCATAATAACTAAGCGCGGTCATTAAAGATATGTAGGACGGCACTTGTATCAAATTTGCCAGGCTAAATGTCTCTTCTTCAGATAGGGTTTCCCACCTTTCCTTAAGAAGATAGAGATTTCGTTTGATCCGGACAAGAAACCCTCCGGCCACATACCGGCTTGCCGATACCATGGCAGAGTCCGGCGTAACGCCGAGCGCTCTCGCGATATCCTCGTATCCGAAATATAACTTTCTGATTTTCTTTAACTTTGGATATGTCATATAAGTATACCTGCTTAACACTTTTGTTAATTAAGTATACTCTATAAAATAGCGATTGTCAAGGGGTATTTACTACTGTTTATAAACTCTGGGGACGCGGTTGGAGATACCGCAAATAAACTCATAGGCGATCGTTCCGGCGAGACGGGCAAGCTTTTCTGCCCTTATTTCATTGCGGCCCTGCTTCCCTATCAGGACGACCTCATCTCCGACGCTGACATTTTTAATATGTCCGATGTCGATCATCGTCTGATCCATCGTGACTTTCCCGACTACATGGGCGTATTTACCGCGAATGAGGACCTCTGCCCTGTTCGACAGGTTTCTTGCGTAACCATCGGCGTAACCTATCGGAAGGGTCGCGATCTTTGTCTGCTTCTGAGTAACGTGTGTCCGGCCGTAACTTATCGAACGGCCCGGTGGCGTATCCTTGATATATACGATCTTCGTCTTCAATGACATGGCGGGCTTTAGTTTTATCAATTTGGGGAATGTGTACTTTGGATACATCCCGTATATTATAAGGCCCGGCCTGACAAGACTTAGGTGTGACCTTTTAAAATCAACGGTCGCTATGGAATTTGCGGCGTGCCTTAGGGGAATGCGCACGTCAAACTCTTCAAGCTGTTTTAAAAGTTTTTCGAACGCCTCTATCTGGTAATTGGTAAAGAAATCGTCCCGGCCGGCGCTCGAGAAATGCGTGTATATGCCTTCGATAACGATATCTTTTTCTTGGGCGAGATTCTTTACGAAATTGAGCGCCTCCTCATGCCAGATACCGATACGTCCCATGCCGGTATCGATCTTTATATGGACTTTCGCCTTCGCGCCGCAGGAAAAAGCCTCTTTCTTTATCTCATCCAGAATATTACTTTCGCACAAGGTAAGTGTAATATTTTTTTCTATCAGGACTTTTACTTCTTCCGGCAGGACCGAACCCAATACAAGTATCGGTGTTCTTATCCCGTGGTCTCTCAGCCTGACGGCCTCGTCAGTAGTGGCGACGCCGAGATAGTTGACACCGAGTTTTTCGAGGACAGCCGAAATCTCGACGGTACCGTGGCCGTAGGCATTCGCCTTTACGACAACCATTATATTTGTAGATTTGCCGACGAGCTTACGGACCTGCCTGTAATTATGCGCTATTGCCCGCATATCGATTTCGGCCCACGTCGGCCTGTAGCGGGGCTTCGAATGGCCATTACTTGTTGTAACCATCATATCTTTCATAATTTAATGCCCTTTTATATCACATTCCCTTGAATACATATACATCGGCTCGAGATCTTCGGGTTTCACAAAACGTTTATTATTTATCTCACTTAACGCAAGTTCGGCGACAATCTCGGCCTTCGGGTGCCATGACTTATCGCCGATCATATCCCCCAGGTAATATATTTTATCATACACCGCCAGTTTCTTATTCAATTCTTCCAGCGGTAAAAGCATATACGGCGAGATCTTCTTTACATCTTTTCCGTCGGATCTATAAATACAGGAATAGACCTTATTCTTCCGCGCGTCAAGGACCGGACATATAATCCCGCGGAACTTTTTCACATTTCTCGCGATGACATCGAGCGTCGGGACAGCAACTATTTCCTTATTAAGCGAATATGCCAATCCCTTTACCGTCGTCACACCGATACGAAGGCCCGTAAATGACCCGGGGCCGATGCTTACGGCAAAAACATCGATATCCTTTATACCGAGCCGCGCTCTCTTCAAAACCTTATCGATAGACGGGACGAGGATGCTGGAATGTGCCATTTCGGCCTTCTTGTGAAGACGCCCGACGATCTTACCGTTTTTCATTACGGCAAGGCTCAAATAAACTGATGATGTATCGATCGCTAATATATTCATACTCTTTTCGATATTTTTATTTCTCTTCTTTCTTCGCCGGTTACTTTCAAATTAATCTCGAAATACCTTTTCGGCAAAAGCCGCCGTACCTTATCCGCCCATTCGATCACCGTAACACCTTCGCCGTAAAAATATTCTTCGAAATTTTCCGCGTCTATTAGGCTCGACGAACTCAGCCGGTAAAGGTCGAAATGATACAGCGGCAGCCTTCCCTTGTATTCTTTTATGATCACGAATGTCGGGCTATTTACATATCGCGCATTCTTTACGCCGAGCCCCTCGGCAATGCCTTTCGTAAATATCGTCTTGCCGGCGCCGAGATCTCCGACGAGGGCTACACAATCGCCCTTCTTCAGTTTCTTGGCAAGTTTCTCCCCTATCCGCTTTGTCTCTTCTACGCTATTCGAAATTATCTTCATCTAGAAATGTAAGTACCCTTTGGCGTCTATTTGTTTCTCTACGCCATCGCGGCGTACAAGCCTTAGCCCTTTCCCATTATCAATGATCTGACCTATTAAAGAAACGGGGGTCTTTATCTTCATTTTCGCGGCCTTTATCGCTTCGCGCGGCGTCATAGTGAATAATAACTCAAAATCTTCCCCTTCGGAAACGCACTTTTCGAATGATCCCGAATTCTTCACTATCGGCACAAGTTTCTCGTAAATCCTGCCGCCTGCCGAGCTTGCCTCCAGGATCCTATTTAGATCTAGGAGAAGGCCATCGGAGACGTCTATCATCGAATTTATTTTGAATTTTCCTACAAGTGCCCTGGCTTCCTCGACACGCGGAGTAAAATTCAAGTGCTTACCTTTCTGCGAACCGCCGATCATACCCGTAACGAATATAAGGTCACCGATCCTGGCGCCGCTCCTTAAAACGAGATTCTTTTTTTCGACTTCACCGACGAGAGAAATATCTATCACGAGTTTATCCGATCTTACCGTATCTCCGCCGACGATATTTATTTTAAACCGTTTCGCGAGATCGATGATACCTTTTAAAATTTCATCGGCAACCGAAACCTTCGTATTCGGATTGACCCCCAAGGATACTACCGCGTACTTCGGGATCCCGCCCATCGCCGCGATGTCGCTTATGTTCCTGGCAAGCGCCTTGCGGCCGATCTGATACGGCGTAGCACGCGGCCGCCTGAAATGCACGTTTTCTATGATCATATCGCAGGTAAATAAAAGATATTTATCCTTTGTCCATTTTATAACGGCTGTATCATCTCCAATGCCTTTTACAACAGATTTATCGAGACGTATCTTTGTAGAAATACGTTTTATAAGAGCTATCTCCCCTACGTTTTTTACCTTCATATGGCCTCTTTAAACTTTTTTGAATACGGCGGAGTAAATATTCCCTTTTCGGTAACTATCGCAGTAATTAATTTATTCGGTGTGACATCAAAAGCCGGATTGTAGACTCTGACTTTCTTCGGCGCAATAAACCTTCCGCCTATCGAGCGGACTTCGTCGCCGCCGCGTTCTTCTATCGGAATATCCTTACCGCTTTTTATCCTGAAATCAAAAGTCGACAACGGCGCGACAACGTAAAATGGAATATTGTGATATTTCGCAAGCACCGCCAGATTATAAGTGCCGATCTTATTGGCGGCGTCGCCGTTTGAAGCAATTCTATCCGCCCCGACAAAGATTTTGTCGATCCTGCCCTTCGCCATGAGGCTTGCCGCCATGTTGTCACAGATGAGTGTCGTATCGATCCCTTCATGCATCAGCTCCCAGGCCGTAAGCCGCGCCCCCTGCAAAAGCGGCCGCGTCTCGTCGGCATAGACATGGATACGCTTACCCTGCTTCTTCGACTCGAAGAGAACGCCGAGCGCGGTGCCATAATCGGCAGTCGCAAGACCTCCGGCGTTACAATGCGTAAGTATCATATCGCCGCTTTTCACAAGACTGGAGCCGTAACGCGCCATGCGCCTACAGCTTTTCTTATCCTCGTCAAGTATCTTTAGCGCTTCTACAAGCATCAGCTTTTTAATTTCAGCGATCGGTTTATCTTTGTGAAGGCTGGCCGCGCACTCCATCCTCGTTAAAGCCCAAAATAGATTGACCGCGGTCGGGCGCGATGAGGCAAGATATTTACAGGCTCCTTCGACTTCGCGGTAAAATTTATTAAAATTTTTCGCTTTTGAATCCTTGATTCCAAGAATGACTCCAAACGCCCCTGCGATCCCTATCGCCGGAGCCCCTCGCACCTCGAGCCTCTTTATAGCGGCCCACAGCCGCCTGATATCATCACAATTAACAAACTTCAGGCTATGCGGAAGAGCCGTCTGGTCAACATACCGAACTTTATTATTTTTCCAGGTAATCGTCTCTACGGGCATATCATCCCCATATTAATTTTGTTAAAATGTTGCGCTTGATACTTATCGCTTTGTAAGGGCAAACCTCATGACAGCACAGGCACCTTATGCATCTCTTGTAATCAACCCTGCAATAATTTTCCTCGATCTCTATACAATTGACAGGGCACGTCACTTTACAAAGATTGCATCTAGTACAAACATTCGTATCTATAAAAGGCTTGAACCTTATGATCGAGGCAACACCATGCGCTAGGCTCTTCGGTATATACTTTAGCGGGGTCGTCTGCGGCAACTTGAAATCGCCTTTTATGAAACTATTTACATCATCGCCAACGATCTCTATTTTTGACAGGTCGGATTCACCTAACCCCAATATATGAGCCTCTTTCGTAACAAATATGTCAAGCGGCTCAAGCCCTACGATCTTCGCCAGGCACGAATCGATCGCTATACCATCGGAGCCCGCCATGACCATATGCATATTTTTCGGTTTTCCTCCCGATGGGCCGTCGCCTTCCATCGCTGTGATCGCGTCAACTATCGAAAGATGCGGCTTTGAGATAGAATATACTTTAGCTACGATCTTCGCAAAATCTTCCTCTTTAGGCGCTTTCGAATGACATTCGGCCTTAGCGAGTCCCGCAACGGTACCGTACATGTTCTTTATAGCCGCTGTCAAGATAGTAATGCAGTGAGTTTTAAATTTAGGTATCGAAATAATACAATCGCAGTCGAAAACATATCTTGATATCGGGATCCCATCCACAGACCTTGACATCGTAAACCTGACGAGGTCAACACCCTCCTCGGAGGCCATCTTTTTCATCCCGCTTTTTTCGAAAACCTCGTCTATATTTTTATAATATCCACCGGGGGAATCTCCTATCACCGGTACACCCTTGGCGTTCTTGACGAGCCGCACAATTGCCCGTACGACCTCGGGATGCGTGTCTACAGCCTCTTCCGGAGTCCTTGCCGAAAGAAGGTTCGGCTTTAATAATACCCTCATCCCCGGTTTTACAAATACATCGATCCCTCCGACGAGATCTACGGCGCGACTGACCGCATCAAAGACACGGCCCGGCTCATAATCATCGCATCTTACGATGGACACCTTAGCCATAAATTACACCACCGTTAAATTTATTCATCCCACGACCCCATGCGACCTCGGCCTGAAACGCGCTCCGAGGCCCTTGGCTATGGCTTCACACTTCTTTATGTCGACCTGCGGCAGATCCAGGCATGTGGCCTCCGCTTCGATCTTATTTTCAACACACCCTTTTATGAATGCAAGGATCGCGCCGTATGCCTTCGGCCCAAAGTCCGGTTTGCATATATCATTATATTTCGACTCCGTCTCGGCATTAAGGCTTACGGAGACTTTATCTACCAGCCCGACGAGCTCCTTCGCGATCGGGCGCTTGTTAATGAGGTCGCCGTGGCCGTTGGTTACGACCCTGATTTTTATCCCGTGCCCCTTGACCCACCTTGCCACAGCCTTGAGGACGTCAAGCCTCGTAGTGGGTTCCCCGTAGCCGCAGAAAACTATTTCCTTATACCGTTTTGGGTCACCGATAGCTTTAATGATCTCTTCGATCGATGGTTCTTTATCCAATCTCAGATTATGGCCCTTTACAAATTGAGTCTGATTCCGGATACAAAAATAACACTTATTGGTACAGCAGTTTGTGATATTAAGATAGAGCGAGTCGCGTATTTCGTACGCAATCCTGGATTGCTCGCTTAAGTCTAATTTGAAAAAAGCGTTGGCATTATGCGTTGTAATCCTCGCAATGTCCTCTTTTGATAAACTCAATATTCTCGACCACTCATCGACAAGATACGTAAGATAGGCAGGCTCGTTACGTTTACCGCGAAACTCCTGCGGCGCTAAGAACGGTGCGTCAGTCTCGAGCATCAACCTCTCGATGGGCATGGATTTGGCGGCCTCGCGCAGGCCTTTGGCATTCTTGAATGTAAGACTGCCCGTAAAAGATATATATAATCCCAAATCGAGGCATCTTTTTAAAAAATCACCGTCGCCCGCGAAACAATGTATTACACTATCGACGCCGCCTTTATTCTCTCTGGCGAGAATATCAAGCGCTTCATTCTGAGCTTCTCTTGAATGAACTATTAACGGAAGATTCAAGTCTCTTGCGAGGTAAATAAACTTCTTGAATGCCGATATCTGTTCGTCTTTAGGTGAAATATTCCTGTAATAGTCGAGTCCAACCTCTCCTACGGCAACTACCTTAGTTTCCTTAGCGAGCGTTTTGAGGTCAGAGATTATCTTATCGGTAACGGTCTTGGCTTCGTGCGGATGGACGCCTATCGAGGCGTAAACCATATCGTATTTTGCGGCAAACTCAACTGAGCAGCGGCTGCCCTCTATGGAACTTGCGACATTTATGATCTTCTCTACACCGGCGGCTTTTGCTCTATCTATAACGTTATCCCGATCACCGTCGAAATCCTTAAAATCGAGATGGCAATGGGTATCTATCAGCATAATTGGTTATATTAACATAATCATAGTATAAAGACAAGTAGGGCACCCTTAAGGGTGCCCTACGTCGATACATTGACATCTTGCTGTTATTATATGCTTACGCGGCTTCCGCGAACCTTCTTGCCGCCTCATGCATATTAGCCAGTTCGACCGCGGGGATCGGCAATATGCTGCCGATGGCATCCAGTATTTTTTGCACTATGATATTGATCGTGGTAACACCTCGCAGGCCCGAGGGTTCTTCGCTGGCTATCTTAAAATAATAGTATCTTCCATTCGGGATCACGCTTCGCGCCTTAGCAACGCTATCACGACACTCTATCTTTCTACTTTCTGGTAATTTTTGACTTGTATTTATCTCATCTATGAACTCCATCTGCCTTTTTGCCTTCTCTTCGTCCTCATGGGAAACGACTACGATGACCCTGACATTCGACCTGATAAAACTCGGCAATAACGGGGCTATGGCTTCTTTATAGCTGCCGTCCGGATTTCTTTCTCCGAATGTCACCTTCTCCGAGAATATCAACACCGACTTGTTATCCGGGATGATATTCTGCGTAACTTCGGCCTTATCCAGAGCTAAAGCAAAATTGACCAGGCCCAACCAGCCATCGATCCATCTAGCCGGGACCAATTTCATAATACCTTCCAATATCTCGGCTATCGTCGAACGAACCCCCGTTCGCACCGCTTGTTCTTCCTCGACCGATATCGAAATCGGATTATAAATATGGAAAGACGTAATAAACTCGCCTCTGGGCCCGGAATCTGAAATGTAACTGGCAAATTTATTTTTATTATCAACTATAAGATATTCATTAAAACCCGTTATCTTTACTACGGTAAATTCTTTCGGATTCATATTGTCGCCTATAGCGCTTCTTACATTTCTGTATTCGGAATCCTGACGCGCAGGATTGGCGTATATCCTGGAAAGAACTTCTGTCTTAGCATCGGAGCCTTTTATCTCTACACCCTGCATCGGCAGCCCGAATGCCATTGCTAATCGAACTCTTACAACGCCGTTTATGCTCGTATAGGCCTCGGAATTCAGGAATTTACGCCCATCGGCTGTATCGCGTAAGATGTTGCGCAGAACAGTAAGTTCCCCGTCCAGGTCTCTATTCTTGGGCGGTTTCAATTCATAGTCACGATAGCTTGCTTCGTCAAGATATGCCCTTCCTGAATCGATCAGCTGCTCTCTGACTTTGGCATAATCTTTTGCCTTGAGCCAGGCTGTGATCTGATGGCCCAGCGTCTCGAGGTAATTATCGACCAGGCCTTCACTCTCGCCAAGGAATGCCCTGCGAAGAATAAGCCTCTCAAGCGGGGAATTTGTTTCCTTATTGACAGCGAGAATTATAGTGTCGGTATTCGGCTCATCTATTAACGGCCTTAAATGTCCCAAGGCCGGCATGAGCGCCGGATACTTATCCTGCACAACATTACTAACTATGTCAAACCTCTCCTGGCGCTTGAGATCCTGTTTCGCGACAGCCACCTGAATCAGATCTAGTACCGACGCATCGGCCTGCGGCGTTACTTCGGCATTAATCTGTTTTGTTGCCATAGCAGCGTCTTCCGTCGTAGCCGCTTCCTGCTGTCTGGCAGCATCTGCTGCCAACTGCCTAAACTCTTTTAATTCTGCCTGTTCGCGCTCAAACGCTGCCCTTGCCCTGGCCAAACCCTCGACTTTTTCAAGATGGCTGCGCAGCGTCTTTCTCGGATATTTCAATACGATGCGGCTAAGGCCTGCCGCGGCCATCTGTTCGGCATTCATCAACTTAACAAGCCCTCCAACTTGGACATTACGGCCTATCCTGACAAATTCGGCGTTACCGTCAAACAAAGGATGATCGATACATATGAAGAATTCGAGATCGGAAACGCTGCTATTCAATGCGGCATATATCTGTCCCGGCCTTATACTACGAAAGGGCGGTTGTGTAATAACAGTAGCCAAATCTATCGCATCTAATAATCCATAACATGCTTCTTTTATCAGGTCCGACATATGAACTTGTTTTGCTGACAAATTTTTCAATCCTTTAGCGATACGCAGTGCCATCGGTTCATATTGCTGAGCTTTCGCCTTAATTTCAGGAAGCAGTTCCAATAGCTTTGAAGTAACCATGTATGCGTTAGATCTCAACTTGCCGGGAATAGCAGGAGCTCGCACTAATAGTCCTTCGCTAATTAGCACATTCAGATCGATCCTTGCGATCGAATCGGGATATTTTTCTGCTGCTTCATCGAATTCAAGTTCAGAGTAATTACTTCTAACCCACGAATACGCATTAACAAAGTCATCTATCGTAAACGGCCCTTTTTGCAGCTGTTCGTGCAGCGCTATAATCGTTTTAGCGTCATTCGGGCTCTTGCCTCTTGCGTGACGATCGACTTCTGGTTTTGGCGGTAATGCCTGGATTGTCTGCGTCAAAGGCGATGCCGCGAAAGTATCCCTGAGAAAATCACCCAATTTAACACCTGTTTTAATTTTTGAAAAATCAGCATTCTTAAATATGCCTAAAAGCCCTATCGGGTCTATATTATTATCAACATGCAATGTGACTACACGCAACACTGCACGTATCAATTCAGGCTTGTCTAATTTATCCTGCGCTAATAGGCGAGGCCGAACTTCTTTTTTATACATATCCACAACCTTTTCGGCCTCTGTCTGGCTCATGCCTTTTCTAGATAATGCAGCCCTGAGTTTGTATATTGCCTCAGCCTCTCTCTCCAGGAGAGGTGATTCTGATGAGATTTCCATCGCAGTCTGGCTGCGGTCGAACCCGGCTGTCTCACGTTCATCCTGCGTGATATTCGAGCGAAGTATCTGTTTGGAAATATTCCGAGCGAAATCAGACGGCAGCTTGAAACGGCCGATGAGCTCCTCCTCTGCCGCATAGCGGATTTCGGCGAAATAATAGTCGTCACCGTTGTCATTTTTCAGCATATTACCTTGCGAATCGATTCCGAGTTTCTCACCTATCGTCGAGCCGATAACTATGCGCTCTATTTGCCACTCCGTTCCATTAGAAGCGTCAATGAGACATGCCATGGCCTTTCCTAATTCATCGGCGATATGGGCTATCATCAATTTCGCAATTTCCCTCTCTTCTCTTGTTCCGTGAAGCGCCAGTTCAGAAATATCTTTGGGTTCGTTAAAACGTGCATAATATTTCGCTGAGTATGAAAATTGCCAGGTAAGCATTAACTTGTCTTTTAACATCGCCTCCAAACCGACGCCCGCTACAACATCCTCAAGGTCTTTCTCGCCCCTGATAACCCAGATAAGATCACTATCGATAAATTTACCGGACGCCAATAATTCCTTCGCGCGGCCCTCTGTTATCTGATAGCTTTTTTCCGGATCCGGCATCTCCACGACTTCATAAGGATGATTTTTGCCGTATTTGTTTATGAACCTGTAGTGATAGCGGCCTTCCTGAGCAGGAATAGGCGATCCGACAATGTGATGCCCCGGCTCCGTAAATTCAGGAGCCGCGGTATAATATTTTTTATCTTTTGATATCGACCCGCCCAGTCCTGTACCCTGTATAACATAGTAACCGTTGTTAACATCGCCAAGCCGGCCCAATGCTATTTCGCCTTCAAGCCCGGATTGGGCATCGTGTTTAACTTCGGCATTCGACACACCGAGACGACTCATTATTTTTTGGCTGAATGGATAATTCTCGAATGGCAGGTTAAAAGTTTTACGGCCTGCTCCTATAATGCCGCTATCGTGGTCAATCGGCCCGGGAGAAGTACATCCTATATTATTTAGGTCACGAGGCGTAAGATCGTTAATAGCAAGAAGCTCCATTATGATTTCGGCCATTTTTTCAACCATAGTGTCAGGCGAAACTTTGGCAGGGCTGGCAACATCTTTCTTGTCCGCAAGGCCAAGTGCTTCTTTCCATATTATGCTTTTCGTGCCGATAACCGTCTTTTTCCCATCGACATTCTGATACAAAGCAACGTAAAGCTTTGTTCCGCCCATGCTCATTCCGATAAAATACGGGCTCGCTGCTGATGCCGTGGCTTGCGCAATGTGTTTGTTTAACGCATCGGCTATCTCCTTAGGTTCATTCCAACTCATAGGAACCCGCTCGTCATTGACTAGTTGAAGATAAAATTGCGCTGATGGCGGTATCGGATACGGGAAACGTTGTTCCACAAATTTCCATCCCTTAGGAAGAATGCCTTCACTAACCAAATTGTTTAAACGATCGATCAAATCAGGAACGGAATAAACTTCGATTCTGGCACTATCGGACCAAAGAGTCACGTATCCATCGGTTTTCTCGCCGTGCCATTTTCCTGTTGCCGCGGCTTGCGCCTTCCGGCCTGCCGCGTAGTCACGCGTGGCGAGATTCGTGTTGAGGTCGACGATATCAAGGGTGAGCTCTTCAAATCTCGTTGTAGGATTCTGCTTCAATGTAGAATAACGTTTATCGATTTCGTTCACAGGATAGCGACGGTCGATGA
Source organism: Candidatus Omnitrophota bacterium (assembly GCA_041661345.1). Classification (GTDB taxonomy): domain Bacteria; phylum Omnitrophota; class Gorgyraeia; order 2-01-FULL-45-10; family 2-01-FULL-45-10; genus JAPLMI01. Next base: position 1,287 of record JBAZUO010000024.1, on the reverse strand, counting down.
ACCTATCCGGCACAAGGCCGAGCATAACGCCCATTTCATGAATTAGTAAGACGCACGCAAGATCCTTGATAATACCAAGGCGAAAAGGATCGGCCGCCCTTTTTGGATCTGTAAGCATCTCATACTCATCCGGATCTACAAAAACGTAAACGGCATTATTGCTGGAATGCGCCGCGTAAGGAATTTCATGCTCCCTACCCTTGCTATCTACAATATTTGCCCTTGGAAGATCACGCATCATTTTCTTAATCTCTGATGTCATTTTTATAAAACGAAATCTTCTCTTTTCGATCGGAACTAGCTTCTTCGGATTTTCTACGTTCATATTAAGCCTGGACAGGGTTTCTTTTACCCATTCACTATAGTTGAATCTATTTTTTCGCGGTTCTTTGGCTAATCCATTTTCACAAGCGTATCGGATTACCGCGTCAATACCTTCTTCTTCCTGAATGTACCTGCCGATCGCTTTTCTCTCTTCCGCAGGTCTTTGTTTCGTGCCGCCTTCCGGATAGACGTCTAGGCGCTGATTCGCAGGCGAATATTCGATCGTATAAATTCTAGCGCCATACGTTAGATCTTTGCGAGTCACCTTTATTTTCAAGACACCTTCCTCTGTGGACGAAATTCCGTCAATAAAAAAGTGTGCGCCCTTAAGTTGAAATATCGTATTTCCGGGGAGATTATCATCGGCAAATTTCTGAAGATTTTCACAGGTAATATCTAAACCAAGGTCACTTACATAATTCAGGGCCGCGGCAAACCACAGCTAAATGTCGCCGATATCCTTGTTCTCCATAGGCTGTATGTTGCTGAATTTAGATTGCGATGCAAGCTTGTCAACCATAGATGGATTGAACGATTGCCCAAATGCGAGATCGAATATAGCGATATTAAATATGAAGCAGACTAGGACTACGCTTGAAATTATCTTATTACATTTACTCATTTTTTGCTAATTCTCCCTTTCGCCATACTTAATAAATACGCTTACTTACACAATAAAAATGCCTGGCGGCTTCGCCAAGCATTTATACGTGTGCTTCGTGATTAAAATACTAAACTTGTACTAAGTTACCATATTAAGGAGATTTGTCAAGATTCCACATCTATCTTTTTTATATCTTAACACTATAAATTTTACGGGTCATGGAATGGTCTCCTCTCGGGTGCGGTACTTCGCAGGGACGCTCGGTTTTCTCCAGCGGAAAACCTCGCTCCGGGGAAAATTTTTTATGCCGCCGCTTGATGTAGCCAGCGGACCAATCCATAAAAAATTTTCAGGCCCTG
>JBAZUO010000023.1:0-23282 GCA_041661345.1 Candidatus Omnitrophota bacterium | reverse complement strand
AAGTAACGATTAAAAATTGGTAGCGGGGTCCGATTCGAACGGACGACCTTTGGGTTATGAGCCCAACGAGCTACCAGGCTGCTCCACCCCGCAATGTAGGTCCTATTATATCAGAAGATATCGATATTGCAACTACTTATTGATATGCACCACTTTTGCCGGTGGGAAGCCGTTGAAGTAAGTAGATGAGGCTATCGAGTAAGCCCCGATGTTCTCAGCGTATACAAGATCGCCTATCTCAAGTTCCGGAAGCTCCTCGGCAACCGAGATAGTATCGAGCGCGTCACAGGTAGGGCCGAATACCGCGCATACCTTCAGTTCACCTTCCTTAAAAGCCTTGATCGGATATGTGCAGTGGTCGAATATTATTCCCGAGAAGGTGTGATAAACGCCGTCATTTATGTAATAACACGTCTTATCGTCCCTGACGGCCTTGCCTATGACTTTAGCGACAAGCGTCGCGGCATTGGCGACCATGAAACGGCCAGGTTCTGCCAGGATCTCTATATCCTTCGGAAAGAGCCTGTTAAATTCTACATTTAGTTTCCGCGCGAGCGTCTTGAAGTTTTTTGCCTTATTATTATATTTTACGGGGAATCCGCCGCCGATATCAAGTATCTTTATCTTATGTCCCCGCGACTCCGACTCTTTCATTATCGATGACGAGAGTTGAAGGGCCTGCATGTAATTCTCGAAATTGTTGCATTGGCTTCCGACGTGGAAGCTGATACCTTCTACTACCAACCCTGTTTTGAACGCCTCTATTATCAGGTCAACCGCATCGCCCGGGTGGGCCCCGAACTTCGATGACAATTCGACCATGGAGCCGGTATTCGGAACGCGTATTCTTAATACGAGCCCTGCGTGAGGAGCATGTTCCTTGATCTTCTTCAGTTCATCGATATTATCGAACGTCACGAGAGGCTTGTACTGATCCAGTTCGTGTAAAGTCTCTATCTGTTTTATCGTATTGGCGTATATTATTTTGTCCCAGATGAAATCCTGGCGTTCTTTCGGCGGAAGGTTCTTGATGTTTTCATATACGATCATGAATTCCGGCATCGAAGCGACATCGAAACTTGCGCCGATGTTGTACAGGGTCTTTACTATATCGGGATTGGAATTTGATTTTACGGCGAAATAAGCCTGAACACGCGGCAGGGCCTCTTTAAAATCCCTGTAATTCTGCCGTATCTTTTCGTGGTCTAATATAAATACCGGTGTACCATTTTTTTCCGCGATCTCTTTCAGATTATCAATCGAAGGAGCTTCGATTATTGATTGTTTCATTCCGTCTCCTGTTATTTAATCTTTAAATAGGAAGTTATTAAAACACCACGTGTTCTTCTTATCCAGAAATGCATCAGGGTTTTCCTTGAAGAATACCTGATAATTGGCAAACGGCGTCCAGTCGGATCGAACCGAAGCTAATTTTCCAAGATAAGGCTTGGCTGTCTTCAATATGTGGTCATGCGGAAGATTGTCCGGAATGCACCAACCCTTATTGGGATTCTCTATCATCCACATTGCGGCTGCTACTACGCTGATCGCGACTTGCATAGTGGTAGCGTTTTGGTGTGGGATGAGCCTTCTCGATTCCTCTATGGACAGGATGCTTCCCGTCCACCATGAGTTATATTTGTGCCCCATGATGAGTGCGCCTAAGATATCCTCGCCCTTTGTGATCTCATCGCTCATGATCCTTAACTTAGGCTGAAGCTCGTAATTTCTACATCGCAATTCGTGCAGTGAAGAAAGAGTCTCGTGGCACGGCATATATGCGTAATGGACCGTAGGCCTGTAGACGGCTTTACCGTTTTCCCAGACGGTGAGTGCGTCTGAAATACCGAATGCCTCACCGTGCCTTATTACCATTCCCACTATTTCCTGGTATGGGATCCAGGATCTTACCCATGTATTTATTCCCATCTGAGCTAAAAATATCTGATTCCCGGGCCCGTATGGCGGTACGGCCGCAAGGTCGGGGAGCTTCTTTTCATGTGTTCCCCATCCCATCTCGGCGGGTGAAATACCTTCTTCTCTTAATCCTTCGATTGACCACGTTCCCACAAACTCATCAACTTCCTTGGGCCTATTCGTGATCTGGGTATCGCGTTCACTGCAGTGTATCGCCTTGACGCCTAACGTCATAGCCAGGCGCGCGTAATCGCGGTCGTGAAGTGCCAATTCGGCTGCCTTTACGCTTTTCTTCGGAGTTGTCCCGTCTCTTACAAATTTTTCCGCTATATCGACTAAGCCTTTTTTGGTGAAATGTGAAATAAGCCCCGGATTTGCGCCATGATCCACTACGGCTGTAGTGGAATGGCCCCACTTGGCCGTAGCCTTTCTCAAAGCCATCTGTCTGTAGTACAGGGATTTCTCGAAGGGTGTTTTATTATGTATGTTGGCGTAAGGATCCCAATCCTCTACGGATGTGTTCACATATAGGACTCTGTTGTCATGACACCACGTCATTATATCGATACAGCCTATATTCCAGGCGAGGTCGATTATGATACCGCCCGACGAGACATGTTTCGCGAGTTCCTTCACAAGGTTTATCGGTGTGATCTTTTCCTGGCAAAATTTTACACCCTTATCGGTCCAGGGTTTAAGTTTCCCACGGCAGTCCTCGAAGTCCAGTATCGTTACGTTCTTATATGGAACCTTGATATGTTTGAAGAGGATCGGAAGGGCGCACTGCGAAACCGAGCCGTAGCCTATTATTAAAATTTTATTTTTGAATTCCATAATTGCTACATTCTACATTGCAAATACAGGTTGTGTCAAGAGGCGTGTAAAAAGAATAACACCTATTGACGAGGTGCAAATAAGTGGTATACTATTTTCAATACAAAAGAAAGGCAGGTGATTTAAGTGAAGAAGATTTTAGCAGTAGTTATAGTTGTTGGGCTTGCGGTATCATTCTGTTATGCCGAAGAAAGTGTGCAGTTGAAAGCTGCCGAACCGGTAAGCTCTGTTGTGGGAGTAAGCGGAGTGATCGTTGGCACCGTGACGAACGTTGTTGAAAAGAGTCTGACTGCCGGTAAGAGCGAGAATTCCTTGGTTTTAGCCGATAGTAACGGTAAGACTAAGGTAGTTCCGCTTGACAATACAGTAAAGATTATCGACAACACTTTCAACGCCCTTACCCTGGATCAGCTGAAAGGCAAAAAGGTATCGGTGAATGTTACGAACGAAAAGGCTACGCAGGTGCAGGTAGTGAAATAGCCTTAAAAATTTGTTTTATTAAAACGGCGGGCGCTTTATAAAAAGGCGCCCGTTGTTTTTTTGCTATTTTTGGCAAAAGATGATATACTTATGACTCAAGTGAAAGGAGGGGGTATGAAAAAGAACATGAAGGGTATATTGGCCGGGCTTGTCATATTAGTGGTAGGCTTGCTCGCGATCAACTGCTATTTTGCCGATTTGAAGGCAAAAGAAGCGGCAAAAGAGATCACCGCGTTAAATGTCCTGATACAGCAGAAAGACGAAATGATAAGTAAGCTTACGACGGACATAGCGGCTAATCAGCAGCTGCTTGAAAGAGCCAAGAAGGAGCTCGAGAGCGTTAAAACAGAACTCAGCAATACGGTTCTGAGGCTCCAGGCCGCCGCGGCGCCGGTAGTAACAACACCGGCAAAAGTTTTGACACCTACGGCCGCGAAGAGGAAATAGGCACCTGTCTTGTATTTAGCGGAATATATGCTATACTATATTTAGACGCTTATGAGCGTCGGGTAAGTTTACCCACCTACCGGCAAGCGCAAACAGCAAAATTACGGTAGGTGGGACTTTTTTTAGAAGAAACGGTATGTCGAGAACGGCAAAGAAATGAAAAGCAGGGTATATTTCACACCGGTGAATGATTCGGCCGATACCAAGGCTGTAATCGAAAAGCTAAAATATTTACTCAAGGAAAGCTCCATACTGAATATAGTTCGAAAAAAATACAACGTTGCGGTTAAGATACATTTCGGTGAAAAGGGTAATACGGGTCACGTGCGTCCTGAGTATGCGCGTGTCATATGTGAAGCCGTTTTAGCAAGGGGTGCTAACCCTGCACTGGCCGATGCGAACACCCTATACCGCGGCGAGCGTATAAATTCCAAAAAGCACATGGAAATTGCGCGTAAGCACGGTTTTACGGAAAGCTCGACGCTTGCCCGGATCGTTATACCGGATGACAGCAAGAAGGAAAATGTTGCGGCTATAAAAATAGACGGCAAATTTATCAAACTGGCTAAAGTAGCCAGTTTTTTTGTGGATACGGATGCGATCGTAGGGATAAACCATTTTAAGGGGCATATATTGACCGGTTTTGGCGGCGCTTTAAAAAATATCGGTATGGGGTGCGCCACCAGGGAAGGTAAGCTCGCCCAGCATTGTGATATTTCGCCGGTTGTACGCCGGGACGATTGTGTCGGCTGCGGCAAGTGCCTGAAAGTCTGCCCTGCAGGCGCGATCCGTATAGGGAATAAGAAATCGGTGATAGATAAATCAAAATGTATCGGCTGCGCAAGCTGTATCGCCGCATGCCCCACAGGCGCTATGTTCATAGACCTGGTTTCCGGAGGCGCTGTGCAGCGGAAGATGGCCGAGTACGCCGCCGCCGTTCTCAAAGGGAAAAAGCATAGTTCCGCATTTTTGAATTTCGCTGTCAGGATAAATAAAGAATGCGACTGCTGGAACGAAGAAAGCCCCCGCATCGCTCCCGATGTAGGGATATTCGCATCTCTCGATCCGGTCAGTATCGACAAGGCAAGCTATGACATGGTGCTCAAATCCTGCGGCAGGGACGTATTCAAGGAAGCCCATCCCGGCCAGGACGGGTTGATACATCTCAAATATGCCCAGGAGCTCGGATTGGGCAATCTCGACTACGAGTTGATAGAAATATAATCCCAGGTATTTATCGCAAGGAATTTTTCTTTGACTCCCACCTTATTATAATGCTAAAATACCGTTCTACTATACGGAGATAATATGATAGAGAGATACTCACTTCCAAGGATGGCTGCCATCTGGAGCGAAGAAAACCGATTCAGAAAGATGCTCGATGCGGAGATCTTCGCATGCGAAGCATTAGCCAAGCTAGGTAAAATCCCCAAATCATCCTTATTCCAGATCCAGAAACGCGCCAGGTTCGATTGCGGCCGGATCAAAGAGATCGAGCGCGAAACCAACCACGATGTCATAGCCTTCATAAAGAATGTTTCGGAATACATCGGTGATGATGCGAAGTATGTGCATATGGGGCTCACCTCAAGCGATGTCCTGGACACCGCGCTTTCCGTCCAGATGCAGGAGGCCGCGGATATATTAATAGACGATGTAAAAAAACTTCTAAGGATCCTTGCGAGAAAAGCGCGCCGCCACAAAAAGACTTTGATGATCGGCCGCACGCATTCGGTGCATGCGGAGCCGATGACGTTCGGACTTAAGATGGCGCTGTATTACGACGAGACGAGACGTAATCTAGAAAGATTAAAAAGGGCGCGTGAAGTTATATCTGTCGGCAAGATCTCGGGCGCGGTTGGTACTTACGCGAACATCGACCCGTTCGTCGAGGCTTACGTATGTAAAAGGCTCGGATTGCGGCCGGCGCGTATCTCGACTCAGATACTGCAGCGTGATCGTCATGCGGAATTTTTAACCGCGATCGCTATCACCGGAGCATCTTTAGAAAAATTTGCGACCGAATTCAGGAACCTCCAGCATACCGAGATAGGCGAAGTCGAGGAATACTTCTCCGCTACGCAGAAGGGCTCGAGCGCAATGCCGCATAAGAAGAATCCGATCATGTGCGAACGTATCGCGGGCCTTGCGCGGATACTCCGGGCAAACTCTATGGCGGCTATGGAGGATATTGTATTGTGGCACGAACGCGATATTTCGCATTCGTCAGTTGAGAGGGTGATCCTGCCCGACTCGACGATATTATTAGATTATATGCTGAACAAGTTTATGGATATCGCGGGACATCTTGTCGTGAATGAGGACAGGATGATCGAGAACCTTAATAGATCGAAGGGCGTTGTTTTTTCGGGCAGGCTTTTGCTGGAGCTCGTCAACAAGGGCCTTACGCGCAACGAGGCATATGATAAGGTGCAAAAGGCCGCCTTCACAGCAAAGAGGGATGGCTTGGAATTTAAAGAGGCTCTTTTGAGGGATGACGGCATGCGTTCGATGTTAAGCGTTGACGAGATAGAGGATATCTTTGATTTTAAATATCACCTGAAGAATGTCGATAAAATATTCAGGCATGTCGGAATATAATAAAAACAGGAGACGGTAAATGATGCAGAAGCTGAAACAGATCTACGAAGGTAAGGCGAAGAAGCTTTACGAAACAGAAGACGCGGACCTGTTAATCCAGGAATTTAAAGACGACGCGACGGCCTTTGACGCGACGAAGCGCGGTACGATAATCAATAAAGGTATTATAAATAATAAATTATCCGAAAAGATATTTACGCTCCTGACGAAGAAGGGCATACCGACGCATTTTGTGAAACGCTTAAATGACAGGGATATGCTTGTGAAGAAGGTTCAGATCGTACCGATCGAGGTCACGGTAAGGAATATCGTTGCCGGCGGTATGGCCAAGCTTCTCGGGCTTGAGGAAGGTATCGTTCTCAAGGAACCGGTGCTCGAATATCACTATAAAGAGGACAAGCTTCACGATCCGCTTATAAATGATTATCACATAAAGGCGCTAAGTATCGCTACCGATAAGGAACTTGATACGATAAAGAAATATTCCTTTATGGTGAATGAGGCGCTCAAATCTTTCTTCGATTCGAAAGGCCTCATCCTTGTCGATTTCAAACTGGAGTTTGGGCGGTATAAAAATAAGATAATACTTGCCGATGAAGTTTCGCCTGATACATGCAGGCTTTGGGACAAGACGACGAAAGAGAAGCTCGATAAGGACCGGTTCCGCAGGGACTTAGGAAACGTCGAAGAGGCGTATCAAGAGGTTCTTCGCAGAGTGATGGAATGAAAAAAGTAACGTACAAATCCGCAGGGGTTGACATCGACAAGGCGAATGCGCTGGTTAAGGACTATAAGCGCTTTGCCGCATCTACGAAAATAAAAGGTGTGATGAGCGATGTCGGCGGCTTCGGCGCGCTATTCAGGCCTGACTTCAGAAAATTCAAAGACCCGATCCTCGTTTCGTCCACCGACGGTGTAGGGACGAAGCTCAAGATCGCATTCTTAGCTGATAAGCATGATACGGTAGGCATCGATCTCGTCGCAATGAGCGCAAATGACATACTCTGCTCGGGCGCCGAAGGGCTCTTTTTTCTCGACTATATATCTACCGGCAAAATCAAATCGAACGTATTAAGAGATATAGTCAAAGGTATCGCAGATGGATGTAAAGAGGCGGGATATGCCTTAGTCGGCGGCGAGACAGCAGAGATGCCCGGCTTATACAATGAAAACGAATACGACCTTGCAGGATTTGGTGTAGGTATAGCCGATAGAAAAGACGTTATAGACGGGCACACCACAAAATTAGGCGATATAGTACTGGGATTGGAAGCGAGCGGCCTTCATTCAAACGGATATTCTCTCGTAAGAAAGGCATTGAATGAAAGAGAGCTAAGGGCATACTCCAAAGAGCTTCTTACGCCTACGCGTCTCTACAGCAAATCCATCCTCACATTAAAGAAAAAGATAAAGATCAAAGGAATAGCGAATATCACGGGTGGCGCGTATTATGACAAGATCCCGAGGATCATTCCATCGGGCCTCGCGATAGAGATATATAAGGACTCATGGCAGGTGCCGTGGATATTTAAATTGATCCAGAAGAAGGGCGCCATAGACGATAAAGAGATATATAGAACGCTCAATATGGGCATCGGTATGGTGGTTGTGTTGTCAAAAGCCGATGTAGATAAGTCGATAGAGATATTAGGAAAGTCGGGAGTGAAGTCTCATGTTATCGGGAAAGTTGTGAAAGGAAATAAGGCAGTTAAAATTATTTAGAAGGATAGATATGCGTATCTTAGTAATCGGATCGGGCGGACGCGAACATGCATTGTGCTGGAAGATAGCTAAGTCGACGCGCTGTTCGAAACTTTATTGCGCTCCGGGTAACGGGGGTATCAGAAGAATAGCGGAAGTCGCGGAGATAGCCGCTGATAATATAGAGGCTTTACTGAAATTTGCCAAAGAAAAAAATATAGACCTGACGGTCGTCGGGCCGGAAGTGCCGCTCGTTAAGGGTATTGTAGATATATTTACGAAGAATGGGCTTAAAATATTCGGCCCGACAAAGGACCTCGCCTTGCTCGAAGGCAGTAAGGTTTTTGCCAAGGAGACGATGAGGCGCTTCGGTGTGCCTACGGCAGACTTTAAGGTGTTCACCGATTTCAAGAAGGCAAGCGAATATGTAAAGATGAAAAATTGCCCGCTTGTAATCAAGGCAGACGGATTATGCGCAGGTAAAGGTGTGATTGTATGTAAAACGACTGATGAATCCCAGGCCGCGCTAAAGAAGATGATGGCCGATAAGGCTTTCGGCAATGCGGCCGACAAAGTGATAGTGGAAGACTGTCTGATCGGCGAAGAAGCATCGATAATAGTAGTTTCCGACGGCAAAAACATAGTTCCGCTGGCATCAAGCCAGGACCATAAGAGGATTTACGATAGCGACAGAGGGCCCAATACGGGTGGGATGGGTGCTTATTCTCCGGCGCCTATCGTCACAGAAGAACTATTCAAAAAGATATTGGATCTGGCGGTGTTGCCGATCGTTAAAGGCCTCGCGAAAGAGGGTAAGCCTTATAAGGGTGTCCTTTACGCCGGGATAATGCTTACTGACAAGGGGCCTTATGTCCTGGAGTTTAATGCCAGGTTCGGCGATCCGGAAACTCAGGCGATATTGCCGCGGCTTAAAAGCGATATTGTTGAAATGATGGAACGCGCGGTGGACGGAAATCTCGGTAATTATAAATTGGAATGGGATCCCAGGCCGTGCGTATCTGTAGTGATGGCGTCCGGAGGTTATCCGGGAGATTATGAAAAAGGAAAAAATATAAGCGGGATTTCGGAATCGGAAAAATTGAATGATGTAGTGGTTTTTCATGCCGGAACAAAATTAAGCCAGCGCTCATCCGACGGCAAAGATCACCTGATAACTTCCGGCGGTCGGGTATTGAACGTGACCGCGCTTGGTCAGGATATGGCAGGCGCGATAGATAGCTGTTATAAAGCCGTCGGCCTTATAAAATTTGACAAGATGCACTACCGGCGGGACATAGGAAGAAAGGCATTGAAAGCACAAGCCAAGAGGTGAAGAATGGGTAAAAAGACAGTTATCTCTATAATAATGGGAAGCGATTCGGATCTACCGGTAATGAACGAGGCCCTCAAGGTGCTTGAAAGGCACGGGATACCCTTTGAGACAAAGATCCTGTCTGCTCATCGCTCGCCGGATGATGTCGCAAAATTTGCCAGGGCGGCGCGCGCAAGAGGCATAAAGATAATAATAGCCGGTGCGGGCGGCGCGGCACATTTAGCGGGTGTAGTTGCAAGCCTTACCACGATACCGGTGATAGGCGTTCCGATGGAGACGAAGGAGTTGAAGGGTGTGGATTCGCTTTTCTCGATCGTGCAGATGCCTTCGGGCGTTCCGGTCGCGACCGTTACGATCGGCAGGACAGGCGCGAAAAATGCCGCGATTTTGGCACTCGAGATCTTAAGTTTATCGGACAAGTCGATAGAGAGAAAATTAGACGCGTTTAAGAAAGAACTTGCCGACGGCGTAAGAAAGAAGAACAGGCAAATTTGAACAGTTCTTTAAAAAAGACGGCGCTATTAAAAGTGGATCCGGCGAATCCGGATAAGTCGGCGATATCCACCGCCGCGGATGCTTTAAGAAAAGGCGCCCTGGTCGCTTTTCCAACAGAGACAGTATATGGCCTCGGGGTGAATATGCTCGACGAGGCTGCCGTATCCAGATTATATGAGATAAAGAAACGGCCGCGTACAAAACCATTTACAGTCCTTGTATCGGATACCGGCGTCATAGAAAAGGCATGGGACTGTAATTTAAGTAAAGAGGCGAGATCTCTGGCCGATAGATTCTGGCCCGGGCCGATGACGATGATATTAAAATCATCCTCCGGAGAGAAGATAGGTTTTAGAGTGCCGGACAATAAGATCGCGATGATGCTTGTCACTGAAGCGAAAGTGCCGATCGCTACGCCAAGCGCAAATGTAAGCGGTAGCGTTCCTGCAAGATGCGCCGGAGATGTTTTGAAAGAATTTGGCGGCAGGATAGATATCATAATAGACGGCGGCCCTTCGAAAGTCGGTATTGAGTCAACGGTAGTGGATTTGACCGCGCCGCAGCCTAAGATTGTGCGTCAGGGCGCAATCCCGGCTCGGGAGATATTAAATAGCTTATGAGCGATATTAAAAAAGTACTGTTTGTATGTACCGGGAACTCCTGCAGGTCGGTGATGGCCGAGGCCCTGTTGAAGAAATATCTGAAGGGCGCCGGCAAGGACGGTATCGAAGTCCGGTCAGCCGGGACGAGGGCATTAACCGGCCTTCCTCCGACGGAGGAGACATTGGAGGTCTTGAAGGCGGAAGGGATAACGCTCTCCGATTTCAAGTCGACAAACCTTACCGATCAGATGATAAAGGACGCCGACCTGATACTGGCGATGGAGGATCTTCACAAAGACGAGATTCTAAGGCGCATGCCTGCCGTGTTGTCCAAGATCCATCTGCTGAAAGAATACGGCCATACAGGCGAAAAATATCATGACGAGGGGATTGGCGTCCCGGACCCGATAGGCCGTTCGAAAGAGTTTTATGATTACGTTATGAATTTGATAAAGAAAGAAGTGGAGAGGATAGTAAAAATTTTATGAGTAATAATAAGATGAAGATCGTCATAGGCAGTGATCACGGCGGATTTGAGTTAAAGGCCAAGTTGGTTGAATTTCTGAAATCTCAAAATTACGATATACAGGATATGGGTACGCATTCTAAAGAGTCCTGTGATTATCCGATGATAGGCTTTGAGGTTGCGAAGGCCGTATCGGAAGGTAAAGCCCCCCGCGGTATACTTATTTGTAAAACAGGTGTCGGCATGGTTATTATAGCGAATAAACTGCATGGCGTAAGGGCTTCAGCCTGCTACGATACCGATATAGCAAAATCCTCAAGGGAACATAATGACTGCAATGTAGCGGTGCTTGCGGCAAATTATACGGACTTTAAAAAATCCAAAGACATTATCAAGGTCTGGCTTGAAACGGAACACATCGGAGACAGGCACGCCAGGCGTGTTAAACAGATAAGAGATATAGAATCAAAATTAAAGGAACGTTAAACATGGGAAATCTTAAAGCCAAAGACCCCGAGATCTTCAAAGCTATTCTGGACGAGACGAAGCGCGAGAATGACAACCTTGAGCTTATAGCGAGCGAAAATTTTGTCAGCGAAGAGGTGCTGGAGGCCACCGGTTCATGCCTCACCAACAAATATGCCGAAGGCTATCCGTCGGCGCGCTGGTACAATGGCTGTCATAATGCCGACGTAGTGGAAGAGATCGCTATCGAAAGGGCGAAGAAGCTTTTCGGCGCTGAGCATGTCAATGTCCAGCCCCATGCGGGGACACCGGCAAATATGGTTGTATATTTCGCAATGTTAAAGCCCGGCGATGCGGTGCTTGCTATGGATCTTTCATGCGGAGGGCACCTGTCGCACGGAAACCCGCATAATTTTTCCGGCAAATTGTACAAGATTATTCCTTATGGTGTAAGCCGTAAGACCGAAATGCTGGATTATGATGAGATCGCGTCCCTCGCGAAGAAGAATAAACCCAAAATGATAGTCGCGGGCGCATCTGCCTACTCCAGGGAGATAGATTTTAAGAAGTTCCGCGCGATCGCCGATTCCGTCGGCGCGTATCTATTCGTCGATATAGCGCATATAGCGGGCCTGGTCGCCGCGGGCTGTCACGAGAGCCCTGTTCCATACGCGGAATTCGTTACCTCCACGACGCATAAGACGCTGCGCGGCCCAAGGGGCGCATTTATCATGTGCAGAAAAGAATTTGCCAAGAGGATAGATATCGAGGTATTTCCCGGGGCTCAAGGCGGGCCGCTGGTTCATGTGATAGCCGCCAAGGCCGTCTGTTTTAAAGAAGCGATGGAGCCGGAATTTAAGATTTATCAGAAGCAGATCCAGAAGAATGCGAAAGTCTTTGCCGCGGAGCTCGCGCGATTCGGTTACAGGATAGTTACGGCAGGCACCGATACCCATCTATTCTTAGTCGACCTGACGGATAAGAATATGACCGGCCGTGACGCGGCGACCGCTTTGGACAGAAGTTGTATTACCGTAAATAAGAATCTCATACCGTTTGACCCGCAGCCTGCGCTGATCGCAAGCGGCATACGCATAGGAACTCCGGCGGTGACGACGCGCGGCATGAAAGAAAGCCAAATGAAATTTATAGCCGGGCTTGTTCACAAAGTGCTATCCGATCCTGACAACGAAAAGAATCTTCTGTTCGTCAGGAGCGAGGTCAAGAAACTGGTCAAAAAATTTCCGTTGTATAAAAATCTGATAAGAAGACTGGAGAAAGAGTGAAGAATAAACGGCCAAGCTGGGATGAGTATTTTTTAGGCATTGCCGAACTTATATCGAAACGCTCGACGTGCTTAAGGCGAAAGGTCGGCGCGGTCCTGGTGAAAGATAAACGTATACTTGCTACGGGCTACAACGGCGCCCCCTCGAGGATCAGGCACTGTGATGAAGTCGGATGTATCCGCGAGAAGCTTAAAATTCCCTCCGGCCAGCGCCATGAACTATGCCGCGGTTTGCATGGGGAGCAGAATGCGTTTCTGCAGGCTGCGCTTCACGGCACGAGCCTGAAGGATTCCATATTATATTCAACGACACAGCCATGCATAATCTGCGCCAAGATGATAATAAACGCCGGCATCAAGGAGATAGTTATAAAAGGCGACTATCCGGACAAGATGTCCAAGGATCTCCTGCGTGAGGCCAAAATCAAAGTAAGAACCGTCGATAAATGATAAGGATACTGCTCGTAATTGTCATATGCCTGTCCTTTTCCGGGTGTGCCAACATTCCGCTAAAAGACGGTGAGCTTGTCATAGGTAAAGATACGACCGCCGGCCTTGAAGACGCCGGGGTTGCGAGCATCAACAGGCAATTTTAAAACCTCAAGGTATACTTATGCGCTGCCCGTATTGCGGAAGCAGAAAAGATGGCGTTGTGGATTCCAGAACCGCCCTTAACGGCACGAGTGTCCGCCGCCGCAGAAAATGCCTGAAATGTAAGAAACGCTTCACCACCTATGAACATGTCGAACGTATTCCGCTGATGGTTATAAAAAAAGACTCCCGCCGGGAACCTTTTGATAGGGAGAAATTGATGAAGGGTATCATGGTGGCATGTGAGAAGCGCCCGGTGAGCGTAAGGCGTATCGAGCGGATAGTCGACGATATAGAGAGATGCCTTGAGAAAAATCATGACAGGGAAGTTCCGTCGAGGGAAATAGGGGAGCTTGTTATGAAAGGCCTGCACGGGCTGGACGAAATAGCCTATGTCAGGTTCGCTTCGGTTTACAGGCAATTCAGGGATGTAAGCCAGTTCATGAAAGAGCTGAAGAAGGTCCTGAAATGAAAGAAGCCCTCTACTACGAGAGCCTTGGAAATAAGAGAGTTCACTGCCATCTCTGTCCCAATGAATGTGTAATATCTGAAGGCGGCAGAGGTACCTGCGGTGTAAGGGTTAATAAAGCCGGAATTCTGTACACGGAAGTTTACAACAAGACAACCGGTATCGCCCTCGATCCGATCGAGAAGAAGCCGCTCTATCATTATCATCCCGGAGAAAGCATCCTGTCGCTCGGCGCCAAGGGATGCAATTTTCATTGTGATTTCTGCCAGAACTGGCACATATCGCAGGAAACGGATGTGCCTACCCAGGAGATCACTTCCGAACAGGTGATCGAGAAGGCCAAATCGCTATCTTCCTTCGGAATAGCCTATACCTATAATGAGCCTTTCATATGGTATGAATTTGTCCTGGATACGGCGAAGCTTGCAAAGAAGAATAAGCTCGATAATGTCCTGATAACGAACGGCTATGTGAATATGGAGCCTCTCGAAGGCATGCTTCCGTATATCGACGCGATGAATATAGATCTGAAATCATTCAGTGAGGATTTTTACAGGAAGATCTGTAAGGGCAGGTTGAAACCGGTCCTGGATGTGATCAAAAGATCCGTCAAGTCGTGTCATGTGGAGCTTACGACATTACTCATCCCGACGCTGAACGATTCCGAGGGTGAAATCAGAAATTTGGTTGGCTGGATCTACGATAATCTGGGGGCGGATACGCCGCTCCATTTCTCGAGGTATTTTCCATGTTACGAGATGACGATTCCCCCGACGCCGGTCGAGACGCTTAAGGTGGCGGAAGGAATCGCTAAAAAGAAATTGAAGTATGTGTATTTAGGTAATATCTAGTTATAATATTTCGCGTAATCCTTGAAATCTATCAGTACTTTAGTATTTGATTCCAGTTTGCGCAGCCATTCTTCCATAAATTTATTTTTCTTGCCATCGAGAACCCTTTTGGAGTAATCACCCTTCTCCTTATTGAATTTCTCCTCGTTGAAATCTTTATTATCGTTCTTGTATTGAGTTAAAACTTCCTCGTCCGATATGGCAACGTCTTTGGTTATAATACTATTGAGCTTGTAGATTACTAGGATATCCCTTACTATCTCTTCGAAATCCCTGGGGTAGACGCCGAGGTTATTTCTTAATACGTACTCGTAGATCCTGTCATCGAATTTGCCGTTCCGGTTAAAAAGAGGATGGCTTCTTATAAAATCTATCACTTCTTTGTCCGAAACCTTTATTTTTCTTTTTTTGGCCTCATGAGACATCATGAGCATATCCCAACCAAGCCGCCCTAAAAATTCATTATTCTTAAGCAGTGCTTCGAGGGCAGTGGGCTGGTTGAAAAGATTCAAAAATACCTGGCACCTGGCCGCCGTGATACTCTCGGCGAAATCGTCAAATGATACCTTCCTGTTATCGATAACACCTGCGTATGACGGGCCCTTATCTTTGGATTTTCCCATGCTTCCGGTTCCCCATATCACGAAAGCGGGTAGTATCAGGATAAGCGTGCCCCACAGCACCATCTTCGTTACTTTTTTATTGCGCATCAGCTTTAGCATATATTTTCTCCAGTTAGGCCCTCAATTATATTTCATACCTCATCCATATTCAAGGTAAATTTTGCGCTGCTTGGTATTGGCGGGACTTTTGTACACCTTGGCCAATTCTTCTACAGCCGCCCGGCCAGTGGGGTTGAGCCGTGAAATTTTGCTAAGGTTTAATCAATACCTAAAGCATATTGATGAGTGAGTTTACGAAAGAACAAATATGTACAAAATAATCAAGACAGAACAAAAATATCCTGGAAGAGCAAAATTAGGCGAAGCCCCCTGGCCGGGCGGCTAACATTATGTTGAGACTGGGACGCAAAAGTCCCGCCTGCTTACCTAACATGAAAAATTTACCCATAGTCCGACCTTGACTTTTGACCATATATTATGTAAGATTATATCCATATGAAGATCGAGAAGAAAAGTAATAAACTTAAGCTGGGACTGCCGAAGGGCAGCCTTCAGGAAGCCACGCTGAGAATGTTCAAGAAGGCCGGATTTTATATCGGCGTAAATGAGAGATCCTATTTTCCTTCGATAGATGATGATGAGATCGAGTGCATCCTTTTCAGGGCCCAGGAGATGTCCAGGTATGTTGAGGACGGCATTCTCGATGTTGGAATCACCGGCAATGACTGGATACTCGAAAATAAGTCCAATGTGGTCAAGGCCGCGGAGCTTATTTACGCGAAGCAAAGCATGCGTCCCGTCCGATGGGTGCTGGCAGTTCCGCAGAACTCGAAGGTGAAGAGCGTAAAAGATCTGAAGGGAAAATCGATAGCTACAGAACTTGTCAATGTCACGAAAGAATATCTGAAGAAGAACAGGGTGAGCGCCAACGTGGAATTCAGCTGGGGGGCGACCGAGGTTAAAGCCATCATAGGGCTTGACGCTATCGTCGAGGTTACGGAGACAGGCTCGAGTTTAAGGGCGAACGGGTTAAGGGAAGTCGCCACGGTCTGCGAATCTACGACTCAGCTTATCGCCAACCGTAAAAGCTGGATGGTCCCGTGGAAGAGGGACAAGATAGAGAATCTAGCGATGCTTCTAAAGGGCGCGATACTTGCCGAGGAGAAGGTCGGCCTCAAGATGAATGTTCTCAAGAAAGAATTAAAAGCCGTCCTGGCGGTACTGCCAGCCATGAAAAAGCCGACTATAGCAAATTTGTCCGACCCCGACTGGGTGGATGTCGATACCATTATAGACGAGAAGACCGTTAAATATCTGATTCCAAAATTAAAACGCGCAGGCGCCGAGGGGATTATCGAGTATCCTTTAAATAAAGTCATATACTAGGGGGGTGATGACACGATGCCTTGCGGAAGGAAAAGAAAAAGAGCGAAGATGGCGAAGCATAAAAGAAAAAAAAGAATGAGAAGAGATCGCCATAAAAAGAAATAGTAGATAGTGTCAATACAACTTAATCGAAAAATCATTGTCATCGCCGCCGGCGTCGTCCTTATGACGGCAGCCGACGGCGGTGCGGTAATAGATACCTCTGCGAGAAACGTAAGTTTCTCATTTAAAGAGGGCCTTGTCCGCAAAACGAGTCCAATAAGCCGGTTTTCGAAGTCGCTTGCCCATTATACGATGGGCATTATTTATGATGATGCAGAATTACCTGATGACGCCGTCCGCGAATACAAGCAGGCGCTTGCCGCGACGCCCGATGTAAGCTACATACATACCAGGCTCGCCGTAGATTATATGCTGGCGAAAGATAATCCGAAAGCGATCGAGGAGCTTAAGACCGCGGAGGCGTTAGATCCAGGCGATGCGAGGCCAAAATTACTTATCGCTCTGATATATACATCCTTAAACAGGTTTGAAGAGGCGCGTAAAAAATACGAAGAAGTAACACGCCTGGACCCTGAGTCCATATGGGCACTGTCGAATCTCGCGGACATACTGGTTTTGCAGAAGAAGCTCAATGAGGCTGCTGCGGTCTATGAGAAATTACTTGAAAAAGAAGATAATTCGGAGGTCCTCTATTTCAATCTGGCGGTTATATACTCGAGAACTGGTAAGCTTGACGCCGCGATAAATGCTCTTAAGAACGCGATTAGAATAAATTCCGGCTACATTGAGGCGTATATAGGCCTGGGTGTCCTTTACGAGATGAAGAAGGATTTTCCGAATGCCATCGCCAGTTTCGAGAAGGCTTCGGGTTTAGATCCGCTGAATGCGGCCATATACAGTCAGCTCGGAATTTTGTACCGCGAATCGAAGATGATGGATGACGCGATCCGGCAGTACGATACGATCGTAAGGCTGAATCCTAAAGACCCCGACGCATATATTATGCTCGGGTATATGTATGCCGAGGCAGGTAAATTTCCGGAGGCGCTTAAAACCTTTACCGCTGCCGCGAAGTTGGATAAAGACAATCCGAAGCTTCACTTCTATCGCGGCATGGTGTATGACAGGATGAAAGAGAAGGCCCTGGCCATAAAAGAACTTAGGGAAGCGATTAAGCTTGCCCCAGGCTTCTCGGATGCGTATAATTATCTTGGCTATATGTTTGCGGAAGACGGCGTTAATCTGGATGAGGCCGTGGCGCTCGTCAAAAAAGCGATCGAGATCGAGCCGAATAATGGGGCGTACATCGATTCGCTCGGGTGGGCATATTTCAAGAAGGGCATGTTGAGCCAGGCAATCGTGGAACTGGAAAAGGCCGTTAAGCTTGAGCCTAACGAACCGGAAATAAGAGAGCATCTGGAGACAGTTAGAAAGAAACTTAAAAATTTATGAAAAAACCGGACATTCTCGAATTAAAAAAGAAGGCAATAGATATACGCAAAGACATACTGAAGATGCTTACCGAGGCAGGCTCGGGGCATACAGGCGGCAGCCTATCGACCGTCGAGATATTGGTTAGTTTATACTACTACAAATTAAAACATGATCCGAAGAAACCGGACTGGGCAGAGCGCGACAGATTTATTCTGTCCAAGGGCCATGGATGCCCGGCGTTATACGCGGTCCTCGCGGATCGGGGGTATTTCACAAAGGAGAAACTCTGGACGCTGCGCAAGTTCGGAAGCCAACTGCAGGGCCATCCGCAAAGAGGGCTTGCCGGTGTAGAAGTTTCGAGCGGTTCTCTCGGGCAGGGGTTATCGATCGCCAACGGCATAGCGCTTGCCTCGAGGCTCGATAAATCGAATATTAGAGTGTATTGTCTAATGGGCGACGGGGAGACCAATGAAGGCCAGGTATGGGAAGCAGCTATGACGTCAGCGCACTACAAACTCGATAATGTGACCGCTATAATAGATTTTAATAAACTCCAAATAGACGGCTTCTGCTGTGATATCATGGATATGACGCCGTACATACATAAGTGGAGAGACTTCGGATGGAATACTATAGAGGTTGACGGCCACGATGTGGAAGAACTTATGAATGCGCTTGATGAGGCCGAAAAGTTTAAGGGAAAGCCCACATTGATACTGGCGCACACGGTTAAGGGAAAAGGTGTTTCGTTTGTCGAGAATAAAGTCGAATGGCACGGTATCGCGCCCAAGAAGGAAGAATATGAGCGTGCCATTAAAGAACTTGACGATGCGTTAAAAAATTTAAAGTAAAGGAGCCTCAAAGATGCTGCCCAGAAAATTAAGGATGTATTTAAAAATGCATGGTGGAAGGATCGCGATCATTTTTTCGATCGTTATCGTTCTGATAGCCGCTGTGATCGGACTTATGTCACTCGAATCATTCTACCGCAATCTGACACTCGCGACGATGCCGATGCAGCTTATACTGGTTGCGCTGAACGCGGCTATATTCGTTTTTATGTATCTAAGGTTCATGCAGGGCGGTATTTCAAAGGTGTCTGCGACGAGGACCAAGGGTGAACTGGTAAATGTCAAGTGGTCCGATGTCATAGGCATGGAAGAGGCAAAACGCGAGGCTTGGGAGGTCGTTCAGCTTATTAAGGACAGGGCCAAGTTAAAACAGATCGGCGGCAAGATTATGAGAGGGCTGCTGATGATAGGTCCTCCGGGATGCGGCAAGACATATCTTGCGAAGGCGATAGCGACCGAGGCCGGTATCCCGTTTCTTGCTATGTCGGGCAGCTCGTTCGATGAGGTATTTATCGGTGTCGGCTCTAGTAAAGTCCGTAAAATTTTTAAAGAGGCACGTACGCTTGCGGAAGGCTATGGCGGCTGCATAATCTTTATCGATGAAATGGATTCGGTGGGGTCGCGCAGGGTTTTTAACGCGTTCGGCAGTCAGGAGAAGAGTACGACGCAAAATCAGCTTTTGGCCGAAATAGACGGAGTCGCGGAGAAGGATTATAACATTATGATCATAGGAGCCACCAACGCGGATGAGGAGTCTCTTGATCCCGCAATGCTAAGGCCCGGCAGATTCGACAGAAAATTGTATATCGACCGGCCGAACCTGGAAGACCGGGAAAAGATTTTCGAATATTATTTTAGCAAGGTCAAATATGATAAAGGCTCCGTGGATATAAAGCGCATTGCGAGGAAGGCTGTATACAAGACGCCAGCGGAGATAGAAAATATCGTCAAGGAAGCGGCGCTCATTGCCACCAGAGATAAAAAAGACGCGATAGAATATAAGCACATATCCGAGGCGATAGAGCGCATAGATATGGGGCTAAAGCACAGGCGGCATATGACGCCGAATGAAAAAGAGATGGTTGCATATCATGAAGGCGGCCATCTTGTGGTGCTGTATCTTCTGCACCCGACGGACGATGTCTTCAAGGCCTCGATCGTTGGACGGCGCGGGGCGCTCGGCGTAGTACACCATCAGCCGAAGGAAGAGCTCTTCACCCGCAACAGAAATGCCCTTCTCGCCGATATAAAGGTTTCTCTTGCCGGATATGTGGCAGAGAATATACGTTTTGGAACGACATCGACGGGTGTGGCTTCCGATTTCGCACAGGCCATGCGCACGGCGCATTTCATGGTATGGGAGCTCGGTATGAACGACGCGGGATTTATCGGTGACTACACTATAATCCCGGAATCGCAGATATCGGAGAAGGTAAAGGAAGCGCTTAACGAGGAAACCCAGAAAATTTTTCAGAGCTGTCTTAAAGATGTCGAGCGTCTTCTATCTAAAGAGAAAGATATACTCGATCGCTTCGCGCAGGAGCTTATTAAAAAAGAAGAACTGGATTACGACGAGATCGACTCTATCTTTAAAGAATATGGTAAGTCCAGCATGAAGCCCGTATGAAATTTCGTTTTTTAGTTTTTCTTATCGCCGGCTGTTTTCTGGCGGCCGCATTGCAGGGATGCGGGGTAACCTATCCGAAAGGGCAATTTAAAGAGTCGGTAATAAAGCTCTGCAAAAAAGAATATAATCTTGACGTCAAGGCTGAGACCGTAGGTAAGACGATAGCGATCTATGTGCCGATCAAGGATCTTTTGGATTTTAACTTCTCGATAACAAAAAAGGCGGCTGAACAGATTAACAATGTTATACTCAGCGTTTCGAGAGCCGCTATATCTACGGATGCCGCGTTCGAATTCTACTGTATAATAGCGCATGACGCCAAGATCCCGGAACTGCAGATCATAATTATAAAATCCGTGGAAGACGTTAAACGCTTTATGCTAAATGACATCTCCCGCGGCGAATACTCGAAACGAATGCTTGTTGACTTAAGACTAAGCCCGCAGGCGCAGAAGGAGCGCGCCATAAAAGAAGTTTTCGAGAAGATGTCACTCGACAAAAAATGGCAGGAAGACGTGATGAACGATTTCTTCAGGAGCGAGCCGACCGCCTTAAGCGACATCGGATACTGGAACGAAAAGTTCTATATAAAAGATGTAGGCTTGGGTGAGTTTCTTGCGGAGCAGGTAGCTAACAGGGTTAAGATAGGATTCAGGGAGAATAAGGAAACTAACGAAAAATTCCTGATAAAAGCATCAAAAGGAACATATGAGACAAAGAATAGTAAGCATTATTTCAGATTTGAATTTTTAAATGAGCCGAAGTGGATAAAGGATTTTCAAAAAGAGGAGATCTCGAATACGATTTTCAAAGAAGCGGTTTCTGCGGCTTCAGATGTTATCGGCGGATACCATTTTAATGACTACGAGTACATAGAGATAGCCAGTCAGTACGACGGAAAGTCCCTTAAGGTATCGAAGCCGGATCTGGAAGGCTTCAGAAAAAAGAAGATAAAATTCGAAGACATATTGACCGGGAGCTAAAATGGGTACGGATGCGAAAAAGATGATCCCTACAAGGGATGGGTTCGGCGAAGGATTGGTCGAACTTGGAAAGACGAATAAGGATGTCGTGGTTTTATCGGCGGATCTTACTGAATCTACCAGGGCGAATTGGTTCAAGAAACAATTTCCGGAAAGATTCTTCGGCCTCGGCGTAGCCGAGCAGGATATGTTTGGCACAGCCGCGGGTTTCGCGCTGATGGGAAAGATCCCGTTTACCTGCACATTCGGCGTCTTTGCATCGGGCCGGGCGTGGGATCAAATAAGGGTATCGGTCGCGTATATGAAACTGAATGTAAAGATAGCGGGAACGCACGGCGGGATCTCCGTGGGCCCGGATGGCGCTACACATCAGGCCCTTGAAGAGATTGCGTTAATGAGGATAATACCGAATATGACCGTCGTGGTGCCGTGTGATGCTTTAGAAGCGAAAAGGGCAACGATAGAAGCCGCGTCCTTGAAAGGTCCGGTTTACCTAAGGCTTGGCAGGAGCGGTGTTCCGGCGATCACCAAAATGGAAGACGATTTTAAGATTGGCCTTGCCAACACATTACGCCCCGGCAAGGACATCTCGATATTTGCATGCGGACAGATGGTAAGCGAGGCCCTTATAGCGAGTGACGTCCTCAGTAAGGAAGGCATAAGCGCCTCTGTGATAAATATGCATACACCAAAGCCGATAGACAGGGAAGCGATTATCAAGGCGGCGAAAGAAACCGGTGCGATAGTGACGTGCGAAGAGCATACGGTGATGGGCGGATTAGGAAGCGCTATAGCGGAGGTTGTAGTAGAGAATTGCCCCGTGCCGTTAAAGATGGTCGGCGTCAGAGACAGGTTCGGATTATCGGGCGAGCCGGATGAATTGTTTAAATACTTCGGCCTCACGGTTACCGATATAGTCAAGGCGGCAAAAGAAGCGCTTGCAATGAAGAAGTAGGTAAAATTTTTCGCTCTACACCAGGGGCAGACGTACCGGCAGGGGCCCTTTCAGCGGATTTTGCTATCTAGGATTATTGGTTTTAGATATAGTTATATAGATTTAATTTTTATTCTTGCGGGAGCTATTGAGTCAAAGTATTTTGGGGTTATGCAGCCTTAGCAAAATCATTTCGCCTCAAGGGCATCCTGCCGGTATCTGCCCCTACTCGCAAGCGAAAAATTTTTCGGTGAGGGTTGTAGGAGGGACTTTTGTGCCATCCGCCTGCAGCGACTGTTAAAAATTTTGATACATTGGGGCAATTTAGACAGGACAAGGAAACTGTACAAGAGATACCGCTAGTTGGCAGGTTCATTGGCCATCAAAATTTTTCCACAGCAAATTGGCATGCCTAATGCCAATTTGCGGCAAGCGTAAGGCGGGGGCAAAAAGTCCCGCCTGATTACTGAAGACGAAAAATTTTATTGGAATTTTATGAATTCTATCAAACTCACTGCTCCTGCTAAAGTAAATCTTTTCCTGAAAGTCCTCAGTAAGCGCAAAGATGGTTATCATAATATTGTTACGCTGTTTGAGCGAATTTCTATCGCCGATGAAATCACGATTTCGAAGATTCCAAACGGTATAAAATTTAAATCGGATAAACCGATTACCGCCAATTTAAAGGATAATCTGGCTTATAAAGCCGCCGAATTGATCCTTAGATACGCGAGGATCAATTCAGGGGTTAATATAAAACTTAAGAAGAAGATTCCTGTTGCGGCAGGATTGGGCGGGGGTAGTTCCGATGCCGCAAGCGTCCTTCTAGGCATAAACAGGTTATATGATCTGAAATTAAAGACAGGTGTGCTCATAAAGCTTCTAAAAAACTGGGCGCAGACGT
>JBAZUO010000022.1:0-24168 GCA_041661345.1 Candidatus Omnitrophota bacterium | reverse complement strand
AAGAGGGCATACGAGATAAAGAAAAATCCGAATTTTGACCCCTCGAGAGTAGAGAAGGTCATCATCAGTAACCACGTCGACCTTAACGTATTTGATATACATGTGAAAGTGGAAACTCTTCTTGGTGTGCCCAGGTCTCATGGTGCGCGGCGTCCCATCACGCTGGACTTGGGAGATAATATCGAAAATAAAGCAATGGCGCCGCTATGGGTTTCGAATACTCTTGAGAAAGAAACCAGGGAAGAGGAGAACCTCGGATTAAGGCCGAGATCTTTCGGAGAATATCATATTGATCTTACCGAACGATCAAAACCCCGGGATTTAAGTGATGCGGATTATATGATTACCGGCAGGCTGCCGCGCAGTTTCCGGCACGAAAATGTTGCCGTTACCGCTTCTTTCGCGGACAGCCATGGCGGCATTTACAGCACTGGGGCAATGACTGATAAAGATGGACGATTTTCTATCAAGGCCAAGCCGGTGTCTACGACCGATTTCGATGCATCTAAGGTCATAGCGCTGCAGGTACGTTTTGAACTTAAAGAAGGAGCCTCTTCGCTCAATATCTGGTTATCCCTTTTAGCTTTGCCGATGGCGTATATGTTCATGTACTTTATCTTCTTCTTCCGAAAGTCAATTAAAGAGTCGAGAAAGATCATAGCATCTATAGAGAACAAGAGAAAAGTTTCTTACGCTCAAGTACCCAAGTCTGAAGCGCCGGCTATAGTCGAGGCGCCTAAACCCGGAGCGCAGGCCCCGGCTTTAGCGCCGACAGCTTCGGCTGTACCAAAATTATCCGATGAAGAACTTCTGCAAGGATTGGAAAAGGCAGTCGGTGATATAAATGGCTGGGTTGGTGATGTTGGCGTTGATTTTAGAATGACCGGAAGCCAGCAGGAGGATAAAGGCATATTCTTTCCATGGCTTAGAAAATCCGAGCCGTGGGAATTTTTTGATCAGGGTGCAGTGCCGCGCTTCAATATAAGTGTTGTAGTAAAGAGCATTGTCCTGGCTATCGTAGGTGCTGTGCTGTATATGGGTGTTCCATTCGCGGGAGATATGTCATTTAGTGGATACCCTCTTCTTGTAAACGCGTATCCGTATATTCTGATAGCAATTATTTCCGGAATGTTGAACTGGTTCAAAGTTCTGCGGGGTGCGGGAATAGGCGCTGGCTATTTAGCGGCCCAGGCACTCATACCTTCCATGTTCCCGGGAGTATCTATGGATATCGTAAGTTTTGGCCTCGCTATCCTCACCTTATGCGTATATGTAGGCTCCTTATTTGTCAGATATTATAATGCGGTTAAGGAGCCTGAAAATTATATTAAGAACCAAAGAGTGGAACTGGAGAAGTTGAAGAAAAAACTCCTTGATCTGCAAAATAACGCGGCTTTGTTGGATACCGTGAAAGACCTTACGAGATTTAAACGAACTCGCGATATTGGCGAATGGGAAAACCAGCCTTATGAGGGCGGTGTTGTGGTTAGGACGGAGGAATTTGATAAGACTCTGGCCGGATCGATAAAAGAGATTGAGGGGCTTTTAACCAGGCAGCCCGACAAAAGCGGATTAAACGTTACCAGGAAGATAGGGTTAACTGTTATCGGTTCAACAATAGCGGCATCTTTAATTGGTTTTGCGGCAACGGCCAATTTTGGATTAACCGGCATAGTGATCTGGACAATGATAAGCGCTGTTATGGTCTTATCTTCCCTGGCCTATTTTGCGATATCCGTTGCCCGCGCGGCAGAATCGTTAATGCTTATCCGTCCTGCTGTTGATATGAGGAGTATCTACAGGGACTACCAGAGGTACATATATAATACGGAAACTAATAAAAACCTGCGGGCGATAGAGGTGAGAAGATTTTTGGTCGAGATCAGGGCCGCGGTTAATAAAGTCATGCAGACGAGCCGCGATATCACCGCATCTCAGATACAGGCGTCTTTGGATGCGACCCGCGAAAGCCTCGTGAACGTCAGAGATACCACTACGGTCCGTAACTTTATGGACTCATTCCATCTTACCAAGCTTGAAAATTGGTCGAACAAGATAGCGATGTTTGTCAGGGTTGGGACGATACTATTTGCGTTAGGCGCGCTGTCGTATATTGTGTCGATAGTCGGTATGATATCGGTACGTGAAATTATAGGAATAGTCAGCGGGGAGGGCACATTGGGTTATGGTCAGCTCTTTGAGCATCCGTTCGGTATTGTAAGTATGGGCGCCGGCGCAGTGAAGTTAGTAGGCTCTCTCTGGACGAGCGGCGCGACGATCTCGGCAATAATGCTTGTATCATCACTTGCTCTTTCGCTTGCAGGTATGTTTGTAATAATGATCGCGAAGCCTCGAGGCTACACAAAATACTTAGCCGGCGCAGTTGCGATATTCGCGGCAACAGCGTTATCTGTTTCATGGGGTAATCCGTATCTGCTGGAGGTAGGGCGCTGGATAGTTCTGTCCGGCTCCCAGAGTTTCTTCGGCGGATCTATGCTATTCAGCCTGCTCTTATTTGCCAACAAATTCATGTTCTATGATCTCGGCACATACGCTAAGGTCTATCCTGAACAAAAGATAGTCAAAACCCGTGATTACGTCAGATTTGGCGTGGGAATTGCATTGTCACTTACCGCCCTTACGGCAATCATAGTTTTCGGTTTTCGTATGGATTGGATAGGCGTGATATTAAGAGTTGGTTTGATCGGAGAGCTCCTGCGGTCGACATGGAAACTGGCCGTTATTTATAAAGCCAGAGACAGATTTAAGGCGATATCAGAAGACGATAAGCTTTATGACGGCAGAAGCGATAATGATCTTAATATAGTGGAGGAGCAAAGGCGTAATATAACGGATAAAAAGAAAGAGATATCGATCGCGTATAGTAAATTTATCAACACGGTATTCGGTAAATATACGCAGGATGACCTTGCGCTTATCGAGAAGGCCGGCCTT
This sequence comes from Candidatus Omnitrophota bacterium, assembly GCA_041661345.1. Classification (GTDB taxonomy): domain Bacteria; phylum Omnitrophota; class Gorgyraeia; order 2-01-FULL-45-10; family 2-01-FULL-45-10; genus JAPLMI01. The sequence goes on along the minus strand of JBAZUO010000022.1, from coordinate 21,213 downwards.
TTAAAGAGCCGGCATCCCTCTGTCAAACCGGGCGATGCTGATTACTGGAAAAATTTACTGACATCCGCAGAGGTTTTGAAATATGAGCAGTTGTTCGGCAAAGGGGCGGAGCCTTCGGGCGCCGTTTATAAAGGCCTCGGCCAGGCGACAGGTGAAGAGCGCAGGCAGATTCTAGAGAGGGTGTATGACGGACTTTCCGTCCGGGATCTTATTGACAGGATGTCGGGCGCCGGGTTCAATGAATTAAAAAAAGAATTTGGCATAGATGATAAGCTCACACTATGGGCAGCTATGGCGGATCCGGCGCAGTTGAAGGATAGAGGCGGAAACCCGATCTCTGCGAATCAGATACGGGACTTCTTCAATAGAGAATCACCGAATGAGAGAAAGATAATAGTGATGTATGACCTATTGCCGAAATTCACACCGTGGATAGTCGTTGTAATGGGCGCCGATGCCCTGTTTAAACTTATCAATGCTCTGCTAGGATTCAGATATCCGCTAAATAAATTAAAATTCATATTTGCCGGAGAGAATTGGGATACCGAAGTACAGGATTCTGTCAGGAAGAATCAGAAAGCCGGTAAGTATCCTCCTCAGCTGGTATTCCGCGGAGCAACGGTAAGAGAGGATGGTAGGCCCGGAGAGCCTTCCCAGGCCTATACAAAGCCGGGAGCCAATACGGCCGTATTGAATGAATCGGATGGTATAAGCGGCATCATATATGATGCGGAGAATATACCGGCGCCCAACCAGATACTTCAGCTTGTGCTGGGCACTATGGATGGCATTGCAAAGGTAAGGCATCTTGTCGATACTCGCGTTAAGCCTGCGATAGAGCGCAATTGGGTCGAGATAGATGAAGATCGGGACGGCGTTAATGTGGTAGTCGACAAAGTTTCCAGAAGCGTTAACAGGATCGTGAGCGACTATATGGCCGGGTTGAATAGGTCGTGGGATGCGCAGGCCAGGCAGGATCTCTCGCTGCATCATCAGTTTAATCTTAAGACCGACAGTATTCTGAGAAGGCAGCTGAAATATTTCACGAACCACGCGCTCAGAAAATTATTGGAATTGACGGAAAAAGACGAGAGGCTTTTCTCTACCGGTATGCTCTGGGAGCATATAAATAAATATGCGGGTGACACCAGCGATTCCGGTATAAAAGAGAAGAGGGAACTTATAAATTTGTATATAGCGCTGTGCAATATGCCCGAATACGGGGAGTTCACCACGAAATATCTTAAGAAAGAGATAAGTAAAAATGAGTTTATTCAACAGTTGATCATCGGCGAATACAGGCGTATAAACGAACCGAAAAATGGACAGGGCCGGCTTGCCAAGATAAACACCGCACTGCACCGTTCGCCCGGGCAGGTATCCGCATATATGTACGGTGAATACGCCAGCTGGTATACCGCCGGCTGGGATGGCTTCATGGCTGCCCAGGACACATTCAAACCCCTTGGCGGAACCACCGGATATTTCTGCACCGAACCGATTGAAGATATCGACTGGAAAGATCCAGCCGTAGCCTTGAGGCTTAATCTTAATGAAAAGATAGAACTGACAAGAGAAGGCACTAAAACTAATATCAAATGTTCCGAAATTATCGCGGAGCATCACAGGACGAAGAATAAGCTTCTTACTCTAGGCGCATGGGATGAATATCAGGTCGCCGAGGACTATATGTTGGGATTCGTTTCGTGGTATTACGGATTTAATATCGCCGCGTTTTACAGTCTCACGCCGGAGGACCCGGCCGGCCTTGAATCCGGCCTAAGTTTTAAATACAGGCCGAAACAGATGTCCCGATGGATAAAAGGGTATATCATAGGCCTTCTTGTTATTTCAGAAAATGGCAATTTACGGGATCTCATGGAACGTAAAGGCTGGTGGGGCGCGATGGTATTTTTTATTCCTACGCTGTGCAGCGCAGTGCATCCTATTATGTTCCGCATTGCCAGATTCCTGACGATATTCTGGTGGATACATTTTATGCCTTTGAAACTTATCGGTGGAGCGCTTTTATCATCTCCCATCGTGGCGCCGATTGCTTTGGGAATAAATAAAGTGACCGGTATCGGAACATTCATGTTGGATCTGCAGACAGGCGTAGATATGACCATTCCGCGCATACTGAACTTTTTACCCACGGGATGGGCATGGGGAATCGGCGCGGCCATCATTATCGTGCCGATATTCCTGCATAGATTCTATACGATGCGCGGGATAGTAAAAGGCGTTAACGATTATCTTGGAAGGAAAAGAATACTGGAAGAATACGATGAATGGATTGAAGATGTGATCGGTATCGGTGATGCAAAAAGAGGCGGAATCACAACATTATATTCCGACATAAAAGCCCTTAACAATCCCGCATTCGATGATTCGCTGGTTGAGATAATGGAAATGATTGAGCGATATAAAGACGACATAGAGGGCACATCCGATCAGGGCGGCGATGTCAACAGCAGAATAATTTCTCTGAGGACGGCTATATCAAGTACGGGATTAGCCGGAGTCGATGTTATTACCGGAAAACTTAATGCCCTGGAGGAGCTGATTAGCAGGCGCGAGATAGTGCGGACGGGCAGCCTTGTGGAGATGCCGGGCGTAGTTTCACCGCGCCGTTATGCATTCGGCATGAGTATCTTCATAGCTTCTTTTGTGGCAATTATTTTCTCCTCGGGTTATTCGATACCGCTTTTACCCGATATTCTGCCGCCGATAATCAGTGTATCTACCGTCGGGGCACTAGTTGCCGTATTGCTGGCTGCAGTGCTTTTATGGGCCAGACCGAAGCAGTCTCCGATTACGTTTGGTCAAAAAATATTCGGGACAACAGGCTTAGCCATCGCGGCCTCGATATCCCTGGCATTGCCGGCGTTCGCATCGTGGGTTGTCATCACGGCCGTGCTTACTACGATAATCTACGGTTTTACGATGCTTAGCGGTATGCTCTATATCAAAGCCGGAAGTAAAATCAGCGTGGGAGAGTCAAGCGTCCGGGCTATGAGGTTCAGGACGATGATGCCGAATTTCTTTATAGATTTTTATCACATGTTGTACCTGTCCGGCAACCAGATAGCCTGGCAGGAAGTAATAAATGGAGGAAGGATAGGATACTGGTGGAGAACTCCGAGGCCGGTCGGAATTCTGAAAGAAGCGGTGGATCGCCATGCGCCTTATGTTGCCAACGAACCTGTTCAGGATGTTATCTGGCGAAGCGCGGACGGAGCAAAGAGAACTATTGAAATTAAAAAAGGCGATCTCGAGGGGGTTAAAATCGATGCGGCAGGCCCCTACATACAGAGGTTGACCGGCGCCAAAATTAAGAAATACAGCATTGATGATGGCGCTATTATAGCATCGGTAATGCTCCAGAACAACGCAAGCTTTTTAGTATCGATAAGCGCGGATAATAAGATTTTTGTGGCGGAAGATATTATAGGTAATCACGTAACAACGTTATTGACGCCTCTTAAAAGAAACTCGGTAGGGAAAGGAGTGCCGAAGACTCTTGAGGAATCGCTTGAAGAAGCAAGGCTTAGCATTCAGTTATGGCTAAATTACGGTTTTATGATAGTGATGTTTATGCTGGTGGGCGTAGGTTTGAGGGCGGATATACGAAATTATATATTCGGTGAACAATTACTTGAGACCATAACCAGGACGGCGACGTCCGCGGTGGAGCCGGCTACGTATTTCTTAGGCATTGGGGCTGTGCTGGCGGTTGCGGCTGCTATAGCTGGTATGATATTGATGAAGAAGATTATCAGTTTTATCCGCACGAGAAACAAGACGCCGCATATTTTAAGTCAAATCGTCACAAGGAAAAAGGATACCCTTGAGTCGGTCAAGCCGTTCGGCGCGCTGGCGGTTACCGCGATATTAGGCGGAGCGATATGGCTTGCTTCCTGCTTAGTTGGTGCGGATCTCGGCGGACTGACGTCGTTTGGCATCGGCTTTGGGCTTTCGGCGTCGGGATTCCTGTTCGAGGCGAGACGGCATGTAAGGGTGAGAAGCGATGTCCGTAATCTAAAATTTGACAAGAGAATGGGCGATGGTTGGATATCGGACGCCGCGTTTGATGAGATATCCGCGCTGAATAGCGTTTTAGCCGAGCTCAAAGACGAAGGGATAGATATCGATCCAAGAAAAGTTACAGCATTGACATGGGAAGCGGACCAGATGCCGGATAATAAGTTTAAAGCTTATCTAGAATTACTGCAGACATCGCCTCCGGCAATTGCGACGAGTAATGAATTAGACGGTACCATACAGATAGCCCCATCACTGCTAAGGCCCGGAAACAGAGCTTACCTTAAACAGATCCTCCGCCACGAATATGCGCACATAACCGGCTCCGGCGAGCTCGGCGCGACATATGCCGAGACGCGCCTCGCGTCACCCCTTACTTATTTAAGATTCACCTATAATGTTATACCGCTTCTTGTTAAAAGACGGGTTAATATAAAACAACTAGCGGCGCGTCTTGAGCGGGATCTCGATAGGCTGCATGCCGGCACCGCCAATTTGCCATTCAGGCTTGCGCACATTCGCCAGGCTATCGAATCGTATGAACATTTTATAAAAGGGACGCCGGATGGGTTTGGGTTCGTCTATAATAATATCACCAACGATGTTGCGCGCGCGAAAACATCCGATCGCGAAGAATATTTCGCCCTCCTTGGCAGAATGTATGATATCTATAATCAGCTATCCGGGACGGAAAAAGAAGAACTCCTTATAGCAGTTATTCTCCACGATATTGGCTATACAAAAGATGACACGATGAATCATCCCGAGGCCGGTGCCGCGCTTATACCGCAGGTACTGGACAGGTATGGTATTAAAGATAAAGCGTTTATTGGGGATGTACAGAAGATTATAGCCGGACATGCGCTCATTGGCGATCTTGGCATTGATCGTCTTCTCGTCGATTTTCAGGGGATGAGCCCGGCACTCAAGGCACAGATGCTTATCATTGCGATGATGGACTCGGCGAGTAAGGTGGCGCGCGAAGCGCCTTATACGCCGGATAATATTTTGACATCGCAATATATTAAGGGAGCGCTGGGTTTGTATCATGATATCTCATCCGTGGATGAACGCGAGTTCCTTAATTACCGATTGATCTGCGCTGGAATTCCACGCGTCTTTCAGACTTCGCGTCCTGGCCTTGAATTGACGGATGAAGAATTTACCCGGCTAAAAGCGCTGGCTTATTCGAACGATACATTCAAGCATATCTGGTCGACAAATATCAGGAATAAGGCCTGGCCGCTCTTTAAGGTCCTCAGGGAAAAGTCCGGCCCGGGCCAATATATATTGCGTCTGTATAAACTTATGTTATTGATCGCGTATCTTGTCAAGATTCATAATGAAAAGACAGGGAGACGAGATAGAATCCTTACTTTCGAACCCCAGGGAATCGACTTCAGTAACGATGCGGACTGGGAAACGCTTATCAATGGTATGGACGATGCAGGGTTCTTCGATAAGGACTTGACCGAAGAGATGGTCGAAAATGAACTAGCTAGGACGTCCGGCGCAAGCGTTTTTGGTCTGCCGATAGCGCTAACCGGTGACAAGATAATTATGGGACCCGCGCCGGCTACAAAAGTGAACCTTGAGCTTCTCAGCGAAGAATTTGCCAGGCGGAATTTGGATAGGCTGCAGGAACTTCATGTGTTAGCAGGGGGTGAGCCCAGAGAGATTAGCCGTTTATTAGAAGGCAAGCCGGTGCTTAGGGAGCCTCAGACTCAAGGTGAAATCGTTGTTTACGACCGCTGGAAACATAGTCTTGTCGCAATGAACGAGAGAAATGAAATAGTCGGTCTTTTGTTAGCATATGAGACTCCCGCCACACATAACTCTTTGCCAGGATTACACGTTCAGGCACTTTCTGTAGATGAAAATTACAGAAATCGGGGTATCGGGACAGCGCTGCTTAGGAAAGCGGCCCAGAATTTACAGGGTAGCGACATCTCATCGCTATCACTAAACGTTGATGTAAATAATCCTGTAGCGCGTCGGTTTTATGAAGAGCTTGGATTTAAACAGGTCGGCACAATACAAAGAGGCGAACGTACCTATTATACATATTTGACCGATGTCACGGTATTGATGCGCGCCCAGCCGCAGAGATCGGCGCCGACGGTTACGGTGACCGGTAATATTTTATCAGAAGGTTTTGCGGAAGGTGAGGCTGTGGTAGTTACGAGGGAGACATTCGATTTACTGGTAACTACTGAACATAAATTCCCTGCCGCATTGACGATAAAGGAAAATAGAGATAATGTCGACGATGCTTTGGTGGAGACGAAATCGCAATTAAGGATCATTCATGATGCATTGGCTGACAATCCGAAACTTGCCGCTATATTTGAAGCTCATATACAAATGGCCAACGATACGAAATTCAGAGACGAGATCATTGATTTAATTAACAATGGTATGAATCCGGCCCAGGCAGTTTTAAAAGTCGGCAAAAGATATAGGGACATATTTGCTAATCTTAAAGCCGGTAATTTAGCACAAAGATCGTGGGATATGGCTGATCTTACTACGCGCATTCTAAATAATTTACTGCATAAACCGCCAGTGCAAAATGTCGGCGCAGGGAAAATAGCCATTATCGACGAGCTGTATCCATCTGATCTATTTGAGGCATGCAAAGATGCGAAAGCTATCGTGGTTTTGAATAGCGCTGTGACCAACGAAAGTCATGCGGCTATTATAGCCAAAGAGCTGGGCATTCCAATCATAGCAGTGGTCGGCCCTGGGATCAGTAATGTTACGAATAATTTAAAGATCGCGGTAGACGCGAATCGTGGTACTGTCAGTTTTCCGCAGGCAGCGCTTACGGCGTCATTAGCAAAAACAATTCTCGGAGTTCCCCGAGCAATGCCGGCCGAAACTATGCACGCAATTGCCGAATCATTTATCGGCAAAAATGTGTATATCGCTAGAGTCGAAAATGCCGAGGAGCTTACCAGAATTGCGGCTGAGAACAAAATGCCGGCCGTATTCCTCGATATCCCGTCGGAGGAATTAGATTTAACCAGAGTGCAGGAATATATCGCGGCGGTAAAGGAACAGGCGCAATTCACTAAGGGCATGTACGCGAAAGCAGGTGAACACGCCGAAACCTTGAAATACGAAAAGCTCTTCTTCGTGCTCACCGGGCGCCTCGGCCATAACGAGATTATTGAATTACGCAAAATACTGGATGAACTTGCGCCTCTCCTACAGCGGATCGCACCGTTCAGCGTTGAAGAACTTGCGAAATACAAAGAAAGGTTTGATGATCTGGCATTGAAACTTAGCATAAGCAAACAGGCGTTTGAACAGACATGCAACAGCGAACCGATAATAAAGAGCTTGCCTGCCGGACAGACATACGCGGCCGTAACCTCAGAATATGTGCTAAATTCCGCGATGTATGATTCCGCAAATATCGATAGGACACCGAAAGGTATAGCCAACTGTATAATATACGGCGACCTGTTTAAGACCGATGCCGCAGTCAGGGCGCACTTAAGAGCTGCCGGATACAATGATGAGGCTATAAGTAATATTAAACTCATTGACAAAACGAAGCTGACATTTGAAGGACTTGTTAAAGCGATCAGTGATGCCACAGGTGTTGTAGATCGTGCCAACATAGGTATTAGAGCCGCCAGACAGGATAACCTCATCAAAGAAGGCGAGGATCCGGGCCGGGTGAGGTTCCTTGAGGTCCAGAGCATAAAAGTGGACGGCATAGATATCGTCGCTGCCATGAATTCATACCAGGTCTTGTTGAAGATATTGACACAGACTACCTCGGAGAGCATAGCGATTGATGCGGCAACTATACCGGGATTAGCTATGGACGGCGTCAGGAAGATACTGATATACTTGCCGCCGACAATACCGATCAACTATGGCGAAGAGATCCGGGCGTATCAGGATGCCCTGAAACTGCTTAGTATGGCTGCGTAACGTGTTATATGTAGTAAGGGGTTGGAGATTACCCTTAACTATCTTCGTCCTCTGTTAAAGGTTTCCGCCAAGCAACCTTTACAGAGGGCGAGGATAGACTACATAACCCGCCTGTTAGAACACAAAAAATTAAGATATTAGGCATTGACTAACCTAACGCATATGATATTATATATGTACTATTAACAAATTGAAAAGGAAGATAATGGTCGCTTGGCAAACCACAGATAGTAATACCCGTGAAGAGCTGGGTCCTAAAACGCTTATTATGGACTTACAAAGTCCAAAAAATAAGAGATGGATTAGGGCCATAGCTCTCTTCGTCGTGTTCGCTTTCATCAATCAGGATCTCGTCTGGGCACAGGGTGGTAACCCAGTATGGTCTAAGCCTCAAACCCCCGCATCGTCCAATACCCAAAGTAACAATATTAATCTAAATGGTAATATAGCTATACCCAAAGACATAGCTGTTACGAAAGAAGTCTATCAGGGGCAAGCGGCAAGCGGTAATGGTACTGGATCCAAAACCATCATCAACATCCAGGATGCCCACGCCTCGTTAACAGCCCAGGAATCCATATCTTCGATCTTAGATAGTTTAGTAACGAACTACGACATGAAGCTGGTAGCCGTAGAAGGCTCAAGCGGCTACATAGACACCTCGATCCTTAAGACATTTCCCGATGAATCAATACGAAAAGATACGGCCAAGTACTTAATGAGCCAGGGTAAGATGTCAGCAGGCGAGTTCTTCTCGATAACAAGCAATAAATCTATTAAGCTATATGGTATAGAAGATAAGGACCTGTATCTTGAGAACGTCGATCAATTCCGTAAGGTCTATGAGTCAAACCAATCTACCAAAAAAGACCTAGATAACCTCATAAAGACCCTAAATGAATTAAAAGACAAACTCTACACCCCTGAGCTTAAACAGATCGAATCTAATTCAGTCCTACACGAAGACGGTAAGATCACTTTTACCGATAGATGGAAATTCGTCTCAGAGTTAGCTTCCAAATATAACATCGACTACAAGAAGTATTCCAACCTCTCAAAGCTTGTAGAATCGTTAAAGCTTGAGAAAGAGATCAGCTTCACTACAGCCAATAAAGAACGCGATCAGTTAATTGATGAATTGAGTAAGAAACTCAATAAACCCCAACTCGAAGCGCTCGTCCTTAAATCGCTGTCATTCAAGACCAATAAGATCACTCAAGGTGAATACTACTCATATCTACAGGATCTTGCCAATAAGACCAATATCGACCCTGTACCCTACAAGAATCTCATAAATTACACCGAATACATCGCTATCTATGAGTCTATCGATCTACTCGAGATATTCAATGAAGTAAAAGCCTATGAAGATGCTATTATCGAGAAACTCTACACAAACCCTGATCAGAAGAAATTACATGACCTATCAAAGTGCGTAAACTATATTAAAGCTCTATTCGAGCTTAAGCTTACCAATGGCGACTTCGAATACTTAGAAAAACATATCGAAGACTGTAAAGCCGATATCCCCAAAGAAATCTTCGCTAACCTCGACACCGCGATGGACTTCTACCGTACCGCTGAAGCAAGGAATCAAGCCATCCTTCGAAATACCATTAAACGTATGGACGCCGAAGGCACGGAAGTCGCCGCTCTCATCACAGGCGGCTATCACACGAAAGGTATATCTGATTTACTCAAGCAAAAACAGACTTCGTATCTGGTAATTCTTCCTAAATTCGATGCATCGAAAGGTACCAGGCCGTATGTTGCTATTTTAACGAATAGGAATGACCAATATCAGGACCAGGTAAGGGCATTCATAAAAGAGATAGTCGTAACAAGCCTTGATAAAGCCCACAAAGAGAATAAAGACATCGACGCTTTGAAGAAGATGTGGAAAGAAGGCTACAGAGCTAGTTACGAGAAGTTGGTTAAAGAGGGGGCAGCGGTTGAGCAAGCAGCTAACAGCAAACAGTCAGCAGGAAATGAAAGCTCACAAAAAGCGGATTCCAATCTCGGTGATAAGACGATCGCAGTGGGTACATTCTTCCCGGTTACGAGTGGGTTGGTGCGGCCTGAATACGTCGATGAGGTTTTAGACGGACTTCAATATCCGTCCAGAGCCCCCACTGTTCCGCGTGGTGATGAAGCATGGCGCGCGGCATTGGAAAGCCGCATGAAGGGCGTAGAAGATTCTCAGTGCGTAACAGACATCGTTTCAAGGATCATGGCGCTCGGAGGGACGATCGCCGATTATGACAGAGTGTGCCGTATACTCGAAGTTCCGCAATCATCAAGAGCCAAATTGAGAAGCAGGGTAGAGACAGAATTGCAGGCTCTCAGGGAAATGGCGGAGCAAAAGGCAGGAGAGAATCAAGAATTAATCGATGCGACTAAAAAGCCGGTTGATGAAATTGAACAGGCGCTTGTACCTGCTCCTACCGTTGCGCCTGAAAAGCTTATCTTTGAAACACCGGGTCTTTCTGAAAAAGATTTAGTCGGCTTTAAATCCAGGACCTTATATAACGGTGTTATTAGCAAAAAAGGGCAGGGCTATGAGGCGCTGGCTCCTGCTTTTGAATATATCAAAGGCGGCAACGACATGTGGCTTAGTCAGGTTTATCACAACTTTATTCTGAAGACCTTCGATTTTACAAATGCCAAAGACTCAAAGATTGAGGTGACGGTAGAATATTTGACGCCTGCTGGGCAAGGCGAATCGGCTCAGGGCATATTAAAGATAACAATCTTACAACCGGCAGTGACAGGGTCGGAATGGCAGCAGTTAACAGAGGACTCCGAAGATTTCAGGACAAAGGGCGGAGCCTCTTTAATGGAGAAATACAAGGACCAAGGCACGGACCTTATTACCAGACACAGCCATTTCTTATATAAATTCGGCAATATTGTAAAAACAACCCCTGTATTATTGCGATACCAGCAGGAGCCGGCAACGTCCCATACAAAATCAGAACTTTTTATCAGCTTAGCTGGAGGGGCAAAAGAGGCGCCTGCGTCCGGGTCAAAACTAAAAGAGACTGGCTTAAGCGTAGTCGCTGCGCTAGTTGGCTTGCGCGCATATTACGATATTTTTGGCGGTGTTTCGGCAGTCTCCGCTGACCAAGCTTATCAAATCAGCGGATCGCTTATTGGTATTCCGGCACCTTTGATCGTTGCGTTTTTTGCAACATACGCGGCAGTACAAGCGATAATGTTGATAATAAAATATAGAAGTTCGATATTGTACGTGATGCGTAATTTAGATCTTGATATCTTTCGTCCAAACGGATTCTTTTCTGTGATAACAGTACTTCTGATATCATCTCCCGTGTCATATTTACTTTGGTATGGTTTAATGCCGATCAATTTGGCTACCTTTAGCACGGTGGGGTTAGCGTTAACCAGTTCCGCATGGTACCTTCTACACAAAGCAGTTCCGCTGAGCACATATCTTATGACAAATATCAGCATGCGTGATATCGCGGCCGTCAAGGAAACAGTTTATAAAATACCGCTTAAAGAGATAAAGGGAAAACCGGATATACTTTTACCGCACATAAAGAGCCTTGTAGGGATCAGGATGCACGAACAGGATGCTAATATAAAGAGAGAGGCCTCGAGGACATTATGGCGGATGAATAGATATGCAAAAGGAGCCGTGAGGAGGGCATTACGCGATATATCCAGAGATAAAAAAGCTCCCGGTGCGTATAGGGATGAAGTCATTAATATACTGAAGGAATTCAGATGGGATGGATTTTTTCCACATCCGTTCTACCGTCCGTTTTTCCTGTCATTGGCCGCTCTTATGCTCACCGTTATACCTGGCTGTTCATTGAGCTCGTCCGGTACACCTGGTATATCGAATGCGTCAGCGCTTGCTGGCCTTTGGCCGCTCGCGCTTATCGCGGCAAGTTTGATCATTGCTATTTTGTCATGGGGTATAATATCGCGCTATGATCTTCGCGCAAATCAATTACGCGCACCGCCGGCAAGAGACATACTGAGCGTCTCTCCCGAAGAGATTCGTGCTACGATACGCGCACAGTTTGTCAGGGAGCATTCTGAGAGAGTTGGCAAGATTGCCGCATTAATAATAGAGGAGCTGGAGACGCGGGGAATAAGGATATCTACGGAATTGAAAGCCAAGATACAGGCCGCCGCGGCAGGGCACGATTTTGATTCGCCTGTATATGCCACCAACCGAAACGACGAAACGACGAAAGCAATGATAAAAAGACTCCGCAATGCAGGTATAGATGTTCCGGACAAGCCTTCTGCGAATATGGCAGCGCATGAGCGCTTAAGAAAAAGATTTGCCGAGGCAAAGCCCGGCGAATTCACTACCCGCGAAATGGAGTATGCGCTTGATATATTCACCGGCCCTTCAGCGATCTGGGGAATGCGGGAAAAAGGCATATCGTGCGAAGGCGCGACGCCGACCGCGGCCGCCATTATATTTCACCATAATATTGATGAACTCGATGGATATCTGGCAAGTCCCGATAGACTGAAAGAAGGCTGGACCGAAGCGGAGAAGGAAGAAACAAAATTCATCGAATCGGTATTGGTTGCGGCTGATGTCATAGAAAACGGTATGAATGTATTCAAGACTATCGCGTGCAGAAACAAAGATGGGCAAGAGCCTCTCGATGTAACGCCGAAATTTTTTCCTCCTCAGATTGACCAGAGGGTAAAAGATGCGTATCAGGGGTTGATAAGCGGTAGCAATAAGAGCCGGCTAAGCCGCCTATTAAAAATACGAAAAGATGCCGCAAGGATTTCCCGGGCAGAATATAGAGAACTTGTTAAGTTAGGCCGCGCTCCGAAGGCCGGGCCGCTTGGCAGATTCTTCCGTTCGATACTCAAGGCAATAGCCCCATTCGTGCTACAGTTTCTTTACGAGGCCCGCTTAATCAATTTTATCATGCCTCCATCCCGCAAGCCTGCCGTTAACGGGCAGGTGCCGCAAACGGACGGATATGGGGACCTCATTGTCAGCCGGCGCATCGAGATACTTAAACGAAGGCTTAACCCTCATATCTTGAGGTCATTATTGAGCGCCTCCCCTCAAGACGATTTTACCGCAAGCATCATAGGCGCTATGCCGATAGAACACATTAGATATGCTGCGGCGGGAAGGCTTGTTGATGAGATAACATACGCAGCGCTTTTGTCAAAAATACATGCCGGCGAGAAAGAGGCGATCACGTACGATTATTTCTTTTACAATCCTCCAGATGCAGCTCATACAGAGTTGATAATATTCGGCCGGGATAACGATAGCATCGTAGAGGAGGTTACAGGTATAATCTCCGCGATGAGGGAGCAGTCAAAAACTAATATTAAATTAGATTCGAATTGGTCGGGCCATGACGGCCCCAATGGCACATTTTACGCGTTCGAAATCGTGAACGAAATCGAAGCCGGGCACGGCGGAAAAGAAAAATTGGCGTTGAATCCGGACCAAACTGGTTCTTTAAATAAACTGTTGGGCGAAAAAAGGTTTAGATTTGTTGACTGTAATGCGGCAATTAAAAGCGATAAAAAACTATATCAAACATTGTCAAAGATCAAAGAGGAGATAAAAAAAGCAGTGCCGCGCGTCATAGCGGCGCCGTCCCTTACAACAAGAGATGTAAAGTTCCTGTGGGTTCAAAGAGGCGAACCATTTGTTGATCATAAAAACGTGCTCGTAGAAGATTATATTACCCCGAGGGATACTGACAGGCAAAAGGCTGCCAAGATAGATGCTCAGAAAAAAGACTTTACCGTTGCTTTCGAGAGGGCGACGGCCAATTACGCATTGGCCCAATCGACGAAAGACGAATTAAGCGCGATAATGGCTGCGTCACTCACAGATTTACAGCAAGACGGCAAGAGTGTGCTGCATGCGTTTATTTCGAGGACATTGGCGTATATAAAGACGTTGTGGAAGTCTGACAAGCCACAGGCGAAGATTCTTTTCAAGATTTTAAAGGATGTAAAACAATATTTTAACGATCTTACACGTCTAGGGGAAGGCGAGATAGATCAAGAATTGGTGGATGCCAAAGCCGTAGCCAACGCCTTTATATCCAATCAAAAGATACTCCAGGAAGCCGCGAAAGCTGCCGGTAATATGGAAGGTTTTCATAACGCGAAAAAAGTGGTCGATATGGTCGAATGTTTCTTAATTACTATAACTGCGAATAGCAGCCGCTCTCAGGAGGCAAAAAGTAGAGCCTATAAAATTCTGCTGGACGAGGTCAGGAAAATCGGCCCCAGCGCAAGGGCGATGCTTGATCAGATCGAGGATGTAAAGAGGGCTACGCATATCCCGGCGGATGTTCGCGAGAAAAAAATAAAAGTGCTGGAAGCCCTGCCTCGCGAAGCTTATCCCATACTAGTGGAGTACTTGCGCATGATGCATAACTACAGCCATAAGCTTCCGGATAATTTTGTAGAGAAAGAGAGGGAAAGAGCCGACGATATTGTTAGGCAGGTTTATGATAAATTGCCCGGAGATCGGCTGACAGATGTGACGGAATTTTTTAGAGAATTCGAGGACAGCCTTGGTACATTTATTCGTCCCGGCGCCGGCATTACCGCCAGCCAGCTTATTAACGATCTAATGGTTGTTTATATCAAGGAGCATCCCGAACTCGCCGAAAGCGTTAAAATGGCCGCCGGCCTTTTTACTTTTCTTATGGAAGAAAGAAAAGCAGAGACCTTTTCGGATGAGGAGCAGCCAAAAACTATTTTCGTTACCGAAGGGATGAACCAACTATACTTTAACAGTCTTATCGATGCGAACCCGTTTCTGGGGGCTGTGGGCACTGAGGAAGGCAATTCGCGCTCTCACTGGGCTATCACGGCAAGAGATATTTTAATAGAAGGCCGCGATGTGGAGTTATTGGTCATTGCGGGTATAGCTAAACTTAAAGGCCTTAAAGCGGGAGACATGGTGATAGTAGACGGCATAAACAGGAGAATAATTATAAACCCCAGCCCTGAAATTATCGCTCATTATACCGTCCTCGCAGCTAAGAGCAAAGCCCAGAACCGTGTATTCAGGGAACATGCGAAGGAGGAAGCGCGCACACTTGACGGGGCAGAGTTAAAATTATATTCCGATATTCCGCGCGTAGGAGCAGGTGCCATGCTTACCGAGGATATGGGTTCAAGCGGTATAGGTCTGCTGCGGATGGAGAATGAATATATGGAGTATGAGGCGCCGAGTGAGGACATGATATATAAAACCGTTCTCGAAGCCGCGGACCATAATAATGGTATCGTTACGATAAGAACGCTGGATATGGCCAAAGATAAGATAGGCGATATGGCGAGTTTATATAACAGGATAGTGAAGAATGAGGATGGTACCCCGGCATATGAAGGCACACGTTTTTATTTTGAGGACCCGAAAGGACAGGAAGTAATCCGTACACAGTTGAAGGCGCTTATCGGAGCTTATGCCGCCAGTCGGAACAAGAACATCAGGGTGCTTATTCCTATGGTCGAGAACGATGTCCAGGCAAAGGCTGTGAGAGCGCTTATCGAAAGCATAAAGGATGAGCTTTCAAGAGAAGGCAATATTCCACGCGACTTATTGGACCGCATGGAATTCGGCGCGATGATAGAGACGCCCAGTTCGTGTATGGCAGTGGGTGAGATAATAAAGGCCGGGAAATTTGATTTTATAAGTTTCGGAACCAATGACCTTACGAGAAGGAGTTATTCGCAATTTATAGGCAGGGACGAGGGGGAGCTTGAGGAGGCCTATCATCGCATCCTGACACCTTTCAGGCGCAGTTTTGAATACGCGCTCGATAGGGTGAATGAAATGAACAGGCATTTGCCTGTGGAAAAACGTATAAAGGTCGCAGTATGCGGTGAATGGCCGAACTCGCGTAAATTCCTATTTTACGTTCTAGGGTTGATGAAAAAATTCGAATTTATAAATATAATTCTGACCTCCAATAGTTACAGGATAGGTGAGCTCAAGGAATACGCAAGGAATGTATCCCAGGATGATTGCTACAAAATAGCAATTAAGGACGGAGATATCAATGATGAATTGAATGCGCTGGTAGAAGAGGTGAGTTCCAGGATAGACGAGAAGCACAAAATTGACGAGGCTACAACACAGTTAATGGCGGATATGGCGGCTGGCCAGGGCGCCGCGCCGGCTACAATATATGCGTTTAAGAAGTTGCTTGGCCCGTTTGGCTGGTTTCACAACAGGTTCACAGCGCCATTCACAGAAGAGTTTTTCAAGGTTGGGCTGCCTGTATTTATATTGAATCAGACAGGAAGCTGGGAATTATTCAGCTTCTTAAGCATAACGCTCGGTGTAATATACTACATATTACATATACTAAATAAGGAAGCGCCTCCAAGCCTTACGGACAGGAAATTATCCTCTATACTGAAATATCCATTCATAGTATTAAGATTCTGTTTGGATAAATTCCTCGAAATGCCGCGTAATGACAAGCTGCGGCTTCTACTTGCCCCGCTTGCCGCAACACTGGCCGGGTTTGGCTTCATGTCCATCGATCCACAAACAGCCTTATGGAACAGTATCCAGGTCCACATGTATATAAACATTATTGTAACTGTTGTTAATTTCTTTTACCGTATATACGAAGTCGTAGGGAAGGGCGAGATAGAGACACATCCGCTCTTATCACCCGCGACGATATCCGGCGAAGGCGAAAAACGAACTGCTGTAGCATCGAAAGAGGTTATAAAACAAAATGTTGCGGTTGAAGTTCAACGCATAGCAGCTGACTTGATCAGCGAAAATAATCGTATGTCTGATGGGCGATACAATATTTTAGGCCTTGTAATAGATGACATCGAAGTAAGGTCTGCGAATCCCGTAAAAGGTAAAATTACCGTTACCGTTATAACAAAAGAGTTTAACAAGGACTGCATAGATCCTTTTCTCATCAACATTTCACAAAGGCTTGAGAGCTTGGGTTATGATTTGCCGGTTTTGCAAAAACCATACTGGATACTGCGGTATATGGGCGATGAAAATTTTGAATATATGATAAAGAATCCGCATATTGTAGCTGCAGGAGATGAGCTGCAGCGGATAATCGCCGGTAGGAATAAAGAGGAAGCGCCAAAGATGCCTGCTTCCGGCATCGAATTCGGACTCGGCAGGCTTGCGCCACTTCTTCTCGTAGTAGCCGGTCTGTCTGCCGGGATCGCAGGATTGGCTTATAGCCTATTTATGGGAAACAGTGCCTTGGCGGCAAATATCGGGATTAGTCTTGTAGTTGTGGGCACGATCGTCGATTGGAGAAGCCTGGTATCGCCGCTTGATAAAATGATAAAAGAAGAAGATGCAGCTAGTATTAGGGCGGCCTTTTCTCGTTTAAATGAAAAAGATCAAATTCTTTTACGATATCGATTTATGCATGATTTTACATTTAAGCAAATAGGAGCTATGTTCGATGTAACTGAAAGCAAGGCTCACGCTCTGTACGATGAAACTATGGACAGGCTGCAGCTTCATCTCTTTTCAAAGTTAACAACATATGAAAAAGAGGAAATGGCCCGGCCTATTTTTAAAGAGATGGAAACGGGAAAAAGCAGGAGCGAGGCAGAGAGAGCAGCTTCCGGCAGCTGGTATGGCGAGTTCGGTTCAGCGGCTCCGCCGGTCTTCATTGCCATCGGTATAGGGCTAGCTATAGTCTTCGGCTCACCACAGGCGCTGTTTGCCGGATGGCTGAGTGGTCAGCCGGCTCCCGACACGGCCGCTTCGCAGGGGGCACTGTCATGGCTCAAGGACTTACATGCGGCATTGGGTGGGTCCCCGATTGCCGATGTGATAATGATAGTGGCCGCGGTGATTATTTTAGCCGTAATCCTCAACATCGCCAGGGATTTAGCTCAAGCCGGCAAGAATTTAATTAAAATAGCGGCTCTGGCAACCTTGATGTACTTTTTGTTTACTAAGGGGCCGGATATACTTACCTTTATATGCAATTTGATAGACAGCTGGTCTGTGACGCCCAAATCCGAATCTTCTCATTGGTTCGGTTTATCCGGCGTGATTACTATGTTGGCCTCAGGTACGCTGTTTGGCGCTGCCATTGTCAATGGCGAGTCGAAAACAGGTGCAAACGAACCGATCATTAAACAGGCCATGGAAAAGATTCGCACAAACCTGCCCAGACTGGATGCCTACCCCAAAGAACGCCAACAACTCTTCGACATATATAAATATTTATCCAACCTACAAGCAATAGAATTTACTGAAGGAAAGATTTATGCTTCTGACCACAGGGTCAGGTTGCCGAAAACAGCTTTAAGTGGAGGTGTGGCACTTGTAGCCAGAAAGCTCATATTAGCAGGTATGCTGCATATTACGAACGGTAAGGGTGATATGCAGGCAGCCGCTGATGCCATTATCGGTCTTACAGATTTTAACGCTGCCGCCCCTAAGTCCGCACCTGCCGCTACTGAACCTAAAAAGACGCTTAGTGAAGACGATATTTTGCAAATTATGAATGGTGCAGAAGGAAGGATCAAGTCATCCGTTGGGCAGACACGGCAGACTGCCGAAATACCCGCGCCTAAGAAATATGTTTCTGAATCGTCAGGGGTTGTTGTGAATGGAGACCTGATCGGTCAGCTCGGTATTTATTACGATGAAAATCATGGAAATATGGAAGATTCGTGGAAACTATTTGAAAAACGCCTTGATGATACATTTGGAGCGGATATGCCGGAGAAGCAGGAGGAGCTGCTAGAAGAGCTCATGAATGCTTTTGCCATTCTTTGTTATGAGAATTATAAGAAGGCCGCAAAAAAGGATACGAAACATGGCTGGGGGGATATCGTCAAGATTGCGGCCAAGTCTCTAGCTGGCACACTCATTAAATACGCAAATAAGCATGAAGCTGCCCAGAGGGGTTTTCTAACCAGAAAACTCCTTATGTATAAAGCCGCGCAAAGCATGCGCCAAGACAGGCTTTACAAGGATATCCGAATATTTAAAGTGCCGGAAGAGCTTGCGCATGCTTTGGATGAGGCGACAGGCAACAGGTTGAAAAATCTGGCCAATTATAATACTGGCGGCCACATGCTCCACAAACCACAGGGCCCCGGCAGCCAGGCGGCGAAGTTGCTGCTTGCCGCGATCATATCGCTCATAGCGTCCAACGCGATAGCGGGTGATCTTAAGGAATCGCTATCGTGGCTGAAAAATCCCGTACCGGACGCGATGTTCACAGATAACCTGAACAATCTTCTTAACGTGACACTCGGTATTTTAGAAAAACAGCCTATCATAGGCTCAATAATGGTCGGCGCCTCTGCTTTAATACTTATCTGGTTTTTAATCGACATACAAAGATCCGTTATTAAACTGTTCAAGCGCGCTACTATCCTTCTTGTCGTTACCACAATTGCTATTGTAATTATTTCATATCAACAAGAGATAGGGATATTTCTTGTTAAAATGGTAGATACCTTCATGTCTTCAGACAAACCCCACGCCGCAGCGAATCTTGCCGGTGTGGTTACGACATTAGGCGCATTTTTGTGGTGGGGCAAACCGGCGAAAGCGAAAGAAGTTGCCGCGGGAACAGAGATAGCGATTTATATTCCAGTCGTCGCTTCCGAATATTTTAAGAAAAATCTAAGGAACTCTCTAGAGGGCAAGAACGCTATTGTTACAAGTGACGAAAATGAATTCAAGTCAATAACCGGTAAAGATGTCCCCGGCATTATATTAAATGAAAGCATCAGGGTAGGCGATGTTACGTCGGAAGACTTCGGCCTGTATGTGGAAGCCGTAAAAGTGATAGCGAAGGATAAGAACGGCGAAAAACTCCGCAGGTTCATCAATTTCCTTAAGAAAAAGCTCGACCTGATGGACAGATTCGACATCGATGATGCTCGCAAGGCCATTGATAAGTTAAGTGGTAAAGATGTCTTCACTACAAAGATGCAGAAGGCCCTTGCAAGACGCCTCATAAGACAAAAAGAGCTGCTTTCGAAGGTTTACAATAACATAGCCCTGCCGGAAGGTAAATTCGATAATACCGTAGCCATCGCGACTACCGAAATGATAGCCGAGACCGACATATTCTCGTTCGAAAATATCATCCAGGCATCCGAAAAAGGTATCATAAGCCCGATAATCTACGGAAATAGATTTAAGACAAGGCAAGAGGCTGAAGCTTTTGCATCCGCAGGGCTCAGAGCGACGGGTTATTCGCAATCTAGAATTGCTAACGCATTAAAATCGATAGTGTTTGTCAGTAAGTATGATTCTGACAATAAACAAAGGTCGATCGAATCTTTGGTCTTAGCGATAAGAGCGGAGATATATAACAAATTGGGCGTACGCGTGGACTTCGACAAGATCGGTATACGCGCGATAGAGAATGAAGTCCGTGTAAACGGGGAAAGATCGTCCATTGGCAAACTCCTGGAAGTTAGACCAACAAAAATAGGTGGTGTAGATACATATGTAACGTTGAACACATACCAGGTTCTGTTAGAAGTAGTAAATGGTGCTTTTCTCGACGGTAAAAACATACCGGGGCTGTCAAGAGATGAAAAAGGTATCTACATATATATGTCACCGATAGTGCCTTATGACTACAATAAAGAGATCGGAGCATATCGAGATGCCATAACATTATTAGCGGCCGCGGCATAATGTTAAGTTACAAAACATTTAGTTATTTAGGGTTGACAATATTTAGTTATTTGATATACTAAATACTCATAATACAAACTAGGATTTATCGTTGTTAACAATATAGGGAATACATAATGACGCAGGAATCCGAAATCAAACCAAATATATTCATGGACTTAACCAGTCCAAGGAATAAGCGTGCACTTCGTGTAATTTCTTTTGTATTAATTGTCGCTTTTATAAACCAGGATCTCGTCTGGGCGCAGGGCGGCACTCCCATATGGTCCAAGCCCGCACAAACTACTAGCCAAAATGAAAAATTAGGGACTGTCCCTAATTTTTCTATCCCCAAGGATGTAGCCGTAACCAAAGAGGTTTATAATGGTAAATCGACTAGCGGCCAGAAGTCTGGGCCCAAAACCATCATCAACATCCAGGATGCCCACGCCTCGTTAACAGCCCAGGAATCCATATCCTCGATCCTAGATAGCCTTGTAACCAATTATGACATGAAGCTGGTAGCCGTAGAAGGCTCAAGCGGCTACATAGACATCTCGATCCTTAAG
>JBAZUO010000021.1:0-27816 GCA_041661345.1 Candidatus Omnitrophota bacterium | reverse complement strand
CTCTTCCGAGAGTATCGTCGCAACACCGGCATTAAGGCTGTCCTTAAGGAAATTGGTCCACTTGTCTTCGGACGGAACGTCCTTTATCACCAGGGTCTTCGCAGTATCGAGGATCTTCTTTGCGTCCGCAAGCGTCTTTGTCTCGAGGCCCAAAAGCGCGTTCGCCAGCGGAAAATAGAATGCCGTCTCAGGAAACGCTATTTTTGAATCAGCGCCCTTTTCCCTGATAGCCTTGGTCATGTAGCTATCCGCATCGCCGAGGATTTTCTTCGCGCCGCGGATCATTACCCCCGCCACAACCTTAACCGTGACCTCTGCCGTCTTTGACATTTTATTCTCCAGGTTTGCGTTTATAATCCAGCCGCGTCCAAAACGAGCGGCACCTTTTTGTCCCAGCCGATCGGCATTACATGAATTCCCTGGCATAGGGGTTTCAACTCTTTTATGAGCCGCGCGGCTATCTCTATCGACCTCGCACTCTTGTCTTTAGCCTCTTCCATTTCTTTAATAAGGTTATCGGGCACGAATACACCCGCCACGTTTTTATTCATATACTTTGCCATACCGGCCGATTTCAACAGGACTATGCCTGCCATCACTGTAGTATTGAGATGCTTTATGCCGTCCAAAAACCTTTTGAAGAGCTCAATATCATATACGGCCTGCGTTTGGAAGAATTTAGCGCCCGCTTCGATCTTTTTCTCCATCTTTATGATCTCCGGCTCAAGCGGGTCTGCGCCTGGATTTACCACGGCGCCAATGCAAAATTTAGGGGCGCCTTTTAGAGCATTACCCTTCATATCTTTACCATTCTGCAGTGTCTTCGCAACCTCTATGAGCTGAACACTGCCCATATCGAATACCGGCTTCGCCTCGGGATGATCGCCAAGCGTCGGATAGTCACCCGTTAAGAGCAATACGTTCTCTATACCGAGAACGTTCGCTGACAAAAGATCCGACTGCAGCGCAAGCCTGTTCCTATCGCGGCATGTCATCTGGAGTATCGGTTCGATGCCTTCGTCTTTAAGAAGATGGCATATCGCCATAGAGCCGATGCGCATGACCGAGCTCTGAAGGTCCGTAACATTGATCGCATCGACCTTTCCTTTTATCAATAACGCATCTTCCAGGACCTCTTTAATATCTATCCCCTTCGGCGGCCCTATCTCGCTCGTCACTACAAATTTACCTTGTGAAATCTTTTCGCAAAATGTCATTTCGCCACCTTAAATTTGCGCCTTGAATAATTCAAGCGCATTTCTCATTAGAATCGTAGTCGTGAGTGGGCCAACCCCTCCCGGAACCGGCGTAATATATGATGCACGCGCCGCCGCGGCCTCAAACTCGACATCGCCTACTATTTTTTCTCCGATCCTATTTATACCGACATCTATGACTATCGCACCGCCGCGAATCCAATCGCCTTTCACTATTCCAGCCTTACCTACGGCAACGACCAGTATCTCGGCCCGTTTCACATGATCGGGCAGCATCCCGCGCTCACCCGTGCCGATGTGACAGACTGTCGTCGTCGCAAATTTATTGAGCAGCATAAGAGCAAGCGGCTTTCCCACTATCTCGGAATGGCCTACCACAACTGCCTCTTTGCCATACAGCTTAATGCCTGTCGATTCCAGTAATTCCATAACGGCCATGGCAGTACAGGGGCCAATCTTGTAATTACCTAAAAGTATCCTGCCTAAATTCTGAGGATGTATACCCTCGGCATCTTTTTCAGGCGCTATACGCCCAATCAGTTTTTTAGCATCGATCGCTTTTGGCACGGGCAGCTGCAGAATGATCGCGGTAACGGATTTATCGTTATTCAGCCTTTCTATCAACGATTCGGCCTCGCCCTGCGATAGCGTCTCCGGCAGAACCTTTAATTCATATTCTATGCCTAAAGACTCAGCTGCTTTCTTCTGCGCCTTAACGTAAACCGCCGACGACGCATTCTCCCCTATCTGTACCGCTAAAAGTCTAGGGACGTTAGCATATTTTGCCTTCAATGCCGCAACTTCGGAATTAATTTTTCCCTTTAACCCCGCCGCTATTACTTTGCCCTCCAATAACTTTGCCGGCATCTTTAATCTCCTTATTATTTCCCTATCACGTCTTCACACTTCTCTATAATATCTTCCTTCAATTTCGGAATGCTCTCTTCAAGCGGCGCCAATACCTTGTGGATCCTGCCTATGTAATCCATGTCTTTTATATACTTCAGATTTATATACACATTATACTTTGCCGAGAAGAACGCGCCCGCGAGCAATATCGCCGCTGTTGCCGTATCCGTAACGAGATCCTTATTCCCTATCTTAGCCAGCGCTTCGCACAATTTAAGACAATCTGCCGAGATGCGGCATATTTCGAACGGCACACCGGCGGCTTCTTTAAAATAATCCTCGAGCGCCGGGGATCCTTTTGGCAGCTGACTTAAGGCCTTCGACAATTTATCGTACGCCGCGATATCTGCATCGACAAGCCTCTCAAACTCAATCTTGGCCTTGCTCACTCTGATAAGTATGTCCGCCGCGGCCTTTTCAACGCTTTTGTATTTAGGGTTCCCTACGGTATAATTCGCTACCATCGACATCAGGCTGACTCCGATAGCGCCGCTTAAAGCCGCGGCACTACCACCTCCCGGCGCAGGTTTCTTAGCAGCCAAATCATCGAGATACTCCTTAATCGGTTTTTTAACGTACATACCTTAGCCTCCCTTTCGAGTCCACATCGATACGCTCACCGGCCGGATGTTTCGGCAGGCTGGGCATGGTCGGAATATTGCCGCATAATGCGTATAAAAACCCCGCTCCTACGGATGGTTTTATGTCACGGATGGGCAGCGTAAATCCTTTCGGCGAACCCTTGAGAAGCGGATCATGCGATAATGATAGATGCGTCTTGGCCATGCATACCGGTAAGCCTGAATACCCTAATTTTTTATATAGCGTTATATTTTCCTCAGCGGCAGGCTCGAAATGGACCGCGCCGGCGCCGTAAACAGATTTCGCTATTTTTTCGATCTTTTCTTTTATAGGCATATTGGACGGATAAAGCAGCCTGAATTTACTTTTGGTCTTGCACGCGTCAATAACCGCGTGCGCAAGGGTGAGCCCGCCGCGGGACCCGGATCTGTGAAGATCGCTTATCACGCAGTCGAACGCGCCGGCCTCCAGCGCCTTGGATCTGATAATGGCAACTTCCTTGTCTGTGTCTGTAGCAAATCTATTTATCGCCACTATGCACGGAATATTATACAACCTCGCATTCTCTATCTGCTTCTCAAGGTTTGCGCATCCGGCCTCAACCGCTTCCGGGTTTTCCCTCGTGATATCACTGCTAAGCGGCTTACCTACAGCCGTCTTATACAGGCTTGAATGGACTTTAATAGCCCTGACGGAAGCCACCAACACAACAGCATGCGGAACGAGCCCGCTTGCCCTGCATTTAATATTTACGAACTTCTCTAATCCGCAATCCGCCCCGAACCCTGACTCGGTGATCACAAAATCGCAAGATTTAAGTGCAATCCTGTCGGCAAGGATCGAACTATTGCCATGGGTGATATTTGCAAAAGGGCCGGTATGTACAAAACAGGGCGTATTCTCGATAGTCTGCACGAGGTTCGGTTTTATGGCATCCTTCAGCAACAACGCCATCGACCCCGCCACTCTAAGATCTTCCGCGGTGACGGCCTTACCGGCCTTCGAGACAGCGACGACTATCCTCCCTATCATCTTCCTCAAATCGCTGATAGATTCGGTAAGCGCCAGGATCGCCATGACCTCGCTTGCCGCAGTGATAGAAAATCCGGTGTCGCGCTCAAAACCTGATTCGCCGCCGCCCAAGGCGATGCGCACATTTCTTAAAGCGCGGTCATTTACGTCGACAACCCTCTTCCAGTATATTCTTTTAGGGTCGATACTAAGCCTATTATCTCTGAACAGGCTGTTATCCAGAAAAGACGCGCAGAGATTGTGCGCCTGCGCTACGGCATGAATATCTCCGGTAAGATGCAGGTTTATATCTTCCGTCGGCAGGACCTGAGAGTAACCGCCGCCTAAGCCTCCGCCCTTTATTCCGAAGAACGGGCCTATGGACGGCTGCCTGATGCATGCAGCGGACTTCTTCCCCATCCTGTTGAATGCCATCGATAGGCCGACGGTCGTAACCGTCTTTCCCTCGCCAAAATGCGTAGGTGTGATGCCTGTAACAACGATATATTTGGATTTTGGATTGGTTTTGTTTTTCGCTAGCTCCAGAGATACCTTGGCTTTATATGACCCATATAGCTCCAGGTATTTCGCGCTTATGCCGAGGCGTGCGGCTATTTGAGCGATAGGCTTCAGGGTGGCGCTTTGGGCAATCTCTATGTCGGATTTCATTGACCCCTACCTCATAATTATATTAATGAGTATATCTTATTATAAAGAGTCGAGCGGGTCAATAGAATTAATACTGATTTTCTATGGGCAACGACTTGACCGGCTGAAAGCTGAAGCGGTGAATCGGTGAGGCGCCATGCGTTTCGAGGGATCGCATATGCTCTTTAGTGCCGTAACCCTTATGCCTCGCAAAACCGTACTGCGGATATAGACTGTCGTATTCGGTCATGATACGGTCGCGGGTAACCTTCGCCACGATCGATGCGGCCGCGATAGAAAGGCTCTTCGCATCACCTCTAATAATGCATTTGATCGGGCATTTGGTGGGAATCTTCATACGTCCGTCAACGAGAACATAATCGGGGGGTATTTCGAGATTGTCCAAGGCCTCCCGCATCGCCTTCAGGGTGGCCCTGTAAATATTTATTTTGTCTATGACCTTTTCATCAACGATACCAACGCCAACGATGGCTTTTCTGGTAATTTCTTCGAAAGCCTCTTCCCTCTTCTTGGCGGATAACTTCTTCGAATCATTGATATAAGCGGTGAATTTATAACTCTTCAATATAACCGCGCCCGCTACAACCGGGCCCGCGAGAGGGCCTCGTCCTGCCTCGTCGACGCCGGCGATCAGGGTATGGCCTAAACTATTTAGTTTCCTCTCGTACCGGAGGAGTGCCAGCGTCTTCGGAATGCGTGAGCTTTTCTTCAATCTTAGTCTCTTTTCCGACTTTGCGTTTCAGGTAATAAAGTTTCGCTCTCCTTACATCACCCTTCTTCACTATTCTTACCTTGTCAATCGACGGCGAATGGAGCGGAAATACCATCTCGACGCCTTCGCCGTACGAGATCTTGCGAACGGTAAAGGTCTCCGTAAGCCCCGAACCTGCGCGCGCAATCACGATCCCTTCAAATGTCTGGAGGCGCGTCTTCCCTTCTTCCACTATCTTTATTGCCACATCCACCGTATCACCAACATCGAATTTAGAAACATCCTTCTTTAAGAATTTCGATTCAATAAGTTTGATCATTTTATCCATTTCGCATTCCTTTCCTATTTAACAGATCTGGCCTTCGAGCCTTAGTCCGTTTTATCGCTTCTTTTCTGCGCCACTCTTCTATTTTCTTATGATCCCCGTTTAGAAGTATTTCCGGGACCTTCATACCCTCAAAGTCCGCAGGCCTTGTATACTGCGGATATTCCAGCAGATCATCCTCGAACGATTCATCCGCTGTTGATCGATTATCGCCAAGCACACCCGGAATAAGCCTGACAATAGAGTCCATCAGGGCCAGCGCCGGAATTTCACCGCATGTCAATATATAATCGCCGATCGATATCTCTTCATCGGCCAGGGCTCTTGCCCTCTCATCGACGCCTTCATAGTGTCCGCAGATGAGGATGAGGGATTTCTCCTTCGCCAGTTTTCTTGCCAGAGGCTGGTCTAATCTTACCCCCTGCGGCGTCAGCAGTATCACCCTAGACTTTTTCTTCAACTCGCGAAGGGCCGCAAAAATCGGCTCGATCTTCATAACCATGCCCGGCCCGCCGCCGAACGGCTTATCGTCGGCCGTCTTATGGCTATCGCTCGTCCAGTCACGCAGGTTATGAACCTTTATTGCGACGAGCCCTTTATTCTGGGCGCGTTTTAATATCGATTCGCCCAGGATGCCTTCGAACATCTTTGGGAATAGCGTAAGAACGCCTATCCTCATCATACTTATTTGGACGTGACCTTTACGCCCTGTTTTTTCAGTAGAGTCTTAACCGCCGGTGAGGGAATAGCTCCGACACCTATCCAGTATTCGGCGCGCTCCTTCTTTACATTGATCGTTGCCGGATCGGTCTTTGGATCGTAATACCCGAGGGTTTCGATAGGCCTCGAATCCCTGGCCCTGCGCTTATCCATTACCACTATCCTGTGCGCCGGTTTCTTCAATGTACCCATTCTCTTTAATCTGATAACTGCTGGCATTATTACCCCCTCTTATTTTTCTTTTTCTCTCCACACATTCGCGCCTAATTTAATAAGCTTCTCCTCTATCTTTTCATAACCTCTGTCCAGATGATATATCCTGTGCACATCCGTCCTGCCCTTGGCGACGAGGCCCGCCAGTAAAAGCGCGGCACTCGCGCGTAAATCCGACGCCATCACCGGCGCCCCGCTTAAGCTTTTTACGCCCTTGACGATAGCGCTGGCGCCTTCCAGCAGGATATTTGCGCCCATCCTGTTGAGCTCGCTTATGTGAATAAACCGCTCCGGATAGATCTTCTCTGTTATTACGCTTATTCCGTCCGTCACAGCCATCAGGCTCATGAATTGCGCCTGCATATCCGTCGGAAATCCAGGATATGGAAGCGTCGTCACATCCATCGGTTTCAAACGCCTCGCATAACGCACGCGCAAACCCTGCGGAACCTTCCGCACTTCCAATCCTGCTTCAACAAGTTTATCTAAAAGGGCAACCAGATGCTCGGTCGTTACATTCTTTATTGTTATATCGCCCTTAGTGACAGCTGCAGCCAATATAAATGTGCCGGCTTCGATCCTATCGGATATTACCGTATGCTCCGCACCGTACAGTTTCTTAACGCCTTCAATAATTATTCTGTGCGTTGCGTGCCCTTTTATCTTAGCACCCATTTTTATGAGGAAGTGCGCCAGATCTATTACCTCGGGTTCGCAAGCGGCGTTCTCGATCACGGTCACACCTTTTGCCAGCGTCGCAGCCATCATCGTGTTCGCTGTGGCAAGGACGCTCGAACCATAGTGTCCGCCCAGATAAACATTTCCGCCGCGAAGCTTCGATCCGTCGGCAATTATGTAACCCTTCTCAACCTTTATGTCAACTCCAAGCGCCCTCAATCCTTTAAGATGCAGATCGATCGGCCTCGGCCCGATAACGCATCCGCCCGGGAATGAGACTTCCGCCCGCTTCTGTTTTGCCAGGAGCGGCCCGAGCACGCATACCGAAGCGCGCATTGTGCTGACGAGATCATATGGCGCTATATATTTTTTGCAGCCTTTAGGCTCGACGGTAATAGTATCGCCATCCTGCTGAACTCTGGCGCCGAGGTTCTTCAGGATCTTCGCCATCGTCAACATGTCACGCAAGTTAGGAATATTGTGGATCACCGATCTATCGTCCGACAACAGCGTCGCAGCTAATATCGGCAGACACGCATTCTTTGCGCCCGATATCGAAACCACACCCTTTAAGGACCTACCACCTTCTATGACGAGCTTATCCATTGCGCAACAACCACCCTATCAATATCGTTAAAATCTTTGACTACATCTACAACTTTAAAGAACCGCTCCGATTCGATTATCCGGCTGACTTCTTTTGCCTGGCCGTAGCCTACTTCGAATAACAGGTACCCACCCGGATTAAGATATTCGCCCGCGAGATTCACGATCCGTCTATAAAAATCCAGCCCGTCCTCCCCGCCGTCAAGGGCAAGGCGCGGTTCTTTCAACACTTCCTTCTGTAGTGTTTCGAACTCGAATCTCGCTATATAAGGCGGATTCGACACTATTAGATCAAATCTTCCTTTTATATTATTAAACAGGTCACTGGTCACAAATTGAATTTGTCCGCAAACACCATGCTTTGCGGCGTTCTTTTCAGCAACCTCGATTGCGTCTTCCGATATATCGGAAACGACTATTTTACAGTCAGGTACGGCTTTTGTCAACGCAATTGCTATAGCCCCGGACCCTGTGCATAGATCAAGGATACGCAACCTGTGAGCTGTGAGCTGTAAACTGTAAACTAAATTCGTTGTTTCGCTAACCAAAAGCTCTGTCTCGGGTCTTGGGATAAGCACCCTCTCATCTACCATTATATCCAGTCCACAGAACTCTGTATGGCCGATCACGTATTGTACGGGCGTATGAGGTTCTATCGTTCTCATGCGGCGATCGCCTTTAACCGCAGCTTCCGCTCTTCCAGCTTTAGCGCGGTTACTATCTCGTCCAGATCGCCTTCAAGAACACCTTCGAGATTATGGACCGTAAGGCCTATCCTGTGGTCTGTAATGCGGCTATCGGGAAAATTATAAGTCCGTATCTTCTCAGACCGATCGCCCGACCCAACCTGCGCCTTGCGCGACCGGGCTATTTTCGATTCCTGCTCGGTCTTTTTCAAATCAAAGAGCCGGGCCCTCAACACCCTTAAGGCCTTCGTCTTATTTTTCAGCTGACTTCTTTCGTCCTGACAGGTGACTACCATTCCTGTGGGCAAATGCGTAAGACGCACCGCTGAATCTGTCCTATTCACACCCTGTCCGCCCGCCCCACCGGAACGGAATACGTCAACTTTTAAATGTTCCGGCTTTATTTCTATCTCGACATCCTGAGCCTCGGGTAGTACCGCCACGGTAGCTGCCGATGTATGGATGCGTCCGCTCGCCTCAGTTTCGGGCACGCGCTGCACTCGATGAGTACCGCTTTCAAGTCTGAGATGGCCATAAACACACCTGCCGCTTATGGAGAATATAACTTCCTTATATCCACCTTTTTCCGTTGTGCTGGAGTCTATCAGCTCAACCCTCCAACCATTCTTAGCGGCATACTTTGAATACATCCTCAAAAGGTCTGCAGCGAATAGGCTCGCCTCCAGTCCTCCGGTACCGGCCCTTATCTCCATTATTATATCGCGATCACTGCCCGTCTCTTTTTCGAGTATCATCTCTTCAAGGGCTAACTGTGAATCCTTGATGGCCTTCTCCAGCCTGTGTTTCTCCTCTTCGGCAAGCGCCAGGAATTCTTTATCATATCCATGATCCTTCCCGGACAACACTTTATCCAGCTCCTTATGATCTTTTACGAGCTTAAGATGATCGTCGTAACCATTGATGAGCGGAGTAATTCCCGCAAGTTCTTTCGCGTACGATTGATATTCGCCGGCGTTGGCGATTACCTTCGGATCGGACAGAAGCTCGTGAAGCTTTTCACAACGCCGCCTCTTCTCTTCGATGATCTTGTCTATCATAGTTCCATTGAAGAAATCTTATTTAGGATTTCTTCTCTTCTTTTTTAGGTGCTGGGGAGATAGCTTCAGGTTCGGCCTTGGGTTTTACTTTACCCGCATAACGCTTCGCGAACTTCTCTACGCGGCCGGCCGCATCGATCAGCTTCTGTTTGCCCGTAAAGAACGGGTGGCACTTCGAACAGATGTCGACATGGATATTCTGCTTCGTCGAGCGGGTGTGTATCACCTCTCCGCAAACGCATGCTATCGTCGTCTCCTTGTACTCCGGGTGAACTTTATCTTTCATTTTCTATTCTCCTTTTTTTTATTTGTTCATGCTCATCAAAAATTCGGCGTTCGTCTTCGACTTCGCCAGTTTCTCTATCAGCAACTGCATCGCTTCATCGGTATTAAGGTCGTTCAAGACCTTCCTCATGAGCCAGATGCGCTTTAGTTCGTCCTCGTGAACGAGCAATTCTTCTTTCCTCGTGTTCGACCGTTTGATGTCGATCGCCGGATAGATGCGCTTCTGGAAAAGGTTTCTGTCAAGCTGCAGTTCCATGTTACCGGTCCCTTTGAATTCTTCGAATATAACCTCATCCATCCTCGAACCGGTATCAACGAGAGCGGTCGCGATGATCGTAAGGCTCCCGCCTTCCTCTATATTCCGGGCAGCGCCCAGAAAACGTTTCGGTTTCTGAAGCGCGTTCGCATCCACACCGCCGGACAGAATCTTGCCCGAATGCGGCACGCACGCGTTATAAGCGCGCGCAAGGCGCGTTATAGAATCGAGAAGTATAACAACATCTTTCCTCGATTCGACAAGCCGCTTCGCCTTCTCGAGCACGATCTCCGCGACCTGGATGTGCCTCTCGCTCGGCTCATCGAAGGTCGACGATATGACCTCACCCTTTACGGACCGCTGCATATCAGTGACTTCCTCCGGACGTTCGTCTATCAGGAGAACTATCAGTACCGCCTCCGGATAATTCGTCGTTATTGCGTTCGCAAATTTCTGCAATAGCACGGTCTTACCGCTATACGGCGGAGCGACTATCATTCCGCGCTGTCCTTTTCCGACGGGAGTCAATAGGTCCATCACCCTCATCGAAAGCTCATCCGACTTCGTCTCAAGAAGAAAGCGCTCGTTCGGATAGAGCGGCGTCAGGTTGTCGAATAGCGTCTTGTCCTTCGTCTCGTCCGGATTGCCGAAATTGACCGCCTCCACTTTAAGGAGCGCGAAATACCTCTCGCCCTCTTTCGGCGGACGGATCTGACCGCTTACGGTATCGCCCGTCCTCAGGTTGAAACGCCTGATTTGAGACGGTGAAACATAGATATCGTCCGGCCCCGGAAGATAGTTGTAGTCAGGGCTGCGTAGAAAGCCGAATCCATCGGGCAGTATCTCGAGCACACCAACGCCGAATATGAGCCCTTCCTTTTCGGTCTTCGCCTGCAGGATCTTGAATATCAGGTCCTGCTTCTTAAGCCCGCTTATGCCGTTGACGTTCAATTCCTTGGCAAGCTTCGTAAGTTCCAGGATACTTCTTCCCTTAAGATCGGTTATCTCCATACGTCCCCCCACGCCTCCCTTACCTGCCGAATCGTTTGTACCCGCGTCCCGCTGTTCTCGATTATTAAGTCCGACATTTTTTTCTTCTTCTCGATCGATACTTGGTTTCTTATTCGTTTTGATATTTCCTCCTTTTCGATGCCGAATTTGCTGCGGCACCGTGCTATCTGTTTACGTTTTGAACATGTTACCACTACCAGCATATCCACCATACCTACAAGCCCTGCCTCCACTAATAGAGGCGCGTCGATCACTATAATCTTTTCATCATCTGTGCTCTTGATCCTTTCCTCAATAATTTTTATAACTTCGGGATGGACGATCCTATTAAGGCTTTTCAGGTCATCCTTATTGTTAAAAACGATCCTTCCTAATTTCGCCCGGTCGATAGACCCACTCGAATTCAATACGCCCCTGCCGAACTTTCTCAATATCCGCTTGTATACAGGCGTTCGTTTCTTTATGCACTCGTGTGCAATCCTATCGGCATCGATCACGACGGCGCCGAGCGATTTAAATACCGATGCGACAAACGTCTTACCAGTTCCAAAACTTCCGGTCAGGCCTATTATCTTCATGCGTGGCACTTCTACCTCTTCAACATTTTGTTATAAAGCTTAATATATTCCTTTGCGGAGGTATTCCATGAATAGTCGAGTCCCATGATCTTCTTTACAAGTCCTGCCCACGCCGCCTTGTTTTTATACAGGGCGAGCGCCCTCTTTATCGCCGCAAATAACGCGTCGGATCTGTAATCTTCGAACGCAAAGCCATTCCCATTACCCGTTTTCGGATCAAATTCCGTAACGCTGTCCTTAAGCCCTCCTGTCTGCCGGACAACAGGAACGGTGCCGTACTTAAAGCTTATCATCTGGCCGAGGCCGCATGGCTCATATCTTGATGGGATCAGGAACAGGTCCGATGCCGCATAGATCTTCTGCGCGAGCGTTGCGTCGAATTTTAAGTTTATCGAAGTATTCTTCTGGTGGATCTTTGCCATCTTTTCAAATAACATGTGATATTTGTTATCACCCGTGCCGAGCAAAACAAACTGTATCTTGAGATTCAAAAGATCGTCGATGATCTTCGCTATCAGGTCAAGCCCCTTCTGGTCCGCAAGGCGCGATATGAGGCCTATCATTGGAATGTCCCTGTCGACTTTTAGCCCGAGCTGTTTCTGTAAGGCCTCCTTGTTCGCATATTTATCCTCGATATTTTCAGCCGAATATTGCTTAAATATCTTCTTGTCTGTTGCCGGGTTCCAGAGCTCATAATCGAGGCCGTTCAATATTCCCGACAGAACGTTTTCCCTCGTCTTAAGCACCCCCTCAAGCCCGCACCCGAATTCTTTAGTCAATATCTCTTTTGCATAGGTCGGGCTCACGGTAGATATGGCATCGGAATAGACGAGCCCCGCCTTCATAAGATTCACCTTATCGTAGAATTCAAAGTAGTCTATAGAGAACAGTATCCAGTCCAAACCTATCTTCGGATATTCCTCTTTCGGAAATAACCCCTGATAGGCCATATTATGGATCGTAAGTAATGTCTTCGTCTTGGAGAAAACATCGTCGTATTTATAGTTCGTGTTAAGATAGACCGGCACAAGCGCGGTCTGCCAGTCATTGCAATGTATTATATCCGGCACAAAGCCTTCACGCTTGCACCGCTCAAGGATCTCCCTTGAGAAGAATGTGAACCTATCGAGGTTATCGTGGTAATCGCCGAATTTATCGCCGTACAGTTCCTTCCTGTTATAGTATTCATCATTTCTTACAAAATATACCTTTGAATCCTTACCTATTACAGCCTCATCTTCCTTTATCTTCACGGAGGCATACTTCGGCATTATCACCCTGGCATCTACGCCGGCTTCCGCGAGCGCGATCGGAAGGCTTCCCGCCACATCGGCCAGCCCGCCCGTCTTCGCGAACGGCACAACTTCACTTGACGCAAATAATACTTTAAGCTTTTCCATCTAATCCTCTATTTAGTTTTTATACGGCTCCATCTCGAGCCAATTTTTCCCCACCACTATATGCGCTTCGACCGGAACTTTGAGTTTTATCACATCCTCCATACCGGTTTTGACTATTTTATAGACTTCTTCAAGCTCATCCTTTGGTACATCGAAAACAAGTTCATCGTGGACTTGGAGCGTCATCGCCGCGCCCAGTTTACGCTTCGACAAATTATCGCTTATCGCTATCATGGCGACCTTGATCACATCGGCCGCGGATCCCTGGATAGGCGTATTTATAGCAGTGCGTTCGGCAAACTGTCTCATACGCATGTCAGGGCTGTTTATTTCGGGAATGTAACGCCGGCGGCCCAATATCGTAGTTACAAAACCATTCTCTCTGGCTTCCGCTATGAGCCCTTCCATAAACTGTTTTACATCGGGATATCTTTCGAAATACGCGTCTATGAATTCTTTTGCCTTGTCCACCTCGATACTCAAGCTCTGAGAAAGCCCGTAGGGGCTCATTCCGTATATGATGCCGAAATTCACCGTCTTCGCCATGTTGCGCATCTCCTCGGAAACATCCTTCTCCTCCACGCCGAAGACAAGGCTTGCGGTAAAAGAATGAATGTCGAGCCCTTCATTAAATGCCTTCGCAAGCTGCTTATCGCCTGAGAAGTGCGCCATTATCCTCAGTTCTATCTGAGAGTAATCGGCCGACAGCAGGATGTTATCCTTCGATGATGGTATGAAACTCTTACGAATCTTCCGGCCTTCCTCCGTCTTTATAGGTATATTTTGCAGGTTCGGCTGGCTTGATGAAAGCCTGCCCGTAGCGGTTACCGTCTGGTTGAAGGATGTATGCACCTGTCCCGTTTTCGGATTTATAAGAGCCGGAAGCGCATCTACATAGGTTGACTTTAGTTTCGCGAGTTCCCTGTATTCCAGAAGCGCCTTCGGCAACTTATGCTTGGGGGCAAGTTTCGTCAGGACCTCTTCATTGGTGGATATGCCGGTCTTCGTCTTCTTTATAACCGGCAGTTTCAGCTTCTCGAACAGGATTACTGACAACTGCTTGGGCGAATTTATATTAAACTCTTCCCCGGCGATCTCATAAATATGTTTTGTAAGTTTATCCAGTTTCTTCTCCATCTCGCCGGACAAGTCTGCCAGAAACCCTTTGTCTATAGATACACCATTTATCTCCATCAACGCCAGCACTTCAATTAACGGTATTTCCACATCATAAAATAGCTTATCGAGATCCTTCCTCGATATCTCCTTCTCCAATATCTCCTTAAGCCTTAAGGTCACATCACTATCCTCACAGCAGTAACGGAATACCTTATCCACATCAACCTTATCCATTGTAATAGCAGCCTTACCCTTACCCAGCAATTCTTCTATAGGTGTCGTCATCTTATGGTTCAGGTACTCGAATGATATGTCTTCAAGATTATGATTAAGTTTTGACGGATTCAGAAGATAAGAGGCAACCATCGTATCGAATTCTATACCCCTTAATTTAATTTCATAATTTGCCAGGACTATATATTCATACTTAATATTCTGGCCTGTCTTCTTTATATGCTCATTTTCAAATACTGGCTTAAGCTCTACCAGGACTTCATCAACGGTAAAATATTTATTCATCGGCACGTAATACGCGTATCCAATCTTCCATGAAAATGATACCCCGACGAGCTCGGCAAGCATCGGATCTTCGCTCGTTGTCTCTACATCAAATGTAAAACCTTTAAGCTTTTTCAATTCCTCAACAAGCTTTTTGAATTTCTTCCCGTCATCTACAAGCTCATATGTCGAATCGAGTTTCTCGCTCGGCGTAACCTCTTTAAGCAATGATTTGAACTCAAGTTCCTTATATAATTCGAAAAGCTCGGTATCGTCCGGGGCTTTCAATTCAAGTTCTTTAAAGTCAATTTTTATCGGAACGTTTGCATCCAGTACGGCAAGCTCCTTGCTCATCACGGCTATATCCTTATTCTCTTCGAGCATCTTCCTCCTCGATTCACTCTTCACCTTATCGACATTCTTGTATAAATTTTCAAGTGTCCCGAATTCGCCGATCAATTCCACCGCGGTCTTTTCCCCTATACCTTTTACCCCGGGAATATTATCCGTCGCGTCACCCATTAGGCCCATTATGTCAATCATATGTTCGGGTGTAACGCCGTAGGCTTCTTCGACCGCCTTCGCGTCATATACGAGCCCCTCCTTATGTGTGCTCATAACCTTTATGTGAGAATTCACAAGCTGCAGCGCATCCTTGTCACCCGTCACTATGAACGTCTCGATATCGCGCACCTCCGCTTTTTTGGCGATAGTGGCAAGAACATCGTCGGCCTCATAGCCTTCAAGCTCATATATAGGTACATTGTTGGCCTCGACAAGCCGTTTGATATATGAGATCTGGCTAACCAGATCGTCCGGCATCGGCTTTCTGTGGGCTTTATATTCTTCGTATTTTTTATGCCTGAACGTCGGGGCCTTCATGTCAAACGCCACAGCGAGCATATCAGGTTTGTTTTCCTTAACTATCTTATTGAGCATCGTAAGGAAACCGTATATCGCATTCGTAGGCTGCCCTTTTGAATTAGAGAGCGGCCTTACGGCATAATAGGCCCTGTAACAAAACGAATTTCCATCAATCAGGAATAGTCTGGTTTTGGACATTATGCGGCAAGCCTAATGGGTCAGAATGTAGAAGATCTTTAACATCTCTTATTGGGGTTTAGCTTACTTTCGACTTGGTTTTTCGTTAATAGAAAGGAGCTTCGACCTACTAAAATCATGTATTAGTATACCCGAAAAGGCCGTTTTGTCAAGAGAAAAATCGCTACGAACTGCGAATGTGTTCCGAGAGGTAATTCCCGGTAAGATCATCGATTACCTGAGTCAATTCCTGGATCCTGAGCTCTTTTTCGAACCGAAGCTTCATGTCCTTTGGAAGATTTGCCGACAGGTCAAATTGAAGCCTGCGCCTTTCATAATATGCACGCCTTAGATCATCCAAAATGTCGTTCCTAAGCTGTGTTGTGAGCCTCGAACGCGCATCTATATTCGTCTGATCGTCGGACCATATGAGATTCGCCAGATCCCAGGATACAGACACATCAAGGCCGCTTGCAATATCATCGGGCCCGACAAAAACATAGTCTTTATTCGCGCTCGTATATATTTCAGAATTCGTGGAGCGGTTGCTGTCATATCCTACCGAAACTTTCGGAATAAGCGCCCTTAGCCTTGACTCCTTATGCCACTTCATAATTTTATCCGGGTTCACGTCCCCATAATTTAGCGCAGCCTGTCGCAGCTGCTTGAAGGTCGGCTCGTTGTCAAAAATTATCTTAAGCGACTTCAAATTTCTTTCGATGTCTATATACTGATCCGCCGCGAAGCGCCCACTTTCAAGCCGGTAAAGGCCTCCGTCGGTCACCGCCCATAGCGAGGCCTCACCATCCCCGTCAAATAAGATGCTTTTAGTCGAGACCGATCTATCCATACCTTTATATAACTCCGCCCATAAATTCTTGTCCTTATCATATTTATATACGCCCTTCGCGGTAGCACAATAGATGTCGTCTGTTTTACGGGAAGCGAGGATATAATTTATGACACCTCCCAACCCACCGCGCGCAAAATCTTTCCAACTCCTGCCATCGTCATCTGAAAATTTTATTTTCTTATCTATGCCGGCATATACCCTCGACCCCTTGAACATAATACAGTTTACCGACCCATCGTATTCTTCTACCGGAACCGAATCGGCGAGCTCCTCCTCGCTATTCTTCTCGAGAGAGCTTCGCACATAGATCCTTTCCCATACATCTTCTGCGACCCTTTTAGAATAAAGTCCATCGCTGCCTGCGGCGTATATGACATCCTTGGATACAGCGATACATTTTATGGGTTTATTCTTAAGATTGCATCCGATATCGCGCCAGCTGGAACCGTCATCATTACTCAGGAATACCCCGCGCTCCGTTCCTAATAGAATAGCTGATGGGTTATATTTTGAGGCCGCAACACATAGCACACTTGACTTATCAGGGATTATCGTCTTGAATATATTATTCCAACTCCTGCCATTATCCTGCGAGCGATATAAGCCGCGCTTCGTACCTATAAATAGGCTGTGCCGCGATGACCCTATACAGCCGATCTCGTTTTCACCCGAAGGCAGAGAAAAGACCTCTTCCCACTTCGATCGCGGATCATCCGTCCTATAAAGCTCTTTTTTGGTAGCAAGATAAAAGCCTCCGTCAGTCATCGTCATAGCCCGTGTATCGATATTTCTTACACTGCCATCTTTGTTGACAAATAATTCCTGCGCATACGCCTGCGCGATTATCGCTAAAACCAAAGGTAATACGAAAATTATCCTTTTAAGCATACATCCTCCCTCTATTTTGCGAAATGAGAGGATATCATGCATTTCATCTTTTGTCAACAATAATTTTATTATTTATCAAATAGGCGTTAATATCTGAAGAGGAAATTCTTGAAGCTCCAGGGGTTTTTCAGGTCCAAATATGAAGAGGGGTTCTCCTTAAAAAATATCCTGTAATTTTTAAAAGGGGACCAGTCTGAAGGCTCTGAGACGAATCTGCCAAGATATGGCCGAGCTATCTTAAGGATATGCTCGTGGGGAAGATCGTCCGGGACACATAACCCTTCATTGGGATTTTCAATCGCCCACATCGCGGCGGACACAACGCCTATGGCAACTTGCATCGTCGTCGCGTTCTGATGAGGAACGAGCCGGCGCGATTCTTCTATCGATAGAGCGCTTCCAGTCCACCATGAATTGTACTTGTGCCCCATTATCAAAGCGCCAAGCATATCTGCGCCGCCTATTATATCGTCGCTCAATACTCTGAATTCCGACTGAAGTTCATAATTACGACATCTTAACTCATGAAGAGACGAGAGCGTCTCATCGCACGGCATGTATGCATAGTTGACCGTAGGCCTGTAAATAGGTTTGCCGTTTTTCCATACGGTAAGCCTGTCGGATATCGTAAATGACTCGCCGTGCCTTATCACCATACCCACAATCTCCTGATAAGGTATCCACGATCTCACCCATGTATTTATACCCATTTGTGATAAAAATATCTGGTTCTTCGGGCCGTATGGCGGCACGGTTGCCAGAGCGGGTATATATTTTTCATGCGTCCCCCACCCTAATTCCGACGGGCTAGTCCCCTCTTCGCGTAAGCCCTCTATCGACCATGTACCTACGAACTCATCAACCTGTTTAGGTCTGTGGCTTACCTGCGTATCCCTTTCGCTGACATGTATGACCTTGACACCGAGCGTCATCGCTATTCCCGCGAATTTCTTTTCTCTCACCAGACGATCCAGAAGTTTTACATCCGTCCTTGAAGTCGACTTATCTCTCATCGCCTTTTTCGCGATATCGATAAGCCCGTGCTTCGTAAAATGCGAAATGAGGCCTGGGTTAGCGCCGTGATCGACGACCGCGGTCGTCGAACCATCCCACTTTGATATCATGGTACGCATCTCCATATGTTTATAATATAGAGACTTTTCGAATGGCGTCTTCTTCTCTATGTTCGCATACGGATCCCATTCCTCAACCGATGTATTTACATATAGGACTTTATTATCATGGCACCAGCTCAGCATATCGAGCGTATCTATGTTCCATGAAAGGTCCACGATAAGCCCTCCGGCTGAAACATATTTTGAAAGTATTTTGTAGACGTTAATCGGGGTGATTCTTTCCTGAAAATACCTTATCCCCTTCTTTATCCATAGGGCAAGGTCTTTTCTCTTATCGGCAAAATCTATGATGGTAATTTTTGTGTAGGGTATATCGATGTGTTTCAGAAGAATGGGAAGGGTACATTTACCGACGGATCCAAAACCTATGATCAATACCTTGTTTTTGAATTCCATTATAGCGGTATTATATCAGAACGCTATTACATCTTGCAACGGAAAATCCGCTAATTATTCGGGTAGGGATTCTTCGATCTTCTCGAGCTCGGAAAATTCTATCTTATAAGTCTTGCGTTCGATCTTTGTGAAGAGGCTGTAAACACATGGCACAACAAACAGCGTAAATAAAGTCGATACCATAACTCCGCCTATGATCGTTATCGCCATCGGTATGCGTGTCTCGGCGCCGGGGCCTATGGCAAGTGCCGGAGGAACGGCAGCAGCTATGGTGGCTGTCGATGTCATCAATATGGGTCTCAGCCTTATCGGGCATGCCTTTAATAAGGCCTGCCGGGCTTCAAGGCCACGTTCTCTTTGCTGGTTCGTAAAATCCACAAGAAGTATTGAGTTCTTTTTGACTATACCCATAAGAAGTATTATACCTATGGCACTGTAGATATTTAATGATTGATTAAATACCCATAAGGTAAGAAGCGCTCCTGATATGCCGAAAAATATAGCCACCAAAACAGATATCGGATGCAGATAACTATTAAATTGAGAAGCAAGTACCATGTAGGAAATCATGATTCCCAGCATGAAGGCGATCAAAAGGCTTATCATGGATTCGATAGCGGATTGAGTGCTGCCTGAAAATACTATTTTATAACCTTCAGGAAGGACGCCTTTCGCTATACGGCCTACTTCTTTCAACGCGTCTGCCTGGGATTTGCCGGGAGCGACGTTCGCAAAAATAGTGATCGCCCTCTCCCTGTTACGCCTCGTTATGGTAAGTGGAGTAGGTTTCTCGGTTATGTTTATCACATTTTTTAGTTGAACAAGCTCATTCCGGTTATTCCACACCCATAAGCGTTCTATATCTTCATTCTCGGTTCGCTGGGACGGTTTAAGCCTTACCCGTACATCGTAACGCCTCCCATCTTTTGTATATTTTCCTATTTTTTCTCCGCCTATAAGCGCGTTTATCGCGCTCCCTATGTTCGCAACGCTAACACCCCTGGAATCGGCTTTATGCCTATCCGGCGTAACGCGTATTTCCGGTATCTTGGCAAGGAAGTCAGTATCAACATCTATCATCAGGTTCGACTTATCCATCTTTTGCCGAATATCTTCCGCATATGTCGCCAGTTTTTCCCATTCAGGCCCTCTTACGGAAAATTCTATAGGAAAGCCTCTCTGCGCCGAAAAACCGGCAAGCGACAAGTCTTGTATCGTAACCTTAAGATCCGGTATCTTATTGAGCTCTTTGCGAAAAAGCACCATCAGCTCTCCCTGGGTAAGCGAATATTTATTCGGCGGCACCACAGGCCTCTCCTTGGGTGCCTTCAATGTTAAAAATATCATGCCTGAGTTCACCTCACCACCGCCATAACCGCCTATCAATGCAAAATACGCGTCAATTTCCGGCCTCGACATAATATATTTCTCGGCGCTTTTAAAACGCTCGTCAGTAAAAGCAAGCGACGACCCTACAGGCGTCTGAAGGCGGCACATAAACATGCTCATGTCCTGAGAGGGTAACATTTCTTTACGGATCGGTATTAAGAAAAATAACGACCCTATAAAAAATATAACCGCTGCAATAACAACAAGGAACCTTATATTGAGCGCCTTATCAAGAATCCGGCTATATGCGCGAGCAAGGCGTTTAAATCCTTCATCGATACCTTTGCCCACGAACGTAACGCGTGCGCCGACTTTCAAAAATTGCGAGCATCGCATCGGGGCAAGCGTAAGCGCTTCCAGTAAAGAAATCGCTACCGCTACAGATATTGTCACTCCATATTGATAAAAGAATTTGCCTATGATGCCATACATAAATGCCACAGGGAGGAATATGGCGATGAGCGCTATTGTCGAGGCCAAAGCCGCGAATGTTATCTGCCGCGCTCCGCGGCGCGCGGCCTCTACTTTCTCCACGCCCTTCTCCCTGTATCGCACGATATTTTCCAATACCATTATCGCGTCATCGACAACTATGCCTATCGCAAGCGACAATCCCAAAACAGTGAAGGTATTAAGCGTGAACCCCATAAAAGAGATGACTATGAACGTTCCGAGAATAGACGTCGGGATGGCAAGTAATATATTTAATGTCGCACTCCATGATCCGAGAAATAACCAGCATATCAGAGACGTGACGATGGCTGAAAGTAATAAGGTAATAAGTAATTCATCTATCGAGTCCTTGCTGAATTTGGTCCGGTCAAAGCGAACTCCTATCTCTATATCTTTTGGTTTGAACTTTTTGATCTCCTCCAGGCGCTTTAATACGTTATGCGCTACGTCAACCTCGTTTGCTCCACGCTGTTTGCGGATACCCATGGCCACTGCCTGTCGGCCGTTCGATCGGGCGATGCGCCTGACATCGGCAAGGCCGTCTTCAATAGTTGCCACTTCTTTCATGTATATAGGTTTAAATACGGGCTGCCCCGACCTCTTGGGAATAAGTAAATTCTCAAATTCGCCTGTAGTCCCTGCTTCGCCCATAACCCTTACGTTAAATTCTTTAGAGGGCGTCTCTATTCTGCCGGCAGGCACTTCTTCATGTTCCGCCTTTACGGCATCTATAACGTCCTGTACGGTAAACTGATACGCCTCTAATTTATTAGCATCTACCCATATCCTCAAATTTCTATCAACGAATCCTCCCAGGAATATGTCACCGACGCCGTTTATTGTGGCAAACTGATCCTTCAGGTGATCCTGCACATACGTCATTATGTCGCGAACCGGCATTGTGGAGGAGGAAACGGCAAGCATAAGGATCGGATTATCTTCAGGATTAACCTTAGTAACTATGGCAGGGTCGAGATCTTTGGGAAGAGATCTCTGCGCCTGGTCTATCTTTGTCTGCACGTCCTGAACGGCAACGTCTATATTTTTATTTAAATCGAACTCAACGGTTATGCTTGCCGCCCCCTGCCGTATCGAACTTGAGACCTCGCGCACGCCCTGTATGCTCATCAATGAGTCTTCCGCTATATTCACTACGTCCGTTTCCATTACTTCCGGGGCCGCACCCTCCCATGTCAGATTTATCGAAACAATCGGAAAGTCTACATCCGGCAGCTGGCCGACACCCAGGTGTCCATAGCTTATGATACCGAATATCATAAGCGCCGCCATCAGCATCCACGCAAAAACAGGGTTTTTAATAGACAGGTCAGAAAGCGTCATTTAATGTCTCCGTTATGCCCTCACCGACAGCCACGCGTAACTGCCAGTATTCCCTCTTGGCCTCATACAGGGCGTGTATAGAATCTCTTTGAGCGTTTTGCAGGGTCTGGATAGATGTCAGTACATCCAGGTTATTTACAAGGCTTAACTGATAATCCTTCCTCTGCAGATGATAATTAAGCTTGGCGGTTTTGTATTCCTTTTCGAGTAATTTATGCACACTCATAGCCGTGCTAAGCCTTACGTATGAATCGCGGATATCATATGGTGCAAGCCTCTTCGTTCTCTTATATGCGAGCTCCTCTTGACGGGCCTTTGCGATCGCCTCATTGGACCTGCCTATAGTCAGGGCGCCGTCAAAGATCGGGACGTTCACATTAAGTGTCACATCCCAGTCAATGCCTTTACTGGAGCCGGTCCGCTGCGTATAATAATTTGCCTCGACATCGACATTGGGGAGAAAATCGCTATTGACGATCATAACCTCTTTCTTGGCCACCTCCCAGCCGAATCTTGTCGCCTTCACATCCGGCCGTTGATCGGATTTGGCTACATAATAATTCACCGGCTGTAAATCGGACGGCATATCATGCGTATCGCTGATGCTGTAGACCGAGCCGCCGACCAGAAATTCGAGAAGCAGGCGCGCTATGACCTCCTGATTCTTCGAAATCTCAATATCGGACTCAACACCGTACAGCTGCGCCTTCGCGTTCACCACTTCGCTCGGCCTTGATCTCCCGAGCCTTTCTCTCTGCCGCAATTCCTTAATGCGATTTGAAAGCGCGATGCGTATCTTTTGAAGAGCCCTTAAGTCCTCTCTCTTCTCCATTAACAGATAAAAGGCATTGGAAACGTCCACAAGTAGAAGCTGCTCGGCGCGTATCTTCTGATTTATGTATTGATTACGCTCTAACTTGCTTCCCGTAATGCCGGCAAACGCCTTAAAGCCGTTAAAAAGCGTCTGAGTAACAGTAAATTGCCTCTGGGAATCTTTAGCCGTGGATACGAGCGCCCCAGATACATCGGTAAATGCGCCATCAGGACTGCCTTGCTGTATGTCCTTTGATACAAAAGAAACATTCGGCAGCATGATAGACAACGCCTGTAAAAAACGCGCTTCGGCTATCTTTATTTGTTCCGCATCGATCGCTATCTTCTCGCTTTGTTTGAGCGAAAGCCCGTAGCAATCCGAAAGCGTCAGCGGTACGGCTTCGGGCAAAGGATTGTCCGGCGACACGGATCTCTTCTGTATTATATTATAGGCAACACCATCCGGCCAGGCATGATAAGGAGCGCCTGCCTGCGCCAGAATGAATATTAGTATTAACGAAATCGTTCTTCTCATCTTAATGGTTCTTCTCCACAATATGGTCATGTATGTGCGTCAGGATTTTAAGATATTCTTCCCGCTCTTCCTGTGATATAACTCCAAACATATCCTTCATCATATTTTTTCTATGGTCAACGATCTTCTGGGCTATCGCCGTACCTTTAGCGGTCAGCTTAACCTTAACAATACGCCTGTCTCCCGGATCGTTCACTC
Source organism: Candidatus Omnitrophota bacterium (assembly GCA_041661345.1). Taxonomy (GTDB): domain Bacteria; phylum Omnitrophota; class Gorgyraeia; order 2-01-FULL-45-10; family 2-01-FULL-45-10; genus JAPLMI01. The sequence continues at coordinate 4,240 of JBAZUO010000021.1, read as the reverse complement.
TTAAGATGTAGCCTCCCCGGACAAGCCTGTCTACTATGCCAGTTATCGCGGCCGTAGTCACATTTAGTGTGTGCGCCAGATCACTCATCCTGGACACACCTCCTTTATTGAGGACATCCAATACGACAAACTGCGGCATCGTGATCTTCATCTTGTAAAAATCACCTGACTGGCGCTTAAAAAATTCCTTAGAGATGACCTGCATGAGAGCGCTTACCTTATCCGCGAATTCCGATATTGAATGGACGCCCATACTTAACCTCCTTGATAGTTAACTATGTTAAATATATACACAGCTAATATATCACACGATATTCCTGGAGTCAAGTATTTTGGGCTAAGTTTTACTGGCGGGTTATCTGGACCATATGGGCGAAGACCGGTACCATTTCATAGAGGCCTCCGTAAGAGAAACCTCTTTGCCGAGCTCTTCGCTGTACCTTTTCTGGAAGAACATGATACCTTCCAACTCTTCATAAAATCTCATCAAGAATTCAGGCGCCTTTTCCATAAACTCAACCCCTACGCTATAGGGGTCTCTCTCCTGGAGGCGCTGAACATGTACCACTTTCGATCTTACAAAAAACTCTTTACCCTTCATAAATAGCCTTACTATTAGATTCTCTCCTGTCTCAACAGCCCTGGGCATCGTCAAGAGCGCTCCGCCTTCGCACATATTTACGGACATCGAGGAATCACTAGGCATAGCGCCCTCGCGTTTATACTGCATCGGACAGTACACGGGGTATCTTTTGAACCTCCTGCGCTCAACGATATCGATCATGTCGCGCCCCTCTCTTCCGACACAACAAAAATGCCTGGCATCCATCATCGCCAAGCACCACTACACTCATGTAAAACACCCTCCGTACAGCAAGTGTATCACATAATTAAGGTAAGGCAAGCCGAAATACTTAAGTTTTTCATTCCTAACCGCTACGGGAGGTACTTTCTGACCATATCTATTATCGCCTGCATACTTGCGGGCTTAACCAGATAATCACTCGCACCAAGTTTGCCCGCATCGAGGGCATATTCAGCCTCGGTTTTTGCCGTTAATATGACAACCGGTATATTAACGGTAGCGCGGTCCCCCTTAAGCTTCGATAAGACCGCCAGGCCATTTAGCTTAGGCATTACAAGATCGAGAAGTATGAGGCTGGGTGATTCTTTTCTGGCCTTATCAATACCATCCTGCCCTTCATAAGCAGCTATGACTTCGTAACCGTTTGCCTCCAGCCTCATCCGCACCGCGTCTATAAAATCGGGCTCATCATCTACAACCAGGATTTTCTTAGCCATTCGGTCACCTCTTTTTAAAGTATATCACAAGACTTGCTAACATTGCAAGATTGATTGAGCCGATAATAAGGCATGTTCTCGATATACCCGCTATTGGGATAAGGAAGGCGCCCGTGGCAAGCGCACCAAGGAACGCACCAAGAAGATCAACCGCGTAATTTATCCCGGAGGCTGTCCCTATCATGCCGCCCTTGGGGCCCAAGTATATTTCATTTGCTACGGGAAATTGGAAACCGCAAACAAGCCCGGCTATTATTAATATAAGTGGGAATACAAAATTCGATCCTAGCCATGCGGATAGCGCCCCATTGTACGCCGCCAATATTCCAAGGACGAAGGGCAACGCAAAAATGTATAGAATAAGTGCAGTCTGGGCCCTCAAAAAAACCGAATTGTCATAATACGGTTTCGAGATAATCCTTGTCGCAAATATTCCACCGACCGCAAGGCCTGCCATATAGGAAGTGAGCAGTATCCCTAATTTATAGTAAAGATATCCGTATGTGACCTGATATGCCATAAGGATTATGATCTGTGCGGACATGCCGGCAAATCCTACCGCAGCCAGAGTCATTAGCGCGGACTTTTCAAAGCGGCCTTTTTTAACAAATATCGTAATCCAGGATAACGCTGCCAGGATGAATATAATTACAACACCTATCCATTTAAAGGAAGAGGCCATGAATCGCGATGCCCAGAACGCAGTATCGTAGTAATAGGCTATAGGCCTGAAATCGCGGTTGATCTCGCCCTCGCCCTTCGTTATCCCCTCCACATAGGAAATCTTTTCGGGTGACAGCTTTGTCGAAAGATAATATTCCCGGACATACCTTAAGTCTAACGCCCTCTCCCTTGCCCTGCCCATAAGCAAGGTATAATCGTATGTAAGTGCCGAACCTTCCGATGCCGCAAGAAAATAAATCGTATCGCCTGGTATCATCAAAACATCGCCGAAGACCTCTCTTAAGGTAGTGTAGATCGACCTTAGGAATACCTCGAGTTCGGCATTGATATAATTTTCAGAAGAACTCAGGCCGAATGACAGTATACCGCCCTTTTTCAAAACCTTCTTAACCTCCCTAAAAAATTCGACGGTGTAATACCTGTTGATCTGGGCGGTGTACGGGTCGCCGACATTGACGATCACGCAATCGTAAGCCTTCCCGGCATTCTTTATGAAAAACCTTCCGTCAGCATTATAAATATGCACCCTTGCGTTTTTCATATCCCGGCGATACTCTTCCGGAAGATACATCTTTGCCATATCGATAATAAGCGGATCGAGCTCCACATAATCACATCTAATAAAGGGATGTTTCAATATCTCACTTATGGCCCCACCGGCTCCTCCCCCTATCAGGAGAACCTCACTGGGATTTGGGTGCTCAAGGAGCGCGTAATGGACAGCCTCTTCCGCGCTTTGCCTATTAGGCACCGTGTAAAGGTTTAGCCCGTTATCGAAGAAGGAATATTGCGCTCCTTTTTTCGTCAATGCCACATTACCGTAAATGGAATTACCGGATGCCACAAGCTCATGCCCCTGCCACTCCCTGGAAACAGAATATTTTTCAAGGCTTGTCCAGCCCTTAACCGGCCACATAGCGATCAATATCATAAGAAAAACGTTCGCCATCGACAACGCCAATACCCTGAACCTCATCTTCCCCGCAACAAACGGTATGATAAATGAACAAGCGGTATTCAAAACACTCAACACCGCCATTATCTCTATGGAATTTAAAAAGCGTATCATCACAAAACTTGCCGCGAGGCCGCCGACAACGGCGCCTATGGATTCCAGGACATAAACCGTTCCTATTCTCGTCCCGGGGCCTAAGCGCGAATCATATATACGGCATGCCAGGGAAAACATGAACCCCAGAATTGAACACACCGGCACAAGGACAATAAAGCTGGATATGGCCATAAATGGCAGGGAAATTATTTCACCCGGATTGACATGGAATGCCGTCTTTATGCACCTTATGGCGACTATGGTCAAAGGCAGCGTGATGCCCAAGACGATCTGGCAAAACACGAATAAACTTATCCTGGATTTCACCCTATCGGCAAATCTTCCCAAAAGGCCGCTTCCGACCGCCCCGCCGGCAAGCCAACTTGCAAGAATAAAACCTATTGATAGCTCATTGCCATAGAATACCACCAGGAGTTCCCGCGCAAACACAATCTGGGAAGCCATGGCGGTAAAGCCGGTTAAAACCACAGCTAAAGATATGATCTCCTTCATATGATAAGCCTTACGCCGAATAATATTAGAAGAGCTGCGCAGATGATCCTGAAAATGAGACCGCTCCATTCTGTCTTAAAAAAAGCGCTCGGTATCCATTTGACAAGGCCCGTGAGCGCAACTATAGCTACTGTTCCGGAGATAAGAGTTCCGAGTCCGAACGAAAAGGCATAGGCAAGGCCCTGGATAGCTCCCTTGGAAATCAATACTATATTGAACAGCACCGCAAGCAGCGGCGCGCACGGCGCCGCGCCGATCGCAAGGCCCAGAAGAAATAAGCTGCCCGCGCCATAAATGTTCTTATCGAATTTTCTATATGGACAATCTGCATGCTCTCTGTAGGTAAGAAGCATAATTCCAAATGCAATCGATACCGCGCCGCTTAAAGGCTTAAAAAATGCCACGAGGTTTGAGTCGGTATACCGCCGCAGTACCGTGCCGGACAAGCCTGCCAGGCACCCCATGACCATATACGCAAATAACCGGCCCGACAGAAATATCAATATCTTATAGAGAGTCTGCGGCCAGCGCCTGTGACTTGCTGCCGCGTAGGTGACTATTATAGGAGTACAGATCAGTAGACACGGCCCGGCAATGCCGAAACTGAATCCTATGCCGAAAAGCTGCAGATGCGTGATCAGCGTGTCCATATACCGGCTATTTTATATCCGCCGAATTTACATTTGCCGT
>JBAZUO010000020.1:0-29363 GCA_041661345.1 Candidatus Omnitrophota bacterium | reverse complement strand
TTTAATGGTATGGGACTTCACACGCTATTGAATGTAATGCGGCTCTTTGGAACTTCTTTTAAAAATTACTTCTTCATCAAGGCCGGGGTAATAGACGCGGGCAATTTCAAAGGCGTTCAGGAGATCGATAATCTGAGACAGCACGTGAATGAGGAGCTCAACCACTACGTATCTTTTATGAAACGGCAGGGATATTACGCCGAGGGCTTCTCCGCGCTGGGGACCGACATAGCGGAAGAGGTATCCGGCATTGCTTATAAGATATTCGAGAAGCATCCGCGATCGGTATTTTTCGGCGGACAGATAGTTTTTAAGGAAGATACCATATTCACAAAGATGCTTTATAACTATACGACATTTGCGGTGCAGAGAAGGCTTCATCACGAGGGAATACCCTTCATTATAATGCCCGTCCGCGTAAACTGATATAAACTATCTTGACAGACAGGGCATAAACTAATATAATCAATACTTTATTTCACTATAAACCAAAAAGGAGTGAAACATGTTGATGGGATTGTCGTTTTTTGAGCAGATAGCGATTTGGTCGGTCTTAGGGATAGCGCTTTTGGGATTACTGTATGCGCTATTCTTAAGAAAGCAAATTCTTCGCGAAGATAAAGGGGATGCGAAGATGATAGAGGTATGGGATGCTATCCGGGAGGGGGCAGACGCATATCTTCGTAAACAATTACTTTCAATATTGCCCCTGATAGGCATATTGACTTTTGCATTATTCTTCTCTGTATTTATAGTCCCGCCGTCCGAAGAAGCGATGCAGAGATTTGCCGGCCAGCCGGAATCGGCTGTACGGCTCATAATAGGCATAGGTAGAGCCCTCGCGTTTATAATGGGCGCCGTATTCTCACTGCTCGTAGGACAACTGGGTATGAGGATGGCCGTACAGGGTAACGTTCGCGTAGCGCAGGCGTCGAAGAAGTCTTTCGGTGAGGCGCTGCGCATAGCCTATCGCACAGGCACCATCACAGGAATGCTCACCGATGGATTGGGATTATTCGGCGGCACGATCATATTCATCATATTCGGCGTTGCCGCACCGGACGCCCTTCTGGGATTCGGTTTCGGCGGAACGCTTCTGGCATTATTCATGAGGGTCGGTGGAGGGATATATACGAAGGCCGCCGATGTGGGTGCGGACCTGGTTGGAAAGGTCGAAGCAGGCATACCTGAAGACGATCCACGAAACCCGGCTGTTATCGCAGATCTTGTCGGCGATAATGTAGGCGATTGCGCCGGTATGGCAGCGGATATATTCGAATCATACGAAGTAACGATAGTATCGGGACTGATATTGGGGCTTGCCCTGTACCGCATGACACACAGGCTGGAGTGGATCGTTTATCCGCTTCTGGTACGCGGCATAGGCGTAGTCTGCTCCATCATAGGAACGTACGCTGTTAAAAGCACCGCAAAAGCGGGTTCGAGCGGAAACGCGATGCATGCGATATTCCGCGGATTTTTAACCTCGGCAATCATCTCCATAGGGCTCTTCGGGGCACTAGCCTTCTTTTATATGACCAAGATACCGGGTGGATGGTGGAGGCCGTTTGCGGCAACCACCCTTGGTGTTATCCTCGCAATACTGATCGACCGATTAACCGAATACTTCACAGGTACTGAGGGTAAGCCCGTGCAGGAGATAAGAAAATCTACAAATACAGGCGCAGCGACCACAATATTGTCGGGATTATCTGTAGGTTTGGAATCTTCGGTCTGGTCGATACTGGTGATCGCCGGCACTATATTCGGTTCAATCCTGATATTCGGAACAATGCCGGGCATAACCGGCACGGAAAGAGTCACATACATTCTCTATGGTGTTGCAATGACGGGTATAGGAATGCTGACACTTACCGGCAACAACGTGGCAATGGATTCATTTGGCCCCATAGCCGATAACGCGAACGGCATCGGAGAAATGGCTTGGCATGACAAAAAAGATGCGGCCACTACTAAGGCGCGCAAAATTATGGCCGATCTGGATGCGGTTGGCAATACCACAAAAGCTATCACTAAGGGAGTTGCTATAGGATCGGCGGTTATTGCGGCCGTTTCATTATTCGGCTCTTACATGGTAGACGTAAGCAAGGTACAAGCGGCCATGGGTATGCCTATCGCGGAACAATTGAACACCGTCGGTATAAGAGTATCCGTTCCTCAGGTATTCGTCGGTATGTTGATCGGCGGAGCGATACCATGGTTATTTTCTTCATTCTGCATAAAAGCCGTAAGCCGCGCCGCGTCTCTCATAGTTGAAGAGGTTCGCAGGCAGTTTCGTCTTGGTGTATTGGACGGTAAAGTGAAGCCAGACTATAAACAGGCGGTAGCGATATCTACGAACGCGGCACAAAAGGAATTGATAAGCCTTGCGTTCATAAGCGTCGTATCCCCGATATTGGTTGGCCTTGTTCTGCAGGTAGAGGCGCTCGGAGGATTCCTGGCAGGTATAATATTATCCGGACAATTGCTGGCTGTATTTATGTCAAACGCCGGCGGAGCATGGGATAATGCAAAGAAGACGATAGAAGACGAAGAGCGCGACACCGCAAAGAATCGCGGCAAGGGCTCTGAAAGACATAAGGCAGGTGTTGTGGGTGATACGGTAGGTGACCCGCTTAAGGACACAGCCGGCCCTGCATTAAATCCGATGATAAAGGTAGTGAACCTGGTCTCTGTCATAATAGCACCGATCGTAGTGCAATACAGCAAACTTGGCGCCGGGGCACTGGTGGTTGTTGGGCTACTTTGCGGCGGCATGGTGTGGGCAATATGGCAGAGTAAAAAATCAGCCCCGGATGTAGCTTCGACTTAAATATTATGCAGACGAATGTGCTTCTCGCAATAGTATTCGTACCGGCGATAGGATCGTTTCTACTTCCTATCGCCGGGCGTATTTCCGAAAAACTGAGAAATTGTTTGGCGCTTCTCTTAGTGTTGACGCCGCTAATCGGATCTGCATTCATCATGCCTATGATCGCGGCCGGCGAGAAGATCACTATCATGCACGGCCTTCCGCTTGGTTTCGACTTCATTCTGACAGCCGATCAGCTTGCCGTATTCATGGCGCTTGTCTCATCCCTCATAAGTGCTATCATAATCCTTTATTCATTCGGTTATATAGGCCATTACAAGAATCGGAACGAATATTATTTCATGGTTGTGCTATTTGTAGGCGCCATGATGGGCATTATTTATTCGGGAAATCTGATATACCTGTACCTATTCTGGGAGATAACGGCGATAACCAGCTGGCGGCTGATAGGCTTCTTCCGGGAAAAAGAGCATGTCATGAAAGCCGACAAGGCGTTTCTTGTTACCTTTTTCGGAGCCATTTGCATGCTTATAGGCTTTATCTATATACATCAGTTGACAGGTTCCTTCGATATGGTGGTTATAAAAAATTCTCTTAAAGGTAATCCGATCCCGGATATAATTGTCATGTTGATACTCTTCGGCATACTTTCAAAATCGGCCACACTTCCGTTCCACACATGGCTTCCGGACGCCGGCGTAGCGCCGTCCCCGGTAACCGCGCTTCTGCATGCCGCGCTTCTCGTCAAGATAGGTGTATACGTCTTCGCAAGGCTGTTCGTAGTAACATTCTCATTCTCAGTAATGTGGCATACGATAATTCCTGTGATAGCGGCGATAAGCGCGCTCGTAGCCGCAGGCGCAGCCCTTGTGGAAAACGATATGAAGCGCATAATAGCCTACTCGACCGTAAGCCAGATAGCATTCATACTGCTTGGACTTAGTGTCGGAGGTGAAATAGGCATCGCGGGCGCGCTATTATTCATACTCATGCACGGGCTCGCAAAGGGCGGGCTATTCCTTTGCGCCGGCATAGTGGAACAGAACGCAAAGACCAAGGATATAACAAAGATGGGCGGGCTGATAGCCACGATGCCCATAACCGCGATATCATTCTTAGCTTGCGCATTTTCCGTAATGGGCGTACCGCCGTTCGGCGGATTCTTCAGTAAATATCTTGTATTTTCGGGCGCCGTATCAAGCGGCCATACCTGGATAGCAATGACGTTTTTATTCGGATCGCTGCTGACGATAATATACCTGTTCAGGATATTCAATGCCATCTTCCTGGGGGAGGGCGTTATAAAAGTCAGGGAGGGGTCGAAGACCATGGTTTTTTCAGTGGCCCTCCTGGCAATACTATCGATCCTTGGCGGTATTTACATAAATTATCCGTCTCAATTTGTGCAGGGTGCGGTTAAGCAGATGTTGGGTCTATAACATGAATATGCTATTACTACCTATATTGATACCGATTGCAGCGGCGATAGTCGTTTTACTCGTTCCGCAAAAGGCGAAGAAACTGAAGGATGCGCTGGTTCTGGCCGGTACTCTCGCCAATCTTGTAGTTACGATCATGCTATTCAAAAAAGATCTCGCTTTTTCCGTTCCATGGGTAGGATTCGGCTTCGAATTTTCGCTCAGAATATACTGTTTCAGCGCTTTTATCATCTCAGCAGCGGCATTTTTCGGATTCCTCCTTGCCTTATATGCAAACGCATTCGCGTCCCAAAAGAATTATTCCAAATCATTTTCCGCATACCTATTAATAACGCTGGCGCTTTTAAACGGCGCAGTGCTCGCGAATAACCTTCTCCTAATGTTGTTCTTCTGGGAATCGCTCCTTATTACACAGTTCGGAATGATCATGCTCGGGGGCATGCAGGCCTTTAAGACCGCGACAAAGGCATTCATCATAATAGGCGTAAGCGATCTCTGTATGATGGTAGGCATGGCGCTATACGGCAACATTTCGGGTTCTTTCGCTTTTTCAAATGCGGCTAGCCTGACAGGGTTGGGCGGGCTTGCATTCGTATTACTCATGATCGGCGCGATAGCAAAGGCAGGATCGATGCCTTTCCATAGCTGGATCCCGGACGCTGCCGTCGATGCACCGCTGCCGGTAATGGCGATGCTGCCCGGCGCCCTCGAGAAACTTCTCGGAATATATTTCCTTACAAGAATATCGCTTGATATGTTTCGCGCAAATCCGTCTTCCTGGGTAAGCTATATGCTTATGATAGTAGGGGCAATAACAATAGTCTTCGCCGTTATGATGGCTCTGGTCCAGAAAGACTACAAGAGGCTTTTGTCTTACCACGCCATAAGCCAAATAGGGTATATGATCCTCGGTATCGGAACGTTTGTTCCGGTGGGGATAATCGGCGGCCTCTTCCACATGATAAATAACTCCATGTACAAATGCGCGTTGTTTTTAACCGGCGGTTCTGTCGAAAAGCAGGCCGGCACGACGAATCTCGAGAAACTTGGCGGCATCGGCCGAAATATGCCGATAACGTTTGCCTGTTTCCTCATCACAGCGTTATCCATATCCGGCGTTCCGCCTTTTAACGGATTTTTCTCTAAAGAGCTCGTCTATGACGGCGCCCTTGAGAGAGGATGGATATTCTACGCAGCGGCACTCATCGGTTCGTTCTTCACAGCGGCCTCATTCTTGAAACTCGGGCACGCCGCATATCTGGGGAAGCGGCCACAGGATAAAGACAATGTCAAAGAAGCGCCTTATCAGATGCTTATCCCGATGATACTTATCTCATTGGCATGTATCGTCTTTGGATTATGGAACATTCTACCGATCAAATTTCTCATACAGCCTGTTCTTGGAGTCGAAAGGCTGGAGGGACATAATTATTACGGATTCCCGTCAAACATGCTACTCGTTGCCGCAACCGCAGTGGTGCTCATCGCCGCGTTCCTAAACCATATTTACGGAGTAAGGAAGGCCGGCAAGGGATTGGGGGCCGTCGATCACATTTACCATGCGCCGATACTATCCGGAATATATAAAACCCAGGCAAAGGGGCGGCTTGATCCGTATAATATCACACTCAACATGACAAAAATATTCGCGGCAGCGGCATCGCGGATCGATAAGGCGGTCGATTGGACCTACAATGTGCTTATCGTGAGCATAGCAAAAGCCATAATCGATACCATAAGAAAGGCGCATAACGGCAATTATAAAAATTACATAGCGTGGTCACTGGCAGCCGCTGCGGCAATAGTGATCTTAATGATCAGGGGGCTGCATGCATAATCTGCTCATCATAGTACCAATCTGCGGAATATTCATACTTAACATATTCCTGAAACCGTTCAGGACGATCCTGGCATTTTGTTTTGCGGCGGTCATCTTCATATCCCAGATAATAATATCGTTGTTCTACGCTTCGCCTTTCTCACTCGACGCCCTAAGCTCCGTAGTGCTGTTATGCATAGGCATAGTTTCCCTTGCGAGCCTTCTCGTAACACAACATACCGTCCCCGACGAGACTAAAAAATTCAGATTCATAAATCTGCTGATAACAGCATCGATCGGAATGAGCGGAATTGTGATGGTAAAAGACATATTCTCTATGTACGTATTTCTCGAGGTAACCGCGATATCTTCCTTCATATTGATAGCCTTCGACAAGAACGTAGAGGCGCTCGAGGGGTCTTTCAAGTACATGATGCTTTCCGCGATAGCCACAGTGCTTATGCTCTCAGCCGTGGCATTATTCCTTCTGGGATCGGTAGATATGTCATTCGACGCGATACAGAAATCGTTATTCCAGTCAAATAACGCCCTGACAACGCTTGCCGTAACGCTATTCATGTGCGGACTTTTCATAAAGGGCGGCCTTGTTCCGTTTCACGGATGGGTACCCGATGCATACATGACAGCGCCGGCATCCGCTTCGGTGCTCCTGGCCGGGATCGTAACGAAGGTATCGGGAATATACACTCTTATAAGGGTAACAACGGCCATATTCGGATTCAGCGATATTGTAAAAAATATTCTGCTTGCTATCGGAGCCGTGTCAATCCTCGTCGGTGCATTTGCGGCCCTCGGACAAACTGACTTCAAGAGGATGCTCGCGTATTCAAGTATAAGTCAGGTGGGATATATCATCATAGGATTGGGTACAGGCAGTGCGCTCGGGATAGCCGGCGCGGTATTTCATCTATTCAACCACGCGATATTCAAGTCGCTCCTCTTCGTAAATTCCGCCGCGGTTGAAAAGGGGACCGGCACAAACGACATGCAGCGCATGGGGGGCATCTCCTCAAAAATGCCCGTCACGGGTTTCACGTCGGTAGTAGGGATACTTTCTGTGTGCGGAATACCTCCGCTTTCCGGGTTCTGGAGCAAGATCATCATAATAGTCGCCCTCTGGCAGGCCGGCCGGTATCCTTACGCAGTGATCGCAATACTGGCGAGCGTCTTAACGCTCGCGTATCTATTATCGATGCAGCGCCGGGTATTCTTCGGAAAACTTAAAGACGGCCTGGATGGCCTGAAAGAGGCGGGATGGGGATTTATGATAGCATCTTCCTTGCTCGCTGTCATAACCATTGGCGTAGGGATATTTTCGCCGTATATTTTGAGTAACCTGATACTGCCCATTAAAGAGATATTTATAAAATGACCTCTGATATGACCATGAATATTGTGCTTTTGTTTGCGATGACCGTCTCAGCGCTCTGGGCCGTCATGGCCAGAAGCCTGTTAAAAGGCACTATAGGCCTGGCGCTAACCAGTGCCATCATTACCATACTTATGTTCAGGCTGAATGCGCCCCTTGCCGCGGTATTTGAATTATCTGTTTGCGCAGGCCTCATAACCGTAATATTCGTAAGCGCCATAAGCCTGACCAAGCCGTTAACCCATAAAGAAATAGAGTGCGCGGCCAGGGACAGAATGAAACGCTTCATATATCTGCCGGTGATAATCGTTATCGCGGCAGTAGTATTGTATTATTTGAGAATTCCAAATTATTTTGCGAAAGCCATTATGGGCGATACCGCCATCGACGTAAGAACGATCCTGTGGGGCATAAGACATTTCGACATATTCGGCCAGATAGCGTTGATGATAGCCGGGGCGCTCGGAGTTGTCATACTTTTTAAGGAGGCCAATAAATGACCCAGAGCGCATGGCAGCTATTCTCGATATTCGGATTCTTCACAGTAATGCTCTTCATAGCCGGCGCATACTGCATACTGGCTACGCGCGGCCTCATCCGTACGATCATAGGCATTGAACTGCTGATAAAAGCCGCCACACTCCTCGTGATGGCCGCGGGATACGCGTCCGGCCGCATCGCATTAGCACAGAGCATAGTGATAACAATAATAGTTATAGAGGTGGTCTTCGTCGTTATCGCGGGAGGTATAAGCTTAAGTATCTTCAGGCATAATAACGATCTCGATGTAAGACGGCTTCAGAAATTAAAAGGGTAGACCAATAGAAATGAATAACATATTACTTTCGCCTCCGGCCGCTTTTCTGATACTTCTGGCCGGCTTACTGATCATGTCGCGATTATTAGCCATGCTTTCTCTCAAGAAGAAAGAGGGCCCGGGTAACGGCGGCACCAAGTCGTACGCATGCGGAGAGGACGCGGCGACGAACCTGGTACAACCGGATTACGGCCAATTTTTCCCATTTGCGTTCTTCTTTACGATACTGCACGTGATGACGCTTATGGTCACGTCCGCGCCGGTTATAGATCCGCAGTCAATCGCACTGGCCGTATTTTATGTAATAGGCGCAGTAGCTGCGTTATTCATACTTTTCAGGAGTTGATATGGGATTGGTAAAAAAAATAGTCACCTGGGCGCGAATCAAATCACCGTGGATAATCCATTTCAACACCGGGGCATGCAATGCTTGTGATATCGAGATAATCGCGGCCCTTACGCCAAGGTACGATCTCGAGCGGTTCGGCGTGCAGCTGAAGGGCACCCCGCGTCATGCGGATGTGCTCGTATGTTCGGGGCCGGTAACAAGGCAGATAAAGGACAGGCTTGTAAGGATATATGAACAGATGCCGGCGCCTAAATTCGTCGTGGCGGTCGGCACATGCGCCTGTACAGGCGGCGTCTTTGATGGATGCTACAACGTAGAATCCGGCATCGACCAGGTGATCCCGGTCGCGGCGTATATACCGGGATGCCCGGCAAGTCCGAAGGCGATAATAGACGGCGTGGTAAAATTGTTATCGAGCCTCGAGGAAAGCGAAAAGAAATGAGCAAGGAAGAAGAGATCCTGCAAGCACTTGTTAAGAAATTCGGATTTCTGGAAAACAGGATAAAGACACAGCGCCCGAGGAGGATATTGGCAGATGTCGATATCGGTAATTTTAAGACTCTCCTTGATTACGCAGTCAAAGAACTTAGATTTCCGATACTCCTCACCATGACAGGATTGGATGAAGGTGAAAAGATAGCTGTCATATATCATATGGCAAGCGAGGACGGCTGTATACTCAATATAAGAACGGCCATTGCGAAAGTGAACCCGTCCTTAAAAACCATAACCGATATTTTCCCCAACGCCGATATATACGAGAGAGAGCTCGAGGACCTGCTGGGTATAAAAGTCGATGGCCTTGCGCCAGGAAATAGATATCCGCTGCCCGACGGTTGGCCGGCGGGGGAATACCCATTAAGAAAAGACTGGAAAAAAAATAAAGAAAAGGTTGGTGATGACCATGCATAAATTTACGATACCTGTAGGCCCTCAGCATCCGGCGCTCAAAGAGCCGGAGAGTTTCCTTGTCACGCTTAGCGGTGAAAAGATAATGAAGTTCAGCGCCCGGCTTGGTTACAATCATCGCGGCATAGAAAAGGCGTGCGAAGAGAGGACTTATACCCAGGATGTTTATTTGACGGAGCGCATATGCGGGATATGTTCGCATTCGCACTCCACATGTTTCGTTCAAGCGGTAGAGGAAATAGCCGGCGCAGTAGTGCCAAACCGCGCCCTCTACATCAGAACGATCATAGCAGAGCTTGAGAGGATCCATAGTCATCTATTGTGGCTCGGTGTCGCAGGCCATGAGGTCGGATTCGACACGCTCCTGATGTACACGTGGCGCGACCGGGAGCTGGTAATGGACATACTGGCGCTTACAACCGGAAACCGTGTCAACTACGGTATCAATACGATTGGCGGCGTAAGGCGTGATCTTACAAGCGACCAAATAAAGAAAACCCTTAACGCGATGGACAAGCTCGAAGAGAGGACGAAATACTATATACAGATCGCAACGGAAGAGACCACACTCATAAAAAGGCTATCCGGCGTAGGCGTGCTATCTCATAAGGATGCCGTAAAGCTGGGTGCGGTCGGGCCCACAGCGCGCGCATCGGGCGTCGACAGGGACGTCAGAAGAGATGACCCCTATGCAGCGTATGACCAGATCAAATTCAAAGTCATCACCGATAATCATAACGACGTCTACGGCAGAACCCTCGTCAGGATGGGGGAGCTGATGGAATGTTACAATATGATACGCCAGCTATTAAAAAATCTTCCCGAAGGGCCGATAACAGTAAAGGTTCCGCGTAAAATTCCGGCCGGTGAAGCTACGTCAAGATACGAAGCCCCCAGGGGAGAGGATGTCCATTACGTTAAATCTAACGGAACCGAGAAGCCTGAGAGGGTTAAGGTACGCGCGCCGACGCTGGCAAACATACAGACCGTTGCGAAGATGCTCGAGGATAGACAGCTCGCAGACCTGCCGATAGTAATAGCCGCGATCGATCCATGCTTCTCGTGCACCGACAGGCTCACAGTATTAAAAGATTCGGATTCAGGAAAGAAAAGGGTGATGAAGTGGGAAGATCTGCATCACTACAGCATCGAATGGCACCTGAAACACGGTGTCGATTTTTCAGGTTTGAACTCTAAGCTCAGCGCAAAATTAGCCAAGGTAAAATAATGTTAACTGCTTTGTTCAACATATTTATATTTCCGGGGCTTGTGTTCCTTACGGGATTCGGCTGGATCGCCGAGTACCTGGACAGGAAAGTACACGCGAGGCTCCAGAATAGAGTTGGCCCGCCGTGGTTTCAACCGGTCGCAGACTTCATTAAACTCGTTTCGAAAGAAGATATTGTGCCGGAAGAAGCCAATCCGCAGATGTTCAAGTTCATGCCGATCCTTGCCCTGACCGCCACAGTTGCCGCGATACTGTATATACCGCTATGGGGTAAAAATGCGATATTCTCTTTTAACGGGGACCTGATAGTCGTTCTATATCTCTTAACGATACCGACGCTCTCATATTTCCTGGGAGGATGGTACTCGACCTCCCTCTACTCAAAAATAGGGGCTATACGGTCTCTCACGCAGCTGTTTGCCTATGAAGTACCGCTATTAATGAGCATACTTGCGCCGGCGCTTCTTGCAAACACATGGTCGCTAAGCCGGATGGCCGAGTTTTACTCTCGACATCCCGGTTACTGGGTGTTCAATATCATAGGTTTCGCGATATCGATAATAGCATTGCTCGGGAAGCTGGAGAAGGTGCCATTCGATATTCCGGAGGCGGAAACAGAGATCGTTGCCGGGACATTTACAGAATATAGCGGCAGGCTTTTCGGATTATTCAGGCTCGCCCTGGATATAGAGGCGATCGTCGGAGCGTCGTTATTGGCCGCCGTCTATCTGCCATTCGGGCTCGGGCTTAATGCGGGGCTTGGCTTTCTGCTTTATCTGCTTAAGGTTGTCGGACTGATAATGACCCTGACTTTGCTGAGGACGGTATTTGCGCGCCTAAGGATCGACCAGATGATGATATTCTGTTGGAAATACCTTTCTCCTTTCGCGTTTCTACAAATAATCATAAACCTGATCCTGAAAGGAGTCCTGGTCAAATGATAAGGCCCGGGAAGATGATAAAACAGGTTTTGAATTCAATATTCAAAAAACCCGCCACCACAAAATATCCGTTTATCAGGACCGGAATGCCGGACAAATTCAGGGGGCGTATCAAATTTTATCCCGAGAAATGCATAGGCTGTAAAATGTGCATGAGGGATTGCCCGTCCAACGCCATTACGATAAACAAGTTGGGGGATAAGAAGTTCGAAGCAGTTATCAATCTCGGAAAATGCATATACTGCGGCCAGTGCGTTGACTCATGCCCCAGGAAGGCCCTGGAAATAACGAGCGATTTTGAGCTCGCGGTGCTGGACAGTAAAAAACTTAAGGTTACATACAGTGCTGGACCTGAAAAAGACCCTGATAAGCAAACTTGATGGCGCCCGAAGGATAGCGGTCCTTGGTATAGGATCGGATCTGCGAGGCGACGACGCCGCAGGTATCATAGTCGCTGAAACGCTCGAGAAAAGAATTAAAAGTCTAAAACCCCGCATACCAATCGGGATATTCGTCGGAGCGACCGCCCCCGAAAACCTCACCGGAGAGATCAGAAGATTCCGCCCAAGCCATATCCTTATAGTAGACAGCCTGGAGATGAAGAAGAAGACAGGTTCTGTTATCGCGCTGGAGATCGAAAACGTAGGCGGCGGCGTCAGCTTTTCTACACACACAATGCCCGCAAGGATACTGGCAGATTATTTCCTGCAATCCCTTAAATGCCGTGTAATAATGATAGGTATACAGCCCAAATCGATAAAATTCGGCCTTAAAGCCTCGAAGAACGTCGTGATTTCAGCAAAAAATGTAGCTCGATCTATATTAAAAGCCACAGAAAGCTTGACAAATTGAAGCAAGAGATATATAAATGGATTAAGATAGGTGGATTACTATCCTTCATCCCGTTTATACTGATCGCAGGCCCGCTGACGGGGTATGTGGCCGGCGACTGGCTTGTAAAACGGTTCGCCTTGCCGCAGTTTACCACGATTCTGCTATCCGGGATAGGGTTTATCGGCAGCGTAAGGGAGACGGTCAGAATTGTACGCCTCGCCCTTAAAACAGAGGAAAAATTAGACAAATAAGATGCCCGAATTGCCCAACATAGTAACTGTACTTGAGAGATCATTCCACGGCACGGCCTTTGCCGGCATATTGCGCACGTGGGAAAATCTGATATTCTCCATTATCATAATCACAATCATCTGCATATTAGCGCTTCTGGCTTCACGCAAAACCAGAATGGTGCCCGGAAGATTACAAAGCGCCTGCGAACTCATAGTAGGCGGTATCGATGAATTTGTATGCGGGATAATAGGGCCGAAGGGGAGAGCCTACACGCCGTTCATAGGTACGCTCTTTATATATATACTGCTGATGAACCTCTCGGGGCTTGTACCGTTCATGAAATCTCCGACCACAAGCTGGTCCACAACGCTTGCGCTCGCATTATGCGTGTTCATATACGTTCAGTACGCGGCCTTGAAAGAGCGGGGTTTGTTGGGATATGTGGATCATCTTCTTGGAGAGCCCAGGGGCATACTGGCGTTTTCGGTATTCATACCATTGATGATGCTGATACTTCATGTAGTTTCGGAATTGGTGAGGCCCATCAGCCTGTCGCTTCGTCTGCGCAGCAACATCTGGGGCGACGACATGCTTATTGCGGTACTATCCGGATTCGGGATAAAGGGCCTACCGTTATTACTCTTCAATTTTTTCATAATCATACTGGCGTCCGTAGTGCAGGCTGTCGTCTTTTGCCTGTTAACAACGATCTACTTCGCTCTTGCGCTATCGCACGAGGAAGCTTAAAATAGAAAACAACAGCAAATCGGAGGTGTGACATGGATTACAGGACAGCGCTCGCTCTTGCCCTTCCAATCGGCTTAGGCATAGCCGCTTTCGGATCGGCCATAGCGCTCGGCAAGTCGGTCGCAGCGGCAATGGAGGCAACAGGTAGGCAGCCTGAGGCTTCCACAAAGATACTGATAAATATGGCTACGGGTTGTGCCTTTATCGAAGCGTTAACAATATACGCTCTTCTATTCGTATTCGGAATAGCGGGAAAAATATAAAAGGTAACGCATAACAAGCCTATGGAATTACTGAAGCTTCTCAGTACCAATGAGATCGTCGCGCAGACCGTATGTTTTCTTCTGCTTCTGGTGATACTACGTAAGTTTACGTGGAATAAGTTCCTGAAACTGCTGGATGCGAGAAAAGAGAGAATAGCGTCCGATTTTAGGAAGATAGATACCGCGAAGACTGAGATCGAAAGGCTGAAGGACTCCTACGGGGAGAAGCTTGCCAGGATAGAGGATGAAGCCAGGGAAAAGATACACGCGGCGGTTATGGAAGGTAGGCGCGCCTCCGAAGAGATCAGGTCCAGGCACAGGGCGACGCGCAGAAATTATTTGAGAAAGCAAAAGAGAGCGTCAAAATAGAAGTAGCCAAAGCTGAAGAGAAATTAAAAAACAAGATCGTCAGCCTTACGATGGAGGCAACCGAGAAAATAATCGAGGAGAAGCTCTCCGGCGAACACGATAGGAAGATGATAGAAGAGTTCATAGATAAGATCGGTAAAAAATGATAAAGAACGAGATATTGGCAAGAAGGTACGCGGATGCGTTTTTGGTGGAATGTTCGAATTCTATTACGTTCGAGCGCGGCATCCAGGAGCTGCAAAGAGCCAAACGCCTATTTGTGGATTGCCCGGAATTCAAAGAGTTCGCCCAGAGCCTGCAGATAACAAATAGGGAAAAATTCGAATTCATTGATAGGACGATGAAGAATTTCTTTCCAGACGAACTTAAAAATTTTTTGAAGCTTCTCCTGGATAAGGGCAGGATCAACATCTTTACAGATATAGCTGACTATGCGCGCGTAACATATTCCCATGGCGAAGAGATGGATGCGCTCATGAAGATAAGCTACCCCCTTGAAATCGAAATGATAGAGGCGCTGAAAATAGCCCTTGAAAACAGATTTAATAGGAAACTACATCTCTACGTCGAATTGGACCCGGATCTTCTGGGCGGGATCTATGTGAAGGTGGGAAATACCATAATAGACGGTTCTATCAGAAAACGCGTTGAAGATTTAAGGGAAAAGCTCATGGCACTTAATGTGGAGCATTATGGAAATTAGACCCGAAGAAGTAACGTCTATAATCAAGAAAGAGCTGGAGAAATACAAGGCAAGGCTTCGCGTGGAGTCTGTCGGTACGGTACTGCAGGTCGGCGACGGAATAGCGTTGGTCTACGGACTGGATGATGTTATGGTAGGCGAACTCGTACAATTCCCGGACAATATAACGGGAATAGTCTTTAATCTCGAGGAAGATAACGTAGGCGTAGTTATATTCGGATCCGAAAAGACGATCAGGGAAGGCGATACGGTAAAAAGGACCGGAAAGATAGCGCACGTGCCGGTAGGAACAGCGCTCCTCGGCAGGGTTATAAATCCTCTCGGAAAGCCAATCGACGGTAAGGGCCCGATAGCGACAAACAAGACCCGACCGGTCGAATGGAGGGCGCCGAACGTAGTCGAACGCCAACCGGTCAATCAACCGCTTCAGACCGGAATAAAAGCGATTGATTCGATGATCCCCATTGGACGCGGACAGCGCGAGCTGATAATCGCCGACAGACAGACGGGAAAGACCGCGATAGCGCTCGATACCATAATCAACCAGAAGGACAAAGACGTCTATTGCATCTACGTCGCGATAGGGCAGAAGATGTCCAATATAGTCGCTGTATCCGAAATACTTGAAAAATACGGCGCAATGAAATACACAGTTATAGTAAGCGCGTCTTCCAGGGCTTCGGCATCACTGCAGTATCTGGTCCCTTACGCCGGCTGCGCGATAGCGGAAGAATTCATGTATTCCGGAAAACACGCGCTTATTATATATGATGACTTATCGAAGCATGCGACGGCATACAGACAACTCTCGTTATTACTCAGGCGCCCTCCCGGAAGAGAGGCCTATCCGGGCGATATATTCTATCTTCACTCGCGCCTCCTTGAACGCGCCGCGAAATTATCCAACGAGCTGGGCGGCGGCTCCCTTACGGCACTGCCGATCGTCGAAACACAGGCGGGCGACATAACAAGCTACATACCGACGAACGTGATCTCTATAACCGATGGTCAGATATATCTGGAGACCGATCTATTCTACGCCGGTGTACGGCCGGCAATAAATGTCGGGTTGTCAGTCTCACGCGTGGGCGGAAGCGCGCAGACAAGGGCTATGAAACAGGTCGCCGGACGTTTAAGGCTCGACCTGGCGCAATATCGCGAATTATTGGCATTCACGCAATTCGGAAGCGAATTGGACAAGACGACAAAGGCTCAGATATTAAGAGGCGAGCGCATGGTCGAGCTCCTGAAGCAAGGTCAGTACGAACCCCTGCCCGTGGCAAAACAGATAATGCTCATATACGCGGGCATAAACGGCTTCATGGATGACCTGCCCGTAGAATCAATGGGAAAACTGGAGCCTCTACTATATAAATATATGGAATTGAGCTATCCCGAGATCTCCTATGAGATAGAAAAGAGAGGCGAGTTTACGGATTCGCTTAAAGCCAAACTTGATGAGGCGATAAAAAACTTTAAGATCGAGATGAGGTCCAAGGGTATCGTATGATACAGAATTTAAGACAGATTAAATCCAGGATAAAGAGCGTCGAGAGCACGAGAAAGATCACGCGCGCAATGGAGATGGTCTCCGCCGCGAAGTTAAACCGCGTCAGGAACGCTTTCTATGCCTCGCGTCATTATTCGTCGAACCTGGAATTTGTTCTTAAGAGGCTTCTCTCCGACATCGACAACGCGTCCAGCCCTTACTTGGAAAAGCGCGATGGCTCAAAAGGTATAGCCATGTGTGTCATAGCCTCGGACGCAGGCCTATGCGGCACCTATAACAATAATATCATCAGGGCGGCGGAGAACTTTATAAACATCGGGAATCGAAAGAACGTTAAAATAATCGCCATCGGCAAAGAGGTTTCCGCTTATTTTAAAAATAAGGGATACGAAGTAGCCAGATCGCATCTCGGGTTATACGGACGCCATTCGGCGAAAGTTGTGGACGATCTCGTATCGGAACTGACAAACATCTTTCTCTCGGGTACCGTTGACGAGGTGCATATAGCCTATACGCATTTTAGTTCAAACTTAAGGCACATACCGGCTGTGGAAAAATTTCTGAATATTTCTTATGTACCGGAGCCAAGAAATTACTACATTCTGGAACCCGGCACGAAGGCTATCCTGGACCGCATGGTACCGCGTTATCTATCTGCAAAGATGAATACGATAGTGCTCGACGCATTCACCGCCGAGCATTCGGCCAGAATGCTCGCCATGAAGGTCGCTACAGATAACGCGGAAGAACTCATTAATACTTTAACGTTGCAGCGCAATAAGGCCAGGCAGGCCGCAATAACAAAAGAGGTACTAGAGATCGCGCTTTCCGCCGAAGCGCTGAAGGAATAATCATGGCACAGGGAAAGATCATACAGGTCATAGGCCCGGTAGTCGACATAAGGTTCCCGGAAAGGGAACTGCCGGCTATTTTGGGCGCCATAAAGATCGAAGACAAAGAGCATAATATAGACCTGACGCTTGAGGTTGAGCAGTTGACCGGAAACAATACCGCACGATGTATTGCGCTCGGCTCGACCGACGGCCTCGTTCGTGGGATGATAGCCCGGGATATGGAAAAATCGATAAGCGTGCCGGTCGGCGAGCAAACGCTCGGACGAATATTTAATATCCTGGGAGAACCGATCGATGCCAAAGGGCCGATCCAGAATCCGGAAAAGAGGGCGACTATACATAAACAGCCGCCTTCATTCGAAGAGCAGTTATCTGTATCATCTATGCTCGAAACCGGCATAAAGGTTATAGATTTACTAGCGCCATATCCAAAGGGCGGCAAGATCGGCCTATTCGGCGGCGCCGGCGTAGGGAAAACGGTAATAGTTATGGAGCTCATACGCACCATTGCTACCGAGCATGGCGGGGTGTCGGTATTCGGAGGTGTCGGGGAACGCACAAGGGAAGGCAATGAGCTTTGGCTTGATCTGAATAAATCTGGCGTAGTGAAGAAGACCGCCCTTGTATTCGGTGAGATGAGCGAGTCGCCGGGCGTAAGGTTCAGGGTCGGCCTTTCCGCGCTTACAATGGCAGAGCATTTCAGGGATGAGGAAGGGATGGATGTGCTTCTGTTCATAGATAATATTTATAGATTCGTTCAGGCAGGAAGTGAGGTATCGACGCTCCTCGGCAGGATGCCGTCCGCGGTCGGATACCAGCCCTCACTCGGCACTGAAATGGCCCAGCTGCAGGAGAGGATAGTATCCACGAAACGCGGATCGATAACATCGGTCCAAGCGATTTACGTTCCCGCCGATGACATCACAGACCCGGCACCGGCAACAACGTTCTCTCACCTGGACGCAAAGATGGTGCTGTCGCGTCAGATATCGGAATTGGGCATCTACCCGGCTGTCGACCCGCTCGATTCGACATCAAAGATAATGGATTCACGTATTCTCGGGGACGTTCATTATAATACGGCAATAGGCGTACAGAAGGTCCTCCAGAGATATAAGGATCTAAAAGACATAATCTCGATCCTTGGCATCGACGAACTCTCCGATGCGGATAAGCTGATCGTGGCCCGCGCCAGAAAAATGCAGAGATTCCTATCACAGCCATTTTTCGTAGCGGAACAATTCACGGGCCTAAAAGGAAAATATGTAAAACTATCCGACACCATAAAAGGTTTCAGGATGATACTGGATGGGAAGCTTGATGATATGCCCGAACAGGCATTCTATATGGTAGGCGGGATCGAAGAGGCTATCGAAAAAGGAAACAGGCTCAAAAACGAAAGGACGAGTTAGTGGCTAACCTGTTTCATTTAAATATTTCCACGCCGAAGACTTCGGTATTTGATGGGGACGTACAATCGATTGTCGCTCCGGCCGAAATGGGCTATGTGGGAATCCTTGCAAACCATGCTCCATTCATAACCACGCTCGGGCCGGGCAAAATCGTTATCAGGGATGGTGCAGGTAAAACCGAGGCCTATCCATCCGACAGCGGCTTCCTTGAGATCCTGGACAATAAGGCAACGATCCTTCTGGACTCCATTGAAGATAAGGCCTAAAAATTTCAAACTCATAATCTTCGATATTGACGGAACAATAACCAACCACATAAGTTCCTGGAGATATATCCACGAGAGGCTTAAGCTCTGGTCAAAAAGGGCCTTTCAGTATCAGGACGCATTTTTCGCCGGAAAAATATCTTACAAAAGATTTTGCCATCTTGACGCCGCCCACTGGAAAGGCATGCCGGAGGCGAGGATCAGGAACCTTTTCAAATCTACCCGCTATTCAAAGAACGCGAAATCGTGCATAATAAAACTGAAAGGCCTGGGTTTTAAACTCGCGGCTGTCTCAACGGGGCTGCAGTATATGCCGGACAGAATAATAAAAGAGCTTAAATTCGATTACACTATATCAAACAGGCTCATGTCAAGGAAAGGTATGCTGACCGGAGGCGTTACGATCAACCTCGAGCATGGCGCCAAGCATAAGATCCTCAAGCATATATTCGCCCGATTCGGCATTACGCCTTCTGAAACCATATCCGTAGGCGATAGCGAAGGCGATATCCCGCTCGCGAAAGAATGCGGATATTCGATAGCATTCAATTCGACGAGCAGGGAGCTGTCGAAAATATCCGATTATAACTGCGCAACAAAGGATTTTAAAGAAGTATACAGAAAGATACTGGAAAAAAGCATATGAATAGAAAATTCCTTCCGATATCACAGGATGATATGAAGTCCCGCGGATGGGATGAACTGGATGTGATACTGGTTTCGGGTGACGCCTACGTCGACCATCCTTCCTATGCAGCCGCGGTAATCGGCCGCGTGCTGGAAGGCGCCGGTTACAGGGTAGGCATAATCGCTCAGCCGAACTGTGATAAACTCGATGATTTTAAGAAATTAGGCAGGCCCAAACTATTCTTCGGCGTCACCGCGGGCAATCTCGATTCGATGGTGGCAAATTATACCGCGAATAAGAAACCGAGATCCGCCGATGACTACTCACCCGGCGGTAAAACCGCCCTTCGGCCCGACAGGGCGATAATGGTTTACACGAACAAGATACGCCAGTGTTTTCCGGGCACGGCAGTGGTTATAGGCGGCCTCGAAGCCAGCCTAAGGAGGCTTGCCCATTACGATTACTGGTCGGACAAGGTCAGGCGCTCGATCCTCCTGGATTCAAAAGCGGACATTCTTGTGTATGGTATGGGGGAGAGGCAGATCCTCGAGATCGCGGCCCGGGTAAAGAACGGAATAGATGTAAAATCCATAAGGGATATACCCGGCACGTCCATAATAAGTAATAAAATCGAGGGAATCAAAAATTACACCAAGCTGCCTTCCTTTGAGGATGTGAGCGCCAATAAAGATAAATTTATAGAGGCCCTCAAGATAATATATTCCGAGGCCGATCCATTCAGAGGTAAAACGATGTTACAAAAACACGCCGATCGATATGTCATACAATATCCTCCGGCAATACCTCACACGACGAAAGAACTGGATAATATCTACGATTTAGATTACGCGCGACGCTGGCATCCGGTGTATGACAAGGACGGCGGCGTGCCCGGATTTGAATCGGTCAGGTTCTCCGTGACATCGCACCGCGGCTGCGCCGGAGAATGCAGTTTCTGTTCCCTGTATATGCACCAGGGCCGTATAGTGCATAGCCGCAGCGCCGGATCCATATTAAGAGAAATAGGCAAAATTGCCGAAGATGTAAATTTCCGGGGCACCATTACCGATATCGGCGGGCCGACCGTGAATCTCTATATGTCCGAATGCCGACGATGGAAAAATGGCGGAACATGCGCCGCCAAGAGATGCCTTATGCCGTCAAAATGCGAGAGCCTTGAGCTTGGATACAAAGAGGCTATCAAGCTCTGGAGTGATGCCTTAAAAATACCAGGGGTAAAGCATGTATTCGTCGGAAGCGGCATCAGATACGATCTCTTGACCGGTAGGGTATCCGACGCATACCTTGAAGCGTTGTGCAGGGATCATGTAAGCGGACAGCTGAAGGTAGCCCCCGAGCACTGTGATGCGGGGATCTTAAAACTTATGAATAAGCCCTCTTTTGACGTATACGAAAGCTTCCGAGACCGGTTTGACCATTTCTCCCAACGCGCCGGAAAACGGCAATATCTTGTAAATTACATAATAAGCGCCCATCCCGGCGCTACGCTGGAGAGCGAATTAGATCTGGCGTTGAAACTTAAAAGTTTGCACATCTATCCTGAGCAGATACAGGACTACCTGCCGCTTCCCATGACAGTCTCGTCATGCATGTACTATACCGAAAAAGATTTTTTTACCGGAAAACTGATACATGTGGCGAAGCTCGGCAGGGAAAGAAAACTGCACAGGGCGCTCATTCAATATAAAAATCCTGAAAATAGAAAATACGTTATCGAAGCGCTCAGGTCGCTCAAAAAAATAGAGCTGGCAAAAGAATTGTTCACAAAACGATGAAAAATATACCAGGATTATTGATCGCCGATAAGAATGGCAGGATCTCCATATGCGAAGACTTGGCCGCTTCGTCCATGAAAAACGGCTGCTTTTATAAAATAGAAGCCGGCGATCTTATAAAGCTTCCCCAGGGAAGCAGGTTATTTATGCTGCCCGGCAGAGCGGCTATTGGATATGATCCAGTAAGCGGTTTTTTGGGAGTTAAAAACTCTTTTGCGGTTGCCGCGTTCTTAAGGCCCGGTTACGCCGTAACGTTTAGCCCTTCCTACAGGGAGATGCCGGGGATCAGGCCGCTGCCGCTTTTTTCATACGCAGCCTGCGCTCTTTACAAGGGAGAACTTTACGCAACAGGTATGCTTGTCGATAAAGACCGGCGCCATGACCAGCGATTCATCGATATCGATACCGTTGCAACTAACATACGGAAACTAAAAAAAATATTCCCATCTAACAGGCTGATCCCTCACCTTGAGCAATGCGCCCTAGTTTACGGCTGCGCAAATGCGCAGAACTTTTTCCTAAGCAGGTACGAGGCGCCGCTTCCCACATCCCCGGCCTGTAACGCAAGGTGCGCTGGGTGCATATCGTTCCAGGCCGCCTCAAAGCTTTGCGCGAGCCAGCCCAGGATAAAATTTATTCCCTCGCCTGACGAGCTTGCCCAGGTAGCGCTATTTCACATATTTAACGCTAAAAATCCAATAGTAAGCTTTGGGCAGGGCTGCGAGGGGGAACCGCTTCTCGCCGGAAATATAATAGAGAGTGCTATAAATTTGATAAGAAATGTTACGGCGAAGGGCACGATAAATATCAACACTAATGGCAGTAAGCCTATGACGCTAGCAAGATTATTTGATTGCGGCCTGGACAGCGCCAGGATAAGCCTGAACAGCGCAAGGCCGGCCTACTACAATAGATACTACAGGCCGTCCGGATATAAATTCAACGATGTTATGAATTCGATAAAGAATGGGAAGAGAAAGGGTAAATTCATATCCATAAACTATCTTACAATGCCCGGGTTTACCGATTCAAAAAATGAGCTTGAAGCGCTTAAAGAATTGATCGCAACATACAAGATCGACATGATTCAATGGCGTAATCTTAATTACGATCCGTTATTATATTTTAAGAAATTGAAAGTTAAGGCATACAGCAAAGGCCTGGTTGGCATAGATAATTCAATAGAAATACTGAAGAAAAAGTTTCCGCGACTTAGGATAGGCTATTTTAACCCCGCAGTTGCTTCTCGGCGTCAACGACATCCCTGGAAATAAGGCGGATCGCTTTCTTTATTCTCTCCTCAAGAACGGGAGAGATGGGGGCATCCTGTATTTCGCGTAATATCTGGACTGCCATACGAAAATATCTTATAACCTCGCCCTCGTCGGTATCCGTAAGCTGCAGCACTTTATCGAACGGCATTCCATGCATCCAGCCCTCCATGGCCTTTGCCATATTGAAATGGAAAGCCTTGCTCAGAGGGAACACACCATGACGCGCCTCTTTTTGACGCACACGCTCATAGACGGGATCGCATTTCGATTTTATATCCTGGCACATCTTCGAAAGGCCCGGCGGCGGCTGCTGATTCTTACGCGGTTCGAATACGGTGGCCACGGCTATTATTCCCAAACCGATCTCATCCAGCCACTCAAAAACACCTTCACTGTAGAGCTCGGCAAGTATAAGCTCATATCCGTAAACGGCCTTGGCGAAATGCCCTTTTGCCGTTAATTTCGAGCCTTCGATGCATGAGAGCTCCTTCAGCAGTTTGAGCTTCAACTCCATGAGATGAACTGCGGCCTTCTGCTGATTTTTCTTCGTCTGAAAAAAGTGAAAGGAGAGGGGATATATCTTATAGAGGTCTTCGCCGTATTTTTCGAAAAGGTTCAGCATCGTCGCGTACGATGCGTTAAACTGGCTCCTGACGTCCTCAGGTTTTCCGTATATTACTCGATTGGCTTCGTCAAACCTTATTCTGCGCAGGTTTATACGGCTGTATACAAAACCTTCCGTATCGATACCCCGGCGGCCCGCGCGGCCTGCCATCTGAAAAAAGTCTCTTGTCTTGAGCGTCCTGATGTAGCTTCCATAAAACTTCTTCAGCTCATCAAATATAACGGAGCGGCTGGGCATATTTATACCCAAGGCAAATGTCTCTGTGGTGAATATCACCTTAAGGAGCCTGCTGGTAAATAACCTCTCGATAACTTCTTTTAAGGTCGGCAACATCCCGGCGTGATGAAAAGCAATGCCTCTCTCTATTAAGGGTGCCATCTCCACGGCGCGTTTCTCATTTTTAAGATCGAACCGTTCGCACAAGGAATCATAGAGGTCCATGATCTTTACCTGTTCTATCGTATCAAGAAAATTATAGTTGTATAACTCGCTCGCCAGGTATTCCGCGCGTTTTCTGCCGAATACAAAGTATATGCACGGCAGCCCGCCCTTGTCCTTGACGTACTTTATAAGGCTCGTCGTCTTATTGGTTTTGTGAAAGTCTCTCAGACGATTGATCTTATGAATATTATCGACCACCTGATTCTGGCATTGAAAGTAAAAGTGAAGCGGCACCGGCCTTTTCGACTCGATGACCACCTTGACCTTCTTGTCATGGATCGACTCGATCCACTGCGCGAACTGATCGATATTCGGGATCGTCGCGGAAAGGCAGAGCATATTCATGTGTTTTGGCAGGAATATCAGCGACTCCTCCCAGACGGTACCCCGTTCAGGATTATCGATGTAATGAACCTCGTCGAATATTATCCAGGAATATTTCTTCAGGCTATCCGGCTCATCCAATACCTTATTGCGGAATATTTCGGTCGTCATTATAAGTATAGGGGCATCGGCATTCAGCGAAACATCGCCCGTCAATATTCCTATCGAATCCCTGTAGCCGGCCTGAAAATCGCGGAACTTCTGATTGGAGAGGGCCTTGATCGGGGCGGTATATATGACGCATGTTTTTTGCTTTAACGCCGTCTCTATGACATGCTCGGCAATAGCGGTCTTGCCGGCGCCTGTGGGGGCCGAGACGATAACGGAGTGGCCATTATTTATATGATCAATCGCTTCCTGCTGAAACCTGTCATAAATCATAGAATTTATTATATCCTATCAGCCTTATTTATCAAAGAAAGATAAAAAAATTTTACGGGTCCTGCCGCGACCTCGTCTTTTCTTTCTAGGGCTCGCACGGGGTTCACAATAGATAAGTTAAATCACAAGTTGTGTCTGTATGCCCGCTAGGATTGCCTACAACAGGACTTGTTAATCTGGGGCACGGGCTTACTATTATGCAATCCTAAACAGCGGGCACCCCCATCCCATGCTCGCCCATAAGAGAAAAGCCTTCAGTCGCGTCACCCGTAAAATTTCCTGCCCACACCCCCGTAAATTTTTCGCTCATCAGAAATGCGATGTGGCGATGTGGTGAACAGGGCCTGAAAATTTTTTGGAGATTGGTCCGCCGCCAAAGGCGGCGGGACAAAAAATTTTCCCCGGAGTGAGGTTTGCCGCTGGAGCAAACCGAGCGTCCCTGTGAACCACTCGCCACATCGCATTCTTTTGATGTGAAAAATTTCGCTAATCTACACTAAAATATAGTATACTAACCTCCATGGGCTATCAACAAGCACTGGAAAAGGCGTGGGATGATCTATTGGCCATTACTCGCGAGGGCGAAACGCATGCTGTCAAACTATTATCTGACACTTACACCGTCGACCTGAAAAACAGAACCGTATTGTCCGATTCTTGCAACATACCTGCCAAAGATTACACATCCATAATAATTCTTCACTATCTTGCTAAAAAATTGAAGCTTGGAAGTCTGCCGGAGCCCAGTGGGCAGTGGATAGACTTTAGAGAGATCGAAGGCGGCGAAGCCTACTTTCCCGCGTTTAAAAAACGGACGATCGATAGGATATTAAAAAAATATGGCATGACGCCGCAGGCGATATTGAAAACGCCGCAAAGCCTGCCATATGAAAAAGGCTTACCGGGCGACGCCGGGATCGTATTGACCGTAATGGATAAAGCGCCGATACTCATAACGATATCGAAGGCCGATGAAGAATTCGGCCCCGATACTAACATATTATTCGATAAAACTATTTCGGATATATTCTGCACGGAAGACATAGTGGTATTGACAGAGATCGTAGTACATTACCTGTAACGAAAAGAGGGAAAGCATGAATAAAAAACTTAGAATAGGGATCCTGACCGGCGGCGGGGATTGCCCGGGTATCAATGCCGTGATAAGGGCCGTGGGAAAGAAGGCGATCCATGAAATGGACGCCGAGCTGATAGGAATAGAAGATGGCTATGAAGGGCTTGTAAATAATCGCTATAGAAGACTCGAATATAATGATCTGGCCGGCATATTGACGGTGGGGGGCACGATACTTGGAACATCAAAAAAGGCCAACCCGTACAGGTACGCGATCAAGAGAGGCGATAAGCTTGATTTTAAAGATATGTCAAAACAGGCTATCGGGAACATAGATAATATGGGCCTCGACTGCCTGGTTTGCATCGGCGGTGACGGCACTTTAGGTATAGCAAATAGATTACACCAGGATGGTGTCCCGATAGTCGGCGTGCCAAAGACGATAGACAACGACATTATGGGTACCGACATAACATTCGGATTCGATTCTGCCGTCTGGGTCGCTACGGAAGGCATAGACAGGCTACACTCGACCGCTCAATCTCATCACAGGGTAATGATAATCGAGGTCATGGGCCATCATGCTGGATGGATAGCGCTTCATTCCGGTATTGCCGGCGGAGGCGACGTCATACTGATCCCGGAAATACCATATGAAATAGATGTAATAGCGAAAAAGCTTTTCGAACGCCACAAGAAGGGGAAAAGGTTCAGCATAGTTGTTGTATCGGAGGGGGCAAAACCGAAAGGCGGAGAGATCGTAATACAACGCATCGTCAAAGAAAGCTCCGACCCTATAAGGCTGGGCGGCATCGCGTTCGTCCTGGGCGATCAGATCGAAAAGATCACAAGCCTTGAAACGCGCTCAGTCGTTATGGGCCATCTGCAGAGGGGCGGATCGCCGACGCCTTCCGACAGGGTTCTTGCAACCCAGTTGGGCACCAAGGCAGTTGACATGATCAAGGCCGGGCAGTTCGGATGTATGGCAGCTGTAAAGAGCGACAAGATCGTTACCGTCAGGTTAAAGGACGTCGCGAAGGGCTGCAGGAAGGTCCCGCTTAACCATCCGTTGATAAAATCGGCCTTGTCACTATCGACCTGCTTTGGAGCAAAAAAATTTGCTTGATAATGACATTTATGATAGAATCAATCCTCAGAGGAGCTAAGCATGCCTAACGTCTTTAACGCCGCCGAAGTTATGGATATGGGTATAGAGAAAGAAAAAAAGAGGCGGGATTTTTACGGCTACGCGGCCGAAAAATTTCAGGATGGGGCAGTCAAGGACCTTTTCGTTAAGCTCAGGGATTGGGAAAACACCCACATAAAGAAGTTCACCGAAATCCGTAACACCACCGAAGAATCAGAAGCCACAGAGTCTTTCCAGGGCGAACTCGCATCCTACATGAAAGCAGCTATGGACGACCTTCTCTACAAACAAGTCACCAAAGAATGGTTTTCAAAGAATATCAAGGCCGAGATTGAGGCGATCCGGTATGGAATAGGGTTTGAAAAGGACGCCATATTATTCTTTAACGAACTATTAAAATACATGAACCCTTATCATAAAGAAAAGATCCAAATCCTTATCGACGAGGAGAAGAAACATCTGGTATTTCTTTCGGAATTAAAGAAAAAATACGAGTAGATGAGGGGGTGAAATTTATGGCAAGGACAGGTTTCGGCAAAAGCGCAACTTCCAAAGTATCCGCAGACAGCAGTCAGATCGCGGAGATGATTAGAAAAAAAGCTTACGAGCTTTACGAGAAGAGGGGAAAGAAGTGCGGCCGTTCAATGGATGATTGGCTGGAGGCAGAAAGAATAATAAAGCAGAAGAGCCTTTAAAATCGGTTTTTGACAACTCCGGGCTTTCATATCGGTAGAAAGTTATGAAAGCCCGGCCGAGCGATCCTTCGGGGAAAAGGCATATTATGGCAGAGAAGAAAAAGATACTGGTGGTGGATGACGAGTACGAATTTGTAGATCTTCTGAAGGCGAGGCTGGAGGCGAGCGGTTATGAGGTTTTCACCGCATTAGACGGCGATGAAGGCTTGAGCAAATTTAAGAGCGTAAAGCCGGATGCGCTTCTCCTGGATATAATGATGCCCGGCACAGACGGGCTTGAAGTCTTGCGAAGGATCAGGCTGGAAGATAAGGTCGTTCCCATATTCATAGTAACCGCTTTCTCCAATGAGGAGAGATTTAAGATAGCGACTAAATTCAACGCGTCAGGATTTATTATAAAAACTTCCGACCTGAAAGCAGAGATAAAAAATATCCAGGCCGCTATTGACATCGCATCAAAATACAGAAAATAAAAGATGCCGCGTAAAACCATAAGAGTTCTGCTACTGATATCTTATGTGCTGCTTTCTTTGATGCCCGCATCCCATGCCGCTGAACAGGCTGACCAGGAAAGGCTCATAAGAGAAATAACCCCTCCAATGGGAATTGTTAAAGAACAACCCGAGAAAAAGGATAGTTATTACTTCGACGTCTACTATGAACCAGGTGACGTCCTACAGGGCACCAGAACCGGACACTGGAATGAATTAACAAACACCTTCGGATATACCCACAAAAATATAACAAGCTACCTCTCCGTCTCACAGTTGGAGCGATTTGACAATAAAGACTATACGGCCAACTTCGGAAACTATATTAACTTTAAAGATTCCTATGTCCACACCGAAATAGGGTTCGGGTGGCTGGTAAATTACATTTATGAATTCATATCGATATTTGAGTATGGCCATAAACTTTATCGCGAACTATACTGGCAGTTGGGCTATACATACAAAGGTTACGTCCTGTACGACGTACATACCGTATATCCCGGGCTCATATATTATTTCGGCGACAGTTATATGAGCGCTAACTGGGGCATCGGGTTTATGGAATCCAACGATACGGGGAATTTCGGTATAGTTAAAGGCAATTTTGCAATTACAAAATCTCTGCAGTGGAACTGCGGAGTAGCTTTCGGCGAAAGATTATACGATATATACAGCTATGATGCGCGCCTTGAAAGGGGTTTCATACTCTTTACTGGATTCAATTACAACCTGTACAAAGGCATAAATCTCAAAGCCGGTTATGCGTACGGCGAGGAAGCGCCCAAATTCATAAAAAGAAGCTTGTACTTCGGGGCATCCGTTAAATTCTAATGTACAATTATCACGTCGATATAATCTGGAAGATAGATATAGTACTTCTGGCTTTGTCATTGGCTTTAAGTTTTGCGATAATAACATCTTCCTTGCTTAATATCTATAGCAGGAAAAGGCGCAAGAAGGCCTTATTAAACATAAAAAAAGACATGGTTGAGCTTATCCTCTCCGGAAAGGCCGCGGGAAAGAATGTCTGCTTGCCTTTTGCGTCCGGCACCACACCTCGGCAATTCATCGATATTCAGTCCAATAGAGACAGGGAAGGCGTATTCTTCAATGATGCCGAACAGAAATTCTTTAAAGTTTGTTTTGTTAACAAAAAAAGGCTCACCAGGCTCGAAAAGATAGCGGTGAGATGGGGAAATAAGTGGCGCCGCATTGAAGCCATAATGTGCCTTGGCTATTCCGAGGAACCGTCCGTATTGAAAATATTCCCAAAGCTTTTACGTTCCCGCGACGCGGATATCTTATATTTCAGCATACTTGCCCTCGGGCAAACAAAAACAGATGAATCCGCAAAGATGCTTTTATCCGTTTTAAAAAGGAACACACCGTATCGCCGTAAGATAGTATCGCTGCTCGAAGCTTTCCCACGTGCAATATCGGATCAGGTAATCGATCTCGCCGAAGATAAAAACCCGGAAGTGCGGCTATGGGCACTTAAACTATGGTCCA
>JBAZUO010000019.1:0-33219 GCA_041661345.1 Candidatus Omnitrophota bacterium | reverse complement strand
ATGGCAAAAAAGATAGGAAATTTTTCGCATTACAATATATGGCAGATACCGCCAGGGGCCCTTTCAGCGGATTTTGCCATCTAGGATTATTGGTTTTGTATGTAGCTATATAAGGTTAATCTTTTATTCTTATGGGAGCTATTGAGCCAAAACGTTTGGGTAATTATATGGTCTTGGCAAAATCATTTCGCCTCAAGGGCACCCTGCCGGTATCTGCCTTACTGAAGAAACGAAAAATTTTTTGCGGGACTGGGTGGGTGGGCCCTTCGAGGGTGCGGTATTGAGCAGGGCCTGAAAATTTTTTATGGCTTGGTCCGCTGTTGCTGACTAGCGGCGGCATAAAAATTTTCCCTGGAGCGAGTCCGCCCGCTGGAGGCGGACGAGCGTCCCTGCGAGATGCCGCACCCGAGAGGGGCATTCCCTCCCGGGTGCAGACACTTCTACAGGCCCTTCTTGACCATATATTCGATAAGGTCTACGACTCTGCAGGAATATCCCCATTCATTATCGTACCACGCTATTATCTTAGCGAAGTTGCCATCGATAACTTTGGTCATTTTAGAATCTACGGTAGCAGACGCCGGATAATGATTGAAGTCCACCGATACCACGTCGTCTTCCGTGTAATCCATTATGCCCTTAAGCTTGCCTTCAGAAGCGGCCTTAAGCGCCCTATTGATATCTTCGGCGGTAGCATTTTTCTTCAACATTGCCGTAAGATCGACTACGGAAACGTTTGCAACCGGCACTCTCATCGAGAAACCGTCAAGCTTACCCTTTAATTCCGGCAGCACCAATCCGATAGCCTTCGCCGCGCCGGTCGAGGTTGGGATCATAGAAATGGCCGCGGCTCTCGCTCTGCGCGGATCAGGGTGAGGCAGGTCCTGAACCCTCTGGTCATTGGTATAAGCGTGGATAGTAGTCATCAATCCCTTCTCTATACCAAACATATCGTTGATAACTTTGGCTACAGGCCCTAAACAGTTCGTCGTGCAGGACGCGTTGGACACAACCGAATGTTTTTTAGGATCATACTTATCTTCGTTTACGCCCATGACTATCGTAAGATCTTCATCCTGCGCAGGAGCCGAGATTATAACCTTCTTCGCGCCGCCCTTTGTGATATGATTAACGGCGCCTTTTACCTCTTTACCCTTCTTATTAACTCCGTCATTTTTAATTGTGAATAACCCCGTTGACTCCACTACAATCTCTACACCGAGAGCCTTCCACGGTAATTCGCCCGGATCCTTCTTCGCGAGAACCTTTATCTCTTTTCCGTTCACTATGATCGAGTCGGTTCCCGCCTTCACATTACCGCCCGGAAAACGGCCGTGC
Organism: Candidatus Omnitrophota bacterium; assembly: GCA_041661345.1. Taxonomy (GTDB): domain Bacteria; phylum Omnitrophota; class Gorgyraeia; order 2-01-FULL-45-10; family 2-01-FULL-45-10; genus JAPLMI01. The sequence continues at coordinate 31,881 of JBAZUO010000019.1, read as the reverse complement.
ACAGAGTCGTATTTCAAAAGATGAGCGAGCGTCTTCGCGTCCGCGATGTCATTAACGGCAACGAGCTCTATATTTTTGGAATTTCTTTCCAATATGGCCCTTCCCACCATCCTCCCTATTCTTCCGAATCCATTGATGCCTACCTTTACTGCCATCTCTACTGCCCTTCCTTTCTATTATTTATCTTCCACTTTAACGCTGAGAAGATTCTTCGCAGCTACCTCGGGCGGGACCGGATCAATATAGAACCCGCTGCCCCACTCGAACCCCGCAACTTTTGACAATTTCGGCATGATCTCCACATGCCAGTGATAGTCCACCCTCTCATGCCCGTTTATAGGAGATGTGTGTATAATAAAATTATACGAAGGGTCGCCCAGCAGGCCCTTCATCATCGCCAAAGAATTCCGCAGAGCTTTCGCAAAACACGGAACGTCATCCCTTCCCATGTCGATAAAATCCGACATATGCTTTTTGGGCAATATCCATACTTCATAAGCGAACCTGGATACGTAAGGGCAGAACGCCACAAACTTGTCATCATTATATATTATCCGGTCCTTATCTGTCAATTCCTCCCTGATCATATCGCAGAATACGCATCTCTCTTTATAATCATAATATTTTGCGGCGCCGTCTATTTCTTCCTGGACTCTTTTCGGAACTATCGGAAGGGCTATAAGCTGACTATGAGGATGTTCCAGCGACGCACCAGCTGATTTACCGTAATTCTTAAATATAAGGATATATTTGAATCTTTTATCGCGTCTCAGATCAACAGACCTGGCCAGGTACGCCCAGACTACCTCCTCCGTCTCCGCGAAACTTAAATCCGCCATATCTTTGAAATGGTCCGGTGTATCGACTATAACCTCATGGGCGCCAATACCATTCATCGTGTCAAAAACTCCAATACCTTCCTTGTTGAGTTCGCCTTCGATACGCAGGGCGGGAAACTTATTAGGCACAACCCTTACAGACCAGTTGGGGCCGTTTTCCCGGCCGGAGCTTCTATGAGCAATAATTTCCGGGGGCGTCATAGCCTCATTTCCCCAGCAAAACGGGCAATTGCCTTTGCTCTTTACGTGCGGCTCTACGGCAAATCCGGACGGCGGCGTTATCTTATTAAGAAAAACTATCGTCCATCTGCCGGTAATAGGATCGCGCCTTAATTCGTTCATAGCTATATTTCCGCTTCTCTGACAGACTTACACGCTTCTTCCGGAGGAAGCGGGTTAATATAAAATCCGCTGCCCCATTCAAATCCCGCTACTCTTGTCAATATCGGCAAAATTTCTATATGCCAATGATAATCTTTTTCTATCGTTTCCCAGTAGCCTCTCTTGGCCACGTCTCTCCTGAATGGCGCGGTATGCAATACGAAATTATACGGGAAATCCCCTATGACCTTCCTCGTCTTCCCGAATACAACCCTTAAAATATTCAAAAAGTCGGGTATATTATTTCTATCGACTTTATAGAAATCACAGGAATGCGTTTTCGGGAATATCCAAGTTTCAAAGGGAAAACGCGACGCAAAAGGCGATATCGCTATGAATTTTTCCGATTCCGCTATCACGCGCTTCCCAGCCTTGATCTCCTGTTTTATCATATCGCAGAATATGCATCTGTCTTTGTAGTCAAAATACATCTTGGCGCCGGCGAGCTCTTCCTTTACCCTCTTAAGATTTACCGGCGTTCCTATGATCTGTGTCCTCGAATGCCTTATATGCCCGCCCCCTGCCGCCTTGCCGTAATTCTTGAACACGAGGACATATTTTATAACCGGATCCTTCTCCAGGTCCCGTATGCGATCGAGCACAACGTTTGCGGTTTTTATAAACTGCTCTTTTGAGACCTGGAATTCTGGAAAATGGGCCGGCGATTCGATCACGATCTCGTGGGCACCCCTCGTGTTCATGATATCGTACATGCCATGGCCATGCCTATCGAGGTTACCTTCTATCTGCAGAAGCGGCGATATGCTTGGCACGACCCGGACTTCCCATCCCGGCGTATTCGGCGCCGAGCCGTCTTTTCTTACGGCGTATATTTCCGGGGGGGTCATCGACTCATTACCTTCGCAGAACGGGCACTTCTCCCCGGGGCCAAATTCTTCCTTCTCAACAAGATTTGAGCCGAACTGGTTGGGCCTCTTGGCCCTCTCAGTCGAGATTATCACCCACCTTCCGATTATCGGGTCACGCCTTAATTCCGGCATAAAATTAATCCTTATTCCTTAGAAAAACAAAGAAATCGCTGGGATTGACAACCCCCAGGATATTGCCGAACTCGTCCTTCACTATTATGAGTTCAGCCTTTCTCGCTTCGACTTTATTGAGCGCAACTTTCAACGATGTCTGCGGGCTCACTGTAATGAATTTCCTGTGCATCGCCTTGGTCACTGACGAGTCGAGCTCTTTCGCAAATGCCTTCGGCAATTTCAGCACTACTTCTTTATTTATGGACTTAAGTTTCTGTGCAATAAAATCGTGCAGGACCGATATCATGATCCTCTTGTAACTTATGGCGATGGGAAGAAAGGGTTTACCCTCTATATAGTTCAGATGCGTCTCGAATGTCGACTGGCCCGTTTCGTTATCTATCGCCAGAAAGTATCTCAGTGAGCTATCGGGTATCTCATCGACCCTATCTTCGGGTATCGCGGCAAGATATGCAAGTTCATAGGCATCTTTCTCCTCAAGGTCCAGGAAGGTATAATTCTCTTTTATGTACACGGCAAGCTCTTTATCCTGGTCCCTGTATACCGAGACATATTTCTCGAGTGTATCTATCGCATCCGCGAGGAATATGCCCAAGGCAACATCCACATTATATAAAATCCCACCCGCCACGAACGCACCGTCATCCGACTGCCCTGGTCCGACATGATGACGAATGTATAGATACTTTATATGCTTGGCGGCCTTCCTCTTAGATTTTTCCTCGTCGATAATAAGCCCACATGATTTATAATAACTTAGCTTCTCTTCATTCTGCTGGTGCGCCAATATCTCGCCATCCAGGCCCATTTCCTCCATGACCTTCGTATTTATAAGATAGCACTTCCCGTAACCTATATTGATATTGTAAATCTCCTGGGTCTTTTTCCTTATCTCCGGGTCGTCCCTTAACCCACCGAGATAAAGCCCTTTCAATATATCGTGATAGTTTACTGTTCTTTCCTTGAACTGAGGAATACCCAATAATGGACGGCCGTTTTTTGTGACAAGCCTCTCTCTAGGATCGTCGGCTAGAACGCTATCGACGTATTCCACGATCTCATCGATCAGCTCCTGCCTTTTTGCCTTCACAACCTTAGGCGACCTGCCAAGGGCGCTTACTATATCATCGATCGTAGTATTTACGTATGAGCGTTTATTAAAGGCGCCGGCCCCGTTATGGGCCCTGCCCTCGATCGACTGCATCAGGATCAGGTCTTCGACGCGGGGTATCGTATAGAGGCGTTCGGACGTCTTAAGATTGTGGAAATCCTGCTGGATCAACTCTCTTGGCGCAATTTTTCTTGCCATATTTATGGGATTATATCACAGGCATAACTTCAAAGAAAGGAAATTTTCTAGATGAATCTGCATCCTTTGGAAATTTTATGGCCGCGGATGAATGAATCTGCGTCCATCGCGGTCTTTCCCTCAAGCTGAAGATGGGTTATTAAAATATCGTCGGAACCGGTCCGGACCAGGATACCCTTACCTTTAATAATATCTACGACCTCCCCGGCCTGCGCTTTCGGACGCGGCGCAGAATCGATAATTTCAGTCCTAAGTATCTTTATAACTTTATCTTCGAAATGGGTATACGCGCCGGGCCATGGAAGAAAGCCGCGAACCCTGTTATGAATATCAAGAGCCGTTTTCCGCCAATCTATCAGGCCATCTTCTTTTTTAAGTTTAGGCGCGTACGTGGAAAGTTTCGCATCCTGTTTTGTGAAGACAATGGTCTTCCCGGATTCGATAAGACCGATCGTTTCGATCAAAACTTCGGCTCCAAGCTCGGACAGTTTTTCGTTTAATGTTATATTGGTATCTGCGTCGTCTATCGGGATCTCTTTCTTCAGGATTATGTCACCCTCGTCCATCCGTTCATTCATCTTCATTATAGTAACACCGCTCGACCGCTCGCCGTTAATTATTGCCCAGTTCGTCGGCGCTGCCCCGCGGTATTTTGGCAGAAGGGAGCCGTGTATATTTATCGGATAGAGCTTGGGGATCGAAAGGATGTTATCTTTCAGTATTTGGCCGAAGGATACCACCACGAACAGATCGGCGCCAAGTTTTTTTAAATATACGGCAGACTCTGCGCTTGAGGCGTCTTGCGGCTGATAAACAGGGATCGATTTTGCTATCGCGAGGACCTTTGCGGGCGGAGGCGATAATTTTAAGCTCCTGCCCTTCTTCCTGTCGGGCTGGGTCACAACCGCCAACACCTGATGGCTGGAGTTAATCAGCCTCTCCAGCGAGGCAAGCGCAAATTCCGATGTGCCGAAAAAAATTATTCTCATCTTTGCTCCTTAGTAAATTTTACGGGGGACTGCCGCCCCCTTAGGCTTTTCAAACTATTCGTAATATGCGATGTGTCGAGTGGTTCGCAGGGACGCTCGGTTTGCTCCGGCGGCAAACCTCACTCCGGGGAAAATTTTTCATGCCGCCGCTAGCTAACAATGGCGGACCAAGCCATAAAAAATTTTCAGGCCCTGCTCACCACATCACCACATCGCATCTTGGAGATATGGCTTAAGCAGAAAAGCCTTCGGTCGCGTCACCCGTAAAATTTCCCGACGCTTGGAAGAGACGCTTTCCGTGATCATCGGGAAACTGCCCCCGCCTTACGCTATTAATTTTTCGTTTCTTAGTATTGGCGGAACTTTTATATGCCGCGTTATGCTTATACAGTCACCCGGGGCAGTGGGGTTGAGCCGTGAAATTTTGCTAAGGCTTAACTATCCCTTAAGTAAATTGACTTTAACCGTAAACGAAAGAACAAATATATACGAAATAGCTAAGACAGAACATAAGCATCCTGGAATAGCAAAATTAGGCGAAGCCCCCTGCCCCGGGCGGCTGACAGCATGTTAAGGCTAAGGGTACAAAAGTTCCGCTTCACGCTAAATAAGAAAAATTAATAGCCCCTCTTCTTATATATATTATACTTCCCGAACTTTGCGGCGGGTACATAATTCCGCTCTATGAACTCATCCAGGATAAGCCTATCCTTGGGCGCATCTTCTTTCTTCAATCCGTCCGTTGCTACGTCCTGCAATACAATAAGCTTCACATTATGCAACATGATAGAATTTTTTATCTCCACCTGAACATCTTTATCCGTCACAAGCCCCGGTAAAAGCTCATAGAACTTCGTCGAGGGCAGCCTGTCCGTAAGATAATAGAGTATTAACGTCCCCCCAAAATCGTCTTTCCAGTGCGCCGTGTTTCCTATATATATCCTTTCCTTGGGAGAAGTATTCTCTTTGATATAATTTATCGTATCCAGGACTTCCGCTCTCTCTTCCTTGGGAATATATATGGTGCCTTTGCCGGGAAATCCGGTTTTTATTATTCCTTTTTTAAATACCTTGGTAAAGCCGTTCTTAAGATACTTATCGGTGTTCTTTACCAATAGTAGCGCAAATAGAAATATCAAGATAATGCTTACGATATATTTGATAATGGATGCGGCGCCCATTTTCGATTTTCTCGAAAATGCACCGCTGATAATATATGCCGAGAGGATCGTTGCCGGGGCCATCATCATTAGCAGGTGAGCGGGGTCGGCTCTTGTATACACTTCTTTAAATATCAGGATTCCGTATATAGCGAGCGCCAGCACCGAAAGATCCTCGGCGCCTTCGCAGTTCCTATTCTTCATGAACCTTGCAAAAAGAATCACCAGGACAACGGAATATATGATCACGGGTATATAAAACTGGTTGACGGTTATAAAATTCAGGCTCTGATGAAATATCATATTGGGATCAAAGCATGGGACGGGAAATGGTATCACGGCGGTCTTACTATGTACGAAGGTAAAAGATATCAACGAATTATAAAGATCTTTCGCCGCGCCGATCCTGACAAAGCAAGCTATCACAGGTAGTGTAACCACCAACACACCGGATATGAAAATTAAGAGGCTCGCTATGCCTCTTCTCCATAAAAGGCCCACGGCCAGCACCAAAGAAATAGCAAGGCCGGCCGAAAGCCCGAGATCGTGCCTGAAAAGGATTGCGGCGCCGCATGCGAGACCCGAGAATAACACATACATCGTTTTCTTGTTATGTAGAAACAGTATAAAAACGTAAAGGGCCAGAAGACTTAAGGCTACACCCGGCCATATGGGGGCGGGAATAGTCCCAAGCCGGGGACCTAAGGATGTCAGAGTCATTACGTAGGCAAAGATAGAGACAATCTTGTTTTTCGTTAAGACGCGTGTCATGGAATAGCTTAAGACCGCTATCGCGACGCTTACCAGTACCGTGTAGATCCTGCCGACGATGAGAGGATTCTGAAATACACTGAAAATGGCCCCCAGGGTGTAGATCTGCCCCGGAGGATACATAACCATGAAGAAATCCTTATACGGGATCTCGCCGGCCAGCAGCCTCTGGACCGCAACTACTATTATCCCTTCGTCAAACGGCGCCCAGTATTTATTGTAAGCCGGAAGGACATATAAAAATCCTCCCAGCCACAATAATAAAATTTTCACGCGTTCTTTTATCATATCTTTTTCACATCGACATCGGGTCGACATCGACCGCTATCAGCACACCGTGCGGTTTTCTGAATTTTTTTAAGACCCTTTTGAGTAAGGCACACATCGCAAGCTTATCATTGCCCTTGATAAGAATATTGTACCTGAAATATCCCCTTATCCTCACTATCGGCGCGGGTGCGGGCCCCGCGACGAGTGCATCTTTATCCTCGCGCTTTATCGCCTCGGCAAATTCCGCGGCCGTCCTGGACGTGAGGTCTTCATTCCTGGCCCTGACCGTGACCTTGACAAGGTTTATAAAGGGCGGCAGGAGAAGCTCTTTCCTGAATACAATCTCCTCCGCGTAAAATTTTTCATAATCATGCTTTGCCGCCGCCAGTATCGCGTAATGGCCGGGCGCATATGTCTGGATTATAACCTCGCCGCCGTCTTCGCCCCTGCCGGCTCTACCACCAACCTGAGTCAGCAAATTAAAAGTCCTCTCGCTCGACCTGAAATCCGGAATATTCAGCGTCACATCGGCCGATACGACACCGACGAGCGTAACGAGAGGGAAATCAAGCCCCTTGGCGATCATCTGGGTGCCGACTAAAAGCGTCGTATCCCCGGATTTGAAGTCTCCGAGTATCCTGTCATGAGAACCTCTTTTCACGGTAGTATCCGAATCCATCCTCGCCACATGAACGCCGGAGAAATTATGACTTATCTCGGATTCCACTTTTTCCGTGCCAAGGCCGAAGTACTTTATATATCCGGATTTACATTTGGGGCATATCTCCGGCGCGGGAGTAGTATAATTACAGTAGTGACAGACGAGCTTCTTATTTTCGTAATGATATACAAGGGCCGTGTCGCAGCGCCTGCATTTCATCACGAGGCCGCACTTCTTACAGTTCATGAATGTGGAGAAACCGCGCCTGTTCAAAAATATGATAGCCTGTTTTCCCGCCTTAATCGTCTTTTCCATTGCATCCAGAAGAACTCTTGAAAATATAGTTATCCTTTTCCTCGTGGCAAGTTCCATCCTCATATCCACTATCTTGACCTTCGGTAACAGCCTTTCCTCTATTCTCTTAGTAAGTTTGATGAGCTTATACGTGCCTTCTTTCGCCTTATAATAAGACTCCAGCGACGGAGTGGCGCTGCCGAGTATGAGCGGGCAATTATTAAGCTTAGCCCTTTCTTCAGCTACATCGCGGGCATGATACCTGGGTACATCATCCTGTTTATAGGTATTTTCATGTTCTTCATCTACGATGATGAGCCCTAAGTTCTTCATAGGGCTGAATATCGCAGAGCGGGCGCCAACTACTATCGATGCCTTACCGTCTCTTATTTTTTTCCATTCGAGAAATTTTCTTGCCGGCGTAAGCTTTGAATGGATCACGGCGACATGTTCGCCGTATCTCGAGACGAACCGCTCGACCGTCTGCGGGGTGAGCGATATTTCCGGAACGAGCATTATGGCCTGCCGGCCCTTTTGTAAAACAAGCTCTATCGACTGAAGATATACCTCGGTCTTACCGCTCGCCGTAATCCCGTGAAGAAGGAACGTATTATATTCTTTCTTTTCTATAGAATCACTGACGGCCTTAAGAGCCTTCGCCTGTTCTGCCATAAGCGTATGCGGCAGACTCTTGGCCGGCTTCTCGGAAATGGGCTCCTCATCTTTTATCCTGGAGCCTATCGAAACTTTGCCTTTCTTTATCCCCGCCGGTATGGCCGCCTCTATCGCCTCGCCCCATGAGCAGAAATAATTCTCGCCTATCCACTTTGTCAATTTTAAAATATCTTCTCCTATTATCGGCTCGGTATCTATAACCGATAATATATCCTTGACCTCGCTGACATCGCTGGAATCCGATAAGCCGACCACGTATCCGACTATCGTACGGCTCTGAAAAGGCACGAAGACCCTCTTGCCTATTGCCACCTCATTTGCTATAGCCTCGGGAATGGAATAATGGAACGAGCGGTCCATGGGTAAAGAAACGATCACTTCTGCGTATTTCTTCATTTAGCCAATTCTTGCCTTATCTTCTTCATGTCTTCCCAGACCAGCTTCTTGTCCTGGGGATTTCTCAATAGATACGCCGGATGGAAGGTCGGCATGACTTTTATCCCGTTATATTCGCAGAATTTACCTCTTAACATTGTGATCGGAGTTTCCGTTTTAAGAAGCGTTTGTGACGCGAATTTCCCCAGAGTACATATCACTTTGGGCTTTATGATCTCCACCTGCCTCTTTACATTGTCCGCGCACGCAAGTATCTCGGACGGAAGAGGGGCCCTGTTCTCCGGGGGCCTGCATTTCAGGATATTCGCTATATACACATCTTCGCGTTTGTATCCCATCGCCTCTATGATCTTCGTCAGTAACTGTCCTGCCCTGCCGACAAAAGGAAGTCCCTGCATATCTTCATCACGCCCCGGCGCCTCTCCTACGAACATCAGCCTTGCCTTGGGATCACCCGCGCCGAATACGACGTTTAAGCGCGTTTTGTGAAGATCACAGGACTTACAGCCTGATACTTCTTTTTTTAGCGCGTCAAGCGTGATCGGTGATATGGCCGCCTGTGGGGAGCGATTTTTCAGGTCGCTTGCGAACATATACTCGTCAATCCCGGATTCCTTTTCCAGCTCAATATAGGATTTAATCGCCGCGATCATCTCGTTAAGATCGTTCATAGGTACGTTCATGATAATACCAGTTTCACGATATCATAACACGCGTAGGGCTTGCGCACATTACGGATCGCTTCCTTCATACCCGTTAATTTTTCCGGATGGTTTAAGAGGTCTTCTATAAGGGCTTTTAATTCGGATGGCCTTGCTATCTTCATCGCCGCGCCATTACCTATCAGAAAATCGGAATTACGTGTCTCCTGCCCGAGTATCGGAGAAATTATTACCATCGGTATCTCTTTTGCCAGGCTCTCCGAAACCGTTATGCCGCCGGATTTCGAAATAAGAATATCACAGGCTTCCATGTATTCGTATACATTATCCGCAAACCCGGTCACCTTGAGGTGCGATTTAAGATTTGGCTTGAGCGCGTTCAGCCTCCCGACAAGTTCCTCATTGTGCCCGCAGATCGTCACTATCTGGATAGGCGTGGATACCTCATCAACAGACTTTACGATCTCTTCTATCGGGCCGACGCCAAAACCGCCGCCTATTACCAGTACTGTAAAAATATCTTTCTTAAGCCCCAGCTTCTCTAGGGTCTTATTTTTATCCATTGTCTTTGTAAATACCGGTTCTACGGGTATCCCCAGGACCTTTATTTTAGACGGATCCACCTCCCATCTTATAAGGTCACCCCTGGCCTCCTCGCTTGCCACAACATATGTATCCGTGAAATCACAGACCCACCATGAATGAAGCCTGTAATCCGTCACCACGGTTATGAGGCGAGCTTGGGTTTCCCCGGTTTCTTTCAGATCCGAAATGACCTCGCTCGGCAAAAAATGCGTAGACACTACAACATCCGGCTTATTGTCCTTTATATACTGGACGAGCTTGCCGGAATTCATCCAATTATTGATCCTCCTTAAGGCTGATACGACGATATCTACATAGCGATTATCCGTTAAGTAATACGACAGCCCCCAGAGGGTAGGCAGTTTATTGACCATGAGAAGATACGCTTTAAGATACGACCACTTAAAAAAGTCGTTCGTATAATCGAGCGCGTCGATCAACGTAACCTCGGCATCCTTCGACGCTATCTCATCGAATGCCTCCTTGACCGCCATCGATGCCTTCTTATGCCCGATGCCTGCCGTAGCGTACACTATTAAGATCTTCTTCATTTAAACACCTCTATATTATCTTTCACCCACTGCACTAAAAGTTTGATACCGTAGGATGCCCCTATCCTGGGCTGCCAGGATAACTTCCTGGATATCTTTGATATATCCGATATATAGACCTTCTGGTCCGACGGCCGCCAGTCGCCAAAACCGTATTTCATCTTAATGCCTGTCTGGCTCTCTATCAATTCGATAAATTCCAATAGAGATATGGTATTATCCGGCCCGCCTCCGGTATTGTACACATCATGCGGAATATCGCTTTTGTAAAATTTATCGTATGCTTCGATCAGGTCCTCAACATATAATATGTCCCTGACTTGTTTACCGTCGCCATATATCGTTATGGGCCTATTTAAGAGATTCGATATAACAAAATGCGCTACCCATCCCTGATCCTCGAAACCGAATTGCCTTATCCCGTATATACAACTCATTCTGAATACCGCGGTCTTCATTCCATAGGTATGCGCATACTCCTGCACATATATATCGCCCGCGTACTTGCTGGCGCCGTAAGGCGTGTGTCCCGCAAGATCGATTGCCATCTCTTCCTTTACGCCTTTAGCCCCATCATAAATATAGCGCTTATCCAGCTCCTTCAGTTTTATCTTATCCACATTTTCGCCGAATACTTTGTTCGTCGAACAATAGACTAATGCCGCGTCTTTCGATTTCTGCCTTAAACATTCGAGTACATTCAAAGTGCCGAATGCATTGATACTGAAATCTTCCATGGGGTTTTTGCAGGATAGTCCCACCCCCGGCTGTCCGGCGGTGTGAATGCAGAATTGGACACCCTTGCCTATAGCATTTACGACATCTCTCTTTTCGCGAACGTCGCCCTTCAGCCTTTTTACGTTCTTATATTTGGCAAGATAATTCCAGTTGAACTCAACGCTCTTTTTATCGTAACCGAACAGCTTTGAGCGCATAAGATTATCCAACACTATAACCTCTTCGCCTCTTTTTGCGTAATACTCCGCCGCGTGGCTGCCGATCATCCCGGCGCCGCCGGTTATAAGAACTCTCATTTATCCCTCCTCATCGCCCTTTTGGATCTGCGTTTCTCTTTATCAAGCACCCAGGTGGAGGCCGTCAGCAGATCTTTAAAGATATAGTCTGGTTTCTCGCGCCATTTATCCATCTCCTCGCGCAATGTTTTACCCGACAGGACTAGGATGGTTTTACACCCCGAGCGTCTTCCGGCAATACAATCGACCTCGCTATCGCCTATGAAATATGTTTTGCCCGGATCGATATCGTAATTTCTTATCGCCTTTTCGATCAACCCGGTGTTGGGTTTTCTGCAGTTACATTTATCTTCTTTTTTATGGGTGCAATAGTAGACTGCTTCGATCTCCCCGCCGGCGCGCCTCACTTCCCTGATCATCTTTCCCGTTACCGCATCCAGGTCCTCGCGCAAAAAGTGACCCTTGCCCACACCCGCCTGATTCGATATCAGCATCACTTTGATGTTATTTTTATTCAAGTTTTTGAGCGCCTCGAGAGCACCCGGCAGAAATTTAAATTGCGCCCATTTTGTTACGTAATTATGCTCGGTCCATCCTCCCGGGTCCTTATTGATGACACCGTCCCTGTCGATAAATACTGCTTTCATTCTTTCACATCCTTTTTTAGTATGATCGCAAGCCAGTAAACAGCGATCGGTAGAAACTGGACGAGGAATCTCGACCACGTCTTTTGCAGGAAAAAGTTGATATCGATCGGAGATATCAGGTAAATAAATATGTATCCCGATACGGTGAAGACCAAAAATATCGTAATGTATCTCAGCGTTCCGGTAAAACTCTTTTTGAAATTTAACGCAAACGCGGCTAAAACTGCGATCCAGAATATATTCCATTTTTTAGGACCGAATATTTGCTTTTGGAATTCGTAAAAAATAGGCCCTAACCTATGGCTCTGTCTTAAAATATGCAACGGATTTAAACTGATCGCGCCTACGTCGGTATTCACCAGATGATATCTCGTTCTTATGTACATCCAAGGCGCAAGGATCAGGAAAATGATAGCCGCATACAGAACCATTCCTATAACATACCGCCATTTCATTTTTTCGAAGTTAAACATAAAGAAAACGAGCATCGATAAAACACTGACTACGCAATATAATAACCCTTCGTTCTTCGTCCAGCCCGCCAGCCCTGCCATCACAGCCGATAAGGCCAATAGCGCGAAACTCTTCCTTTCCCTTAGCCACTCAAATAAAAATATAGCGCTTGCAAATGAGTAGTATGCCAAGGGAAGATCCAAATACGCATTGGCCGCATAGGCATTAAACTGCGGGATGCTCGCCAGTACAAAAGTAAACACAAGCGAGTATGTATGACCCGCAAAACGCCGTATCGCGTAATAAAGCATCACGACTACGGCAAGAAAATATAGCGGAAATATCACCTTCACAAGCTGGTCATTTAAAGAATTTAGCGCGATGTAAATAAAGCTCTGAAATAACGGGATATTGAGCGGATAATCCGGATGCGGAAACATATTCGTGAAGGCCCCGAAATAGTCGGCAGGTATCGATTTTGCAAGAAAAAATATCTTGGATTTTATCGCATATATCGCTACAGCATCATACGATTCTATCGGTTTAATAAGCGCCCTGAAGAAGGCATACGAAATTTCGAATATTATCCCTATCCATAAGCAAATATTAAAAATCTTAAATCTTGTATCTTTTGGCTGCGAAGGTTTAGATAAATTATTAAAGGGGGCTTTGTTTTTTTGGAATAACAGGTTATTTAAAAGCGGCAGAACTGCCCATGGGATTATCATGGCCAGTATGTCGAATTTTATATTCAAAAAATGGTATAAGAGCATCTGTAGGCTTATAAAGCCTATCCCGATGCCGAAAGATACGGCAAGGCTTTCCGGAAAAGAAAGTCCTTTCCCGAAGGTCACAAGGCGCAATATATTAAACCCTATTAACACCGCCAGTAAAATATAAATAAATAGAATTGTCGATTCCAATCTTTAGGCTCCGTCGTTCTTCTTTAAAATATAATTTTGAGCATCGAGCACGTACCCCGGCTCATTCAATTCAAGGCTGGGATAGAGATAATATACCGCTCTTCTCTTATCGATCGATCCGTCTTCCAGGCCCGTCATTTTGTAGCGTGCGCCTTCCGGCATATTATTTTTGCAATATTTTAAAAATTCATACAGCCGGTCGCCTGTGATGTATGAACGCTTGCCTTCGAGATCCCTGCCGGCGAGCACTTTATATGTTTCTATATTGTCCTTCACCAGGAGGTCCCGCACTATAAACCATGCCCACAACGCGGCCCATATCAAAAACGCTATCTTGAATATATTATTTTTCATCAATTGAATACGATCCAGTTAAAAAATCTCTTTATCAGAAATAACAGATGCCTTAACGATTGAATAGACCGTATGTTATACCAGATGATGCGCGGCCTGAAATAAAACTTAGCGAAGGCGCTACGCTGAAGGCTTTTCAACTGTTTTCTCGAAAGCCCCTCCGGCGTGTATGATGCGTTCGTAAAATAAAAATGCTCCCAGTCTATGCCCTTGAGTTCTCCACGGCGTTTGAGATCTTCATAACTTTCGGATCCTGGAAACGGAAGATATGTAAAGAAGTTGGCCCTTACCAGCTTCAGCTCAAGCGATAGTCGTATCGTATCTTTTATCGACTCCACCGTCTCCCCGGGGAAACCTACTATGAAGAATCCGGAGACATCTATGCCGGCGTCATTTATCCTGCGCACACTCTCTCTTATCTTTGGCACCGTCAGATGTTTTTTCATGGCGCCGAGGATCCTGTCAGAACCCGATTCTATTCCTAAAGATATTATATACAGGCCCGTCTCTTTCATTAGGCCTAACAGCTCTTCGTCGAGCGCGTCCATTCTGACGCCGTTTGGCACAGCCCAGGTCATTCCTAGATTTAAAGCTTTAAGCCTCCTTAAAAACTCCTTGGCGTAAGACAGGTCGAAAGTAAAATTGTCATCTATGACGTGGAATTCTCTTATCCCGCGTTCCTTATTGAGGTAGACGAGCTCATTCAATACGGTATCGATGGACCTACGCCTGATCTTTTTGCCGGATACTACGCTTCCGGCGCAGAAAGTGCATGGATACGGACAGCCGCGGGTGATCATTATCGGGGCTATCGGAAATTGTTTAAAGAACGCTCCGTGCTGGGATTCCGGATAGGTTTCGGGGCGTATGAGATCCCATGCCGGCATAGGCATGCTATTGAGATCCTCCATAACCACTCTTGGATTAACCCTGCAATCGGCACCATCGTTCCATACGAGGCCGGGGATCGAGCCGTAATTCTTATCGCCGCGGTTAAGGTGATCCAGCAATTTCGGTAAACCCGCTTCCGCCTCGCCCGCAAAACAGAAATCGAGCTGGTCCTTGAACATCTTCATCATTTCGGCCGCGGCGGCCGAAGGATGAGGCCCCCCGGTGATAGTTACCATGCCCCGGTCATATTCTTTAGCGGCCTTAAGAACTGAATCTACGAAGCCGAGATCGAAGGTATAACATTGAAGGCCCAGGACGTCGGGTTTAAAACTATCGATTACACCGGATAACCGCCGCGCATCGACACGATCTTTTATGCAGTCAAGTATCCTGACTTCATGATCATTACGCACCGCCTGGGCCAGATAACCTAAGCCCAGCGACGGCTGGATGTGATCGCTCTTGTTGTAGGGTTTAACTAATAATACTTTCATCAGTCAACAAACCTGTATTTTATAAGCGCCCATATAGCGCCGAAGCCGTGCTTCCAGGATATCTTCTTACCTTCCGCATAAGTGCGGCCATGGTAGGATATCGGTATCTCGTATATTCTTATATTTTTTATCTTTAATATCTTGGCGGTGAGTTCCGGTTCAACGGAAAAATCGTTCGATCTTATCCTTATCTTGTCCGCAACTCCTTTCCGTAACATCTTATAACACGTCTCCATATCCGAAAGCGTAGAATTGTAGAAAAAATTCGTAAGGAACGTCAGGAAATTATTCCCCACCTTATGCCAGAACATATATACCCTCTGGAGCCTGGCCCCCGACATCCTGGTGCCATAAACGACATCGGCCACGCCTTCCTCAATGGGCTTCATCATCTCTATGAATTCATTCGGGTCATATTCCAGATCCGCGTCCTGTATGACAACGACATCACCCGAAACATTTTTAAAACCAGTCCGTATCGCGGCGCCTTTACCTGAATTCTTTTCATGAAAAAACGTTTTTACACGCCTATCAAATCCGGCGTTTCTCAATAGCTCGCGCGTGCCATCGGTCGAATAGTCGTCCACTACGATAAGCTCCTTGACCATATCCAATTTTAAAACCTTGTTTATTATATTCAGTACGGTATTTTTTTCATTATAGACAGGCATGACCACGGAAAGGCTCAATTCTTTCATATTTTTCCCCTATTTAAAAATCCTTTGACTTGGCCGCGAGAACTGCCCTAAGGGCTTCCGCGCTTGTTCTCACCAGTACCGTTGAACCATGAAAACACGCGGTCATCTTCAATATACGGCCAAGAACTTCGTTCTCCGTTAAAATGACATCTATTTTCTTCTTTTTCCTGCGTTTAAATATTTTATAAACTGAAACCAAATTAAAAAAGTAAGGGCTTAGATCCATCCTCCTTATCTCGTAATGATCGAGCGTAATCGGCCACGGCAGCCCTTTCTTCAGAAATATCCATATTTGATGCCCCTGGCTTACCATATCGCGGGCCATATGGTCGATATTTCTGCCGGGATTCATGCTGTCAAGAAAAAGGCCTATTTTTACGGGCCTGCCCCACCTTCCATAAAATATCTTTTCGTTCTTTTCAAATAGGGCATCGGAGCCTTCTATTTTTTTAAAGCTGACACTGCCCTTATGGTAGACATACGATGATTTTGCCATGGCCATGGCGTAGCCCGCGTTCCTTGCTCTCCGCGAATAATCTGTCTCTTCGAAATAACCCGTGGAGTAGGCTTCGTCCAGGAGCCCTATCTTTTCAACGACTTCTCTTTTTATCAATACGCAAAACCCGCGGATCGTAGATAGCCATTGGAGCTGTCCCTTAAATCGCTTCAGGCCCAGGGCGTAATTCCCGATCGATTCACCCTGGCCCGGAAATTGACAGGATGTATTACTCGACGGATTGATAAGCCCTATCTCCGGATGTAAATCCATCGCCCGGGTCATCTCGCCGAGCCAGCCATCTGTCACTACGGTATCATTATTCATCAGGCATAAATATGGCGCTTCCGATGCTTTTATACCCTGGTTTACCGCTTTAATAAACCCTAAGTTCTTATCATTGCGCATATAAAGGATATTCAAATCCTTTATACCTTTAAGGCCTTCTAAATACTTTCGCGTCTCCTCGCCGCTGCCATTATCAATTATTATAAGCCTGTACGGATGATCGGTACATTTAAGTATTGAATCGACGCACTCCCTCGTAACACCGGGCTCATTCCAGACAGGAATGACTATGTCGCAATGCTTCATAATTTTAAGTGTCTTCTTTCAAGCTCGAGATCGGCCTTATCGGTCTTATCTACCGATTCAGCCGCTATCCCCCATTCAACAAGATTCTTAAGCCCTTCCTTCAGCCCGACCTTTGGCTTAAATCCTAAAATTCTAAGTTTTGCTATATCGGCATAGCAATGCCTTATATCGCCGATCCTGTACCTATTGGTAATGTCGGGCGCTACATCTTTACCATATAATTTTGCGAGGATAATAGCTATCTCTTTGATCGTCGCGGCACTGCCTGAGCCCACATTGAAATAACCGTAGTCGCATTTTTCATTATTCATGGCAAGTATGCAGGCATCCGCTATATCGGATACATTGACGAAGTCCCTTGTCTGAAGCCCGTCCTCATAAATTATCGGCGCTTTATCATTCTTGATCCTCGAAGAAAATATCGCGCAGGCACCCGTATACGGATTGGATAATGACTGCCTCGGCCCATACACGTTAAAAAAACGAAGGGCGACCGTAGATATTTTGTAGCTTGTACCTATATTCAGCGAGAGCTCCTCCTGGTCTTTCTTCGAGATCGCGTATACGGAAGTGGAAAGCAGTTTCTTGTCTTCAAACGTCGGGATCGGTTTCAACTCTGCATGACAGACCGGGCATAAGACTTCCCACTTCTTATTTTTAAGGTCCGACTCATCCCTCAAATATGGCGACATAATGCCGCATTTGGGGCATTTATAAGAACCTTCTCCGTAAATCGACATTGAGCTCGCTACTACAAATTTCTTGAGAAGGATCTTGTTATTTATTATGTAATCCCATAAAAATGCCGTCCCGTAAGTATTGGAGGAGACATATTCCTTTATCTCGTACATCGATTGCCCTACTCCAACCTTGGCCGCGAGATGAAAAATAACATCGACATCTTTAAGGGCAGCCTTCAGGGCCTTCTCGTCCCTCACATCCCCCTCAATATACTCGGCACCCTTATTAAGATAATCGGGTTTCTTCCCCTGGTGAACCTGCGGCTCAAAGTTATCCAGCACAACAACATTTTTGCCGCTTACAACAAGTTTATCGACCAAATGAGAACCTATGAATCCGGCACCCCCCGTAACAAGTATCTTCTTCATCTCTTACTTTTCCTTATTTTTAAAACATAATTCCCAGTATTTCGCCCATCTCAAAAAATAGCTGAACGCAAACAACACCGAAAAAATTAGCCCAATGATACCGTCTTTATAGCCTTTCTTTTTGAAATAACTTTTATAGATTAGCTTAATCGGTTTAACGGTAAGATTATGTTTAACCTCTTTCTCTTTGGAGAAACCGTATTTTTCAAACATCTCCTCGGCTTCGTATCCGGTATACCTGTCGTGTTTCTGTATAAACTCAGAGATACTGTTGAACGGATAATGCTCTATCGGCTTTTCAAACTGCCCCACCGAACCTTCCACATGCACAAGATGATGGACCTTTCCGTCAAAACGCGCCTTGCCTTTTCTGAAAAAATTAACGATAGAATGATAGCGTCCGCCGTGCATCATAGGCTTACCCAGAAAATACTGCATCCTCGGCACATTGAAAGCGGCGAATTCTGTGCCTTTTTCCAGAATACCTTCGATTGTTTCGCGAGTCTCTTCCGGGATGGCCTCATCGGCATCGAGGGCAAGTATCCAGTCTCCGGAGGCGTTATCGTTGCCGCGGTTCCGCTCGCTTCCGAAATCGCCTTCGAATTTATGCACCACCACTTTTGCGCCGCGGGAGCGCGCTATCTCTACGGTGCGGTCGGTACTCATGCCGTCTACGATAATTATCTCATCAACCCATTTAAGGCTGTCGAGGCACCTGGCGATATTACGCTCTTCATTCCTCGTTATTATAACAGCCGAGATCTTACTTCTCGCCATTTTTTCCTTTAGCCTTTTCTTTATCCACCATCTCGCGGTATTTCACATAGCTCATAAGCTGATACAGGCCGCCCCCATATGCGGCGGCAAATCCAACGAGCCCGTCCTTGTAACCTTTTTTCAGGAAATAAGCCTTAAAAAACCTATCGTAAAACTTACGCATCATCTTGAGGAAACCGATCTTCCGCTTCTCTTTAAACCATTTCTTCGCCTCCTGCGTCGTCTGATTATTAAGGCTTGCGAAGAAGTCATGAAAATCATTATACGAATAATGGACTATGTCTTTGGTCAGATGGCCGCAGGACCCGTCTATGAAAACCCTTGGATGGACTTCCGCTTCTTCGTATTTAAACTTATTCTTCCTGAAAAGCCTCACCTTGCCGGCCGGATACCATCCACCGTGCTGTATCCATCGGTCTCCTATATACGTTCTTATCGGTATTGTAAGCGCAGCGTGCGGAATATCGCCAGCGGCGAATAGAGAGCGAAGCTCCGACTCCAGCTCCTTTGATATAGTCTCATCCGCATCCAGGCTTAAGACCCACTCATTCTTTGCCAGGCTGTAAGCGTAATTTCTATGTTTACCCTCGATATCCATCTTACGCGAATAGACGCCGGGCGTAAATTTCTTCGCTATGGAAACCGTGTTGTCCGCGCTTCCATCATCCAGCACTATAAGATCGTCCACAAAAGACGCGCTCTCGAGACAACGCGCTATATTATCTTCTTCATTCCTGGTAATGACAACTATCGACAGCCTAAGCTTATCCATTGTATCTCCATTTCTTAATAGTAACCGACCTTTGCCCCGTGTATACCCGAAAAACGCTCCAGGATATTTCCAAAACGCTCTTCGCCAACGAAAATTTCATCGAACTTTTTCTTCTTGGTAAGTATTTTTACGGCCGTCTTAAAATAAAAAAACCGTTCCGGGATGCTTACGGAAATTATATTCGAGTGATCCGGGATTTCGATATCTCCCGTCGAATAATACCAGACCCAGTTGCCGGCGCGCGCCAATTTGATCGATTCGGATCCAAGCCTCTTCAGGAGATTGCGGTCGGAACTGCCTAAAACATACGCTATCCTCTTGGGCTTGCCCCATCTGAATTCGTATATCTCCTTATTCCTCTTAAAATCCTCTTCGAACGCCTTAACCTTGCTGAATGATGTATTCTCCCTGTGATATACATATGCGCCGCATGCCCTGACGGATCTGTAACCTTCCCTGGCGGCCCTTCTCGAGAAATCGGTATCCTCAAAGTTACCCATGCCGTATATCTCGTCAAAGAATCCTATCCTCCTGACAACCTCGCGCTTAATCAGCATGCAGAAGCCTATCGCCGCGCCAAGCTCCACGAGATGACCGGAATTTTCCCTCATCTTCTCCGCAAAGAGCTCAAGCGGTTCGCCTTTCTCGGGCCGCTGGCCAAGATTATTGCTCGAAGGATTAACTATGCCGATATCGCCGGAACTTTCGGCCATCCTTATCATCTCGCCAAGCCAGTCCTTCATAACGATCGTATCGTTATTCAATACGCAAATATAATCGGCATCCGACATATTGAAACCCTGATTGACCGCTTTCACAAATCCGAGATTTTTTTCATTCCTTACTAATACCACCGCGAGGCCGCTCCGGGCGGACAAGCTTTCCAGATAGGCCTTCGTCTGGGAATTACCGCCGTTATCCACGATTATCAGCCGGTAGGGATAAGACGTGTTTTTTATAATCGACTCGACACAGTCTCTTGTCGCCTCAAGCTGGTTCCATACCGGGATAACGATGTCACACCTATGCACTTATGTTCTCTTTCGTTTTTTCACTCAAAGCATCAACGGTTGATCTTACGTATGAATTGTAATCCCGCCCTAACGATTTTCCATATCGAAAAACGGCGTTGTATCTCTTCTGGCGGGCTTTCCTGTTGTTTAAATATATCGCGGCCTCCGCCAGAAGCGGAGTAATGAGGCCGAAAGACCTGGCGCGGATATTGGTATGCTTGAAATTATCTTTAACAAAACGGCACGGACTCCATATATCGATATGATGCTGCCGTCTCGCGAGGTAGAATGCTGTGTCGGCGATACCGTTAAGCGATGATTTATTATCGCAATTTTTTCTATCAACTATAACTGCGATCTTTAAGGGCCTGCCCCATCTCTTGTAAAATATCAGCTTATTCTTTTCATGCAAGTCATTCCACTTATTACCCTTCAGCACCTGAAAGAATGTAACATTCCTATGGTGATAGACGTAGGTGTCGAGCGCAAGGACTACCAGGAAGCCGGCATTTATGGCCCGCACAGAAAAATCGACATCGTCGAAATAAGCAAGGCCGTAAACCTCATCTATACCGCCTATCTTTTCTACTACCTTCTTTTTTAAAACAACCGAAAATCCCCTGGCCCAGTCCGTCTCTATATACCGGCCCGCATATCTATTCTCAAGACGAGCGCCGTATTCATCTATGGATGTGCGACCGGGCCTGCCTTCCCATGAAGGATTTACGATACCTATCCTTTCATCGCTTTCCAGGATATTTATCATCTTCCCGAGCCAGTTCTTTGTTACAACCGTATCATCGTTTTGAAAGCAAATGTACGGCGCGCTAGACACGGCGATACCCTGGTTCAACGCCTTCACCCATCCGAAATTTACAGGGTTCTCTATAACCACCAGGTTATCACCTAAGGTCTTTTTAATTTCGACAAGGTAGGTTTTTGTCGAAATGCTCTTGCCGTTATTTACCACGATAAGCCTGTATGGGGTAAGCGTATTTGTCATTATACTGTCGATGCAGTTCCTCGTAAAATCAAACTGATCACAGACCGGCAATATCACGTCGCATTTAATATCGCTCATTTCTTCTTCTTTCGTAATTCATCTACGATAATCTTAAGCCTGTCAACCAGGCCTTTCCTGAAATCCACAAGTTTTATATCCGTATTATGGAGAACATGAAAAGCCTTCAGTAAACGGACGAGCTTCAAATCGCCCGCGAGGACGACGTCATACTTTTTTCTTTTCTTCGTGCCAAAAGACCTCTCGATCAGCCTTATAAGAATATGCACATTTTTATAGCCGTCCGATATAAAATTGAATTTGATATTCTGGTGAAGCGGCATATCTATCTTTTTTGTGATCGACTCTATTCTTGCCTTATTCTTATTCTTATCGCCAAAAACCCATAGATTGATCCAACACCATTGCCGGGCTAGATACAGGATAGCGCTCAAAAGGTTAGCCGCGACAATATCCTCATCTTTGTCCGATAGTGAAAATACCACGCCGACCCTTAAATGCTTCGGCCATTTCTTGAAAAATTCTCTCTCCCCCTGCCTGACTATACGCTCACGGTGACCCATAGCCTTGAATGAGACGCCGTGGATATGATGCACATACGCCGAATGAATGCACACGCACCTGTAGCCTGCCAGCCCCGCCCTCATCGAATAATCCGTATCATCATAGCAGCCCACACCAAAGACTTCGTCCAGGTGGCCAATCTTATCTATAACCTCTCTCTTTATTAAAGAACAGAAGAGAAAACACTGGTTCATCTCCATGTATTTTCCTTTGTTATTTTTACGCACAATAGAGGCATATTCGTCCCTTGGAATATCGGCTGGCCCGTCACACAGGGGATTCATTATCCCTACATCCTTATGGAATTCAGCAAATTCCACCATCTCCTCCAGCCAACCCGGGGTAGTAATAGTGTCGTTATTAAATATGCAGACGTATGGGGATTGCGAAGTCCTTAGCCCTTGATTGATCGCCTTTACAAAACCCAGATTCTCCTCATTGCGTATCAATGAAACATCGAGCGCTTTGTTATTGCGTACGCTTTCAAGATACCGCCTCGTCTCTTCATCGCTCGCGTTGTCTATCAATATGAGCCTGTAAGGATAGCTCGTGTTTCTAATAATGCTTTCTATACAGTCCCGCGTAATTTGCATCTGATTCCATATCGGAATTACTATGTCACACTTCATTTAATTTTGTCCTATCAGTTTTTCCGCGGCAGCGATAACCTTGTCTGCCGTAATGTTATTTAAACAATCTACTGTTTCGCATTTCACATATTTAAAATTCTTGTAACATGGCCTGCATGGCTCATCGCTCGCGACCGTTATATACCGGCGATTCGGCGGGTACGGCCCATAGATATTTTCGTCAACCGGGCCGAAGATAGCCACGGTCTTCTTTTTCAGCGCTATGGCCATGTGAAGCGGACCTCCGTCGTTTGTTACAACGAGAGCGCACTTGTCAAGAAGCGCGGCAAGCTGGCCAAGCGTAGTCTTGCCGCAGACAAGAATACTCGACTGTCTCATTTCGGACTGTACCCTGGCGCATAGGTCGATCTCTTTGGAATCTCCGAATATCAGTACTTTATATTTATACTGGGACAAGATGCGATCGGCAACTTCCGCAAACTTTCGCGCAGGCCATCTTCTATAATCCGCATCCTTACCCCAGCTTGCCCCGCATCCGGGTATCATGCCGCAGATCTTGTCTTCTTTGAAAATCCCGTGCTCCTCAAGAAACCGCTCCGCCCACACGGCATCGTCCTTCGAAACCATAATCTCTGTCTCTTTATCCTGAAGATCCAGATCTAAAAATTTTCCCAGACCAAGATAGTATTCGATCACATGTTTCTTATCAAAACCTTCGATATCGATCTTATGCGTCAAAAAACGCCCCCTCGCCCTGTAATTGAACCCAACCCGCATACGAATGCCGGCAAATACCGCAAGCACAAGACTATAGATATAACCAAGCGACATGTCCACCACTACGTCATACTTGAATTTCCTTATACTGCTGACCAGGCCCCACAATTTTTTTAAACATTTTATTCTGGATTCTTTCCATATGGCCCTATAATCATCTTTCTCAAATATATAAATGTTCGATATGCTGGGATTATTATTCAGTATGCCTTCGGTCCTCTTGTTACACATGTAGGTTATGGTAGAGAGGGGATATTTTTTCTTTATCGCCTTCAGGAGCGGGACGGAAAAAAGAACATCACCTATACCAAACGGGTTTATTATCAATATCTTATTAATCATGAGTCCGATCCGGCCATTTTTACAACGGCCGTTAAGATTCCCGCGGATAGCCAGAATAACGCCGCGAGATTCAGCGAATAAAGATTCGTATCTACAAAGCTATGTAGAAGAAACGCCGTCAATCCAAGGCTCGTACCTAACATCAAAGAGTAATACAGCGGGTCCTTTGTTTTTTTAAGAGATGCGAATGCCTTAAATAACACGCATGCCGTAAAAAATATAAAGGAGAGAAGCCCAACAAGCCCTATGTCCGCGGCCATCTGCAGATAACAATTATGCGCGTAACTACCCCTTCCCTTATCCTCATCCTGCCTTACAAACCTATACTTATTAAAGAATGTATTGACGCCGTTTCCTATTATCGGATGCTCTTTAAATATCTTAACACCATTCTCCCACATCACCTTCCTATCCTCAAAACTCAAACGAGAGAAGATATCCTGCACGGTATTTTCATTCAAAAAAACTATTATAATAAGAATCGCCGCGGCTAAAAGGATAAGCCCTTTCTTTAATCTGAAGAAAGGTACAGTCCCGAGTGCGAGCAAAAAACCCGACCACGCGCCACGCGCCTTAGTCAGGATAAGAGAATATAGCAAGCCAAAAAAAAGCATGGCCGCGCCAAGCCTCGCCGGTATATTACCCTTGCCTAAAAATGCAAAGATGGCGGCCGGGAATATGAATATCAGTATCCATGCCGCATAGTCATTGGGAAAAGGAAATGAGGCTGTGGGAAATATCTTGCACCAGGGCGTCGACGGAGCATATTTAAACGCGGGATACATATGCAGAATATCGTATCGGGTAAAAAAATATTGTATAAAACCGTCTATGATAATTATTACGCACGACAAAATAGCCATAGTGATAAAATCTTTCAGTTTCGTCCTGGTATTTATTATTTCTCGCGCGAGGACGAAAAGTAAGGCGAACTTCAATATTTTGGAAAATAGCGCCCTGATGCTCAGTGCCGGATATTGCGTATTAAGTAAAGACAGGATATTCGCCGCGATAAATATGATCAAAGCCAAATCTATAAGCGTTATATTGCCGAGCATTGGCTCTCTTCTGACCAATTTCAAAGCGACAAAACTTACCAGGGCCGTTACTATCGTTATCTCAACTATAGATTTTGAAAAAGGCAGGCAGAATATCAGCAGATACAACGACCATAAGGAGATCTTATCCAGCGCAAAAGTTATTTTATTCAACCTGTCCATTAACACCCTTCTTCCTGCCAAAACGTTTGGTATCTACGAGGCTCAACCTTATACCTAGAGCCAGCATGAATATAAAAACCAAGCCCCCCAAACTTACGCCTATCGTCCAGTGAACCCTCGTCACTACAATAGCGGAAAGCCCCAGGCAAATACAAATCCCGTAAATGGCCAATACGGCTCCATAGCGCTTTAGGCTCAATAATGCCAGACGATGCGACGAATGGTCTTTGCCTCCCTGAAATATAGATCTGCCCTCCATGATCCTGATGATAGAGACCAGAGCTGTATCAAAAATCGGATACCCGAGAACAAGGACAGGCACCATCAATGAGGTAGTCAGTATGTAGCTCCTCCATTCCCCAAGAATTGCAAGTGATGCCAGCACATAACCCAGGACAAGGCTACCCGAATCTCCCATAAAAAGGCTCGCCTTGGGAAAATTATGCCTTAAAAAACCGAAGGCTGAGCCGGCCAGGGCAAAGGATGCTATGCTTGTCATGAACTGGCCGCACATGAACGATATTATCCCGAAAAAAAACGATGCTATCCCCGCTATGCCGGCGGATAGCCCATTCATATTATCCAGCAGATTAAAAGAATTTGTTATACCGATTATCCAGATATATGTGAAGATCACGCTAAGATAATAATTCGAGATGAACTCAACTCTCAAGCCAGCCTTTACAGCTATCATGGCCGCCAAAAATTGCCCGAGCAGCTTGAAGTTCGGCATCATTCCCATTTTATCGTCGACAAGGCCTATTATCAGCAATATAAAAGAGCCAAGAAGAATAGCACGAATCTGAGGCAGAGCCGAGGCTTGTTCCTTTGTCAATATAGCGATAAAAAATGCCAAAAATATTGCAACGCCTCCCAGGAGAGGCATGGGATGGGCATGAACCTTATTATTTTTGGGATAATCAAGGTATCCCGATTTTATCGCCATCATTCTGATAAAAGGCGTGACCAGATAAGATATAAAACCTGCAATAAAAAACGTCTCGATAACCTGAATAAAATTCACTCTCTTCTCACCTTCTATTTTTTAAATATTCCGCTATCCTCGACAACATCCGGTCCGTACCGATTTCTGGTACAAAACCCGTAGCGCATTTCAATTTGGATATATCCGGCTCTCTGTGACGCATATCCTCAAAACCCTTATCATAGGCCTTTTCATAAGGCACGTGTTTTATCGGGGACTTCGACCCAACCAGCGATTTCGATTTTTTTGCAAGCGCGTTTATGGTTATTTTGTTATCAGGGTTGCCTATATTGAACGCATTGCCGATAGCATCGGGGTTCCTTGATAACAGGATGACGGCCCTTACCGTATCCTGGACATCGGTAAAACACCTTGTCTGCTTCCCGTCCCCGTATACCGTGATCGGCTTGTTATCGATAGCCTGTTTTATGAAGCGCGGCACGACCATGCCATACCGCCCTGTTTGCCTGGGCCCGCACGTGTTAAAAAACCTCGCTATTACGACCGGCAGCTTCTTCTCTCTCCAATATGCAAGCGCCAGAAATTCATCCAACGCTTTAGTGCAGGAATAGCTCCATCTCGATATGCTCGTAGGCCCCAGCACCCTATCATCATCCTCTTTGAATATACGCTTGCCGGGCCTGTCCTTGCCATAAATCTCGGATGTTGAAGCGATGAGGACCTTTTTCTTACCGAGAGAATCTGCTAAATCCAATATTATCTCCGTACCTCCGACGTTTGTACGAATAGATTCAAGCGGATTGTCTATTATATATTTCACGCCCACGGCGGCGGCCATATGATATACCATGTCGCAGTCTTTTATGAGACGCTTCATCAAAGATTTGTTCATTATGGTATCGATATGACACGAAAAATTTGGATGAGATTTGAGATGCCTGATATTATCAATGCTTCCCGTAGATAGGTTATCGACTATAGTCACTTTATTCCCTTTATCCAAAAGAGCTTCAGCTAGATGTGAGCCTATAAAACCGGCCCCTCCTGTTATAAGGTTCTTCATGCATATCTCCTTTAATGAGTGTATATCACCAGATACACGATAAGACCATACAGTATTATGTCTATCAAGAGCGGCATATCTTTCAAAAGCAGGTTTTCGGGATTGCTTCCGCCTGACTTAATATGCACCAGATATAAATACCTAAAGATGCCGTAAACTACAAAAGGGATTGTATATACGAGTTTGTCGGTCCCACGCTTTGCGATCGTATCCGGCGATAAAGCATATATGGAATAGCTCAATATAGCGCATGATCCTGTTATCGTTATAAGCTGATTCAAAAAATCTATGTTGTAGTCGGCTATGCTTTTACGGTGACGGCCTGAGTCATCCGATAAAACCGCCACCTCGGCTCTCCGTTTGCACAACGCCAGGAACAGCGCTAAAAGAAACGTGCATAGAAGTATCCAGGAAGATAGGCTGATGCCTATAGGCCTGGCGATAACACCGCCGAAGAGCCTTAAGATAAAGGCGCATGCGATAACCATGACATCGATTATCGGAATATGTTTTAAAAATATGTCATATAGAATATGTAGAAGTATAAAAAACATGATCAACAAAAAGAAATCCATCGACAGGCACCCGGCCCATATAATACCTGTCAAAATAAGTACGAGGGACGCGAAAAAAGCGCTTCTGACACTCAGTTTTCCGCTAGCGATCGGCCGTTTTTTCTTGTCCGGATGAAACTTATCTTTTTCCCTATCTATTACATCATTGATTATGTAAGACCCTGAAGATACCAGGCAGAAGACGGCAAAGACTTCCGAAATAAACACAAACGCCGGCAGTCCCGATAACCCCCTGCCGAAAAAAGGCCCTGCGAAGACTAATAGATTTTTAGTCCACTGCGCCGGCCTCATCGATATTATGATGTTTTTTAGCATACTCATAGCTTACCCATGGTACATTATCGTTTGATACAAGGGGAATATTATATCATAATAATAGAAAGGGGGGTATATTTTTGCGTAGAAAAGGGGCTATTTGTCTTGCTTCTCGGCCTCTATAAGGCAATTTATCGTCTTAAAGCTATTGGTTACAAGACAGGAAATACTCTTCCCAAAAGGCATGATTATGCCCATCCCGATAAGATCTTTATCGCTTACGACCCTCCTAGACTGAATATCCCGCCGCTTCTTTAAGAACACGGGAAAAGATGCCGCAAAATCGAGAATGCCTTTGAAAATAGCTATGGATATCTTCAACGATTCCGGATAAGACAAGCCGAGCGGTTTAAGAGGAATGAGAAAAAAGAGGGCCGTCGAAATATCGAAGGATACGTTCATAAAAAACATCGAGAACAGGTATCTCGATTCACAGTTTTTAACGATATAGGCGAGGGTATTCCTTGTTATAAGATATGCCTTGCGCGCGGAAAAGGCGCCGGCGGTCCCCCCTGACTTGTGATACACGATAGATCCCGGGATATAGGCAATTTTATAGCCGCATATCCACGCCCTCCAGCTGAAATCTATGTCTTCGTGGTAAGCGAAAAAATCCTCGTCGAAACCTCCTATCTTCATAAAATCATCCTTCTTAAGCAGCATCGAACAGCCTGTGGCATGATGTATGTATATACGTTCGTTGTAAAGAGATTGATCCTCTCCGGCCCCTTTACAAAACCCTACCCCCCATCGATTAAGATGGCCGCGGCCGATATTGAGGATACATCTGTTATGAAAATATAAAACCTTGCTGTTGACGATCGAACAGCCGCTATCCGCCATGCCGCTAACCAGTGCTTTGAGCCAATTCCGTTCTACGGCGGTATCATTGTTTAAAAATACGATATGATCGTATTTTGCGCTTTGGGCGCCTACATTATTCCCTTTGGAGAAGCCGTAGTTTTTATCAAGCTTAATAACACATACCCACGGAAATTCTTTAGCGACATACCGGACCGAGTCATCGGTCGAGCCATTATCGACCATGATATATTCAACGCTGTCCCCGGGATAATCTATTTTCCGGAGCGACGAAAAGCAGTCTTTGAGATGCCTGAAGCCGTTATAATTTAATACGATGACGCTTACGCGCGGAAGCGGTGATCCTGTCATACACAGTCGTCTTTCAATATCCTAAGGTGCCGCAGTATCATTACAAGGCCGTAGCTTCCTATAAGATAAATAAACGGCGTCAGGGGAGCCCTCTGCCTTATGGTGACATGAGAGAAAATGAACGCCGACACAATAATACAATATACGAAGATAATAAAAACAGGCGATTTCAGTATATTCAGCCGCGTCAAACATCGTATCATGCCATATATGAAGAAAAACATAAAATAGAACTCCAGCGTCGGCATAAAATTATTATGCCATTTGGCGGAGTTCACGAGATATACGGGATCGAAAAATCCGTATTGATAGACCGAAAGGTATGCAAACACCCTCAAAGGATAGATCTGGCCGGCCACATTAAGAAATGGAGCAGGATTTTTGGCTATTTTTGCCACTGCCCCCGGGAGATCTTCGGCAAAATTTATGCCGATTTTAATAAGCCTTTCGTTCCCCATATTCCTGAAGCCGCCGCTGAAGCGATCGAGATGCTCCGAACCCCATAATATTTTAATACGGTTTTCCGATCCTATGCTGAGAGGGCTTCTAAAAATCACCGCGGTGCTTATTATTACGGCAAAAACCGACACGGCAAAGAGGCCGGCGGCGCGAAACCTTTCCGAAGATAACTTGTTTCTCCAAAAAAGAACTACCCATAATATCGTAAACGGGATAAGGCTTAAATATAACCCTCTGAAGATACAGACAAAACCTAATGCTATTCCTGAAACGGCGGCCCATAAAACACCGCCACAATTCTTCTTGTAGTAGATTGACAACCCCAAAATAAATAAAACAAGAAATGGTACCCAGACCGCTTCATGACCGAGAACCACCGAGAAAAATATCACCGGGCTCTTTAATGCCGCAGCTATGGCGGCCAGTATTCCGGCCCATTTCGAAAAGATAAGCCTTCCGATCAAAAATACCATAACAGGTATAATCGCGCCCAATAAGGACTGAATAAAAGTCACCGCATAAAAATTCCTGCCAAACATCTTATAAAGGCCGGCAAGAAATACGGCATAGGCGTAATCGAAGTGGCAACCCCAAATTTTTATATCTTTTCCTATCTGACTGCCGGAATCCTTCACGATGGACTGGGCGCATTTATCGTATGTGTCTCCGTCATCGCTCGCCAGAATAAATCCGTTTTCGCCACCGATAGATACGGTCTTACTTATTATGTTCACGGCAAACAAACATCTTACCGTGAGTGATATTATAAATATAAATATCATGAAATTTCTGTCTTTCCAAAGGAAGACCGCGGAAGACTTTATCCCATCAAGAAAAAGCAAAAATACGCGGCCGCGAATGAACAGGTACGGAATGATGTATGATAAAATCAGCAATAAAAGCCATGAGCTATCAAGGAACCCGAAAAGGCCTATCATAACCAGGATAGGGGCCAGAAATAACGGCAGGAAAATAGCGAATTTGTAAAACATCTGCCGATGCTTTCCACCTTCGGATTTTCTTATCCAGGAAACGGATAGTAATGATATCCCGAATGTAAAAATAAACAGCACGTCTTTTACATACCAAAAATAATACTCTGACAGAAATAAATGGTTATGCGCAAGCGACCTCGTGAGATCGCCCAGCATGAGATAGATATGAAATAAGAATCCGAATACCACGCCGATCCTTAAAGTCCGGCTGAAATCATCCGGTTGTTTAAAGAAAACGAGATGTTGGAGAATTATATAGAAGAGCGTTATAGACCAAAACACTACAGGTACATAGATTACTCTAAAGACCGATTGCAAAGATATCGAATTCAAAGTTTCGTTTTGATAAAGGCTTAAAAATGCCGACAGGAATAGAACGCTTATAAGCGCGTGTTTGATCTTTCCGGAATTCATATCACGTTCTTGCCTTTTTTAATTTCCGGCTTACCAGATCCGTATAGAGCCCCTCTATATCCCTGACAAGCCTTTCCTTCGTATATTTCCGGGCCACTGTCTTCCGGCCCTCCGCGCCAGAAGACGCTCTCATGCCGGGGTTCTTCAGAAGCATTGCGATTTTCGAGGAAAAACCGGCTGTATCACCTGCCTCTACCAAAAATCCGCTCTTGCCGTCCTCCACTACATCCCGCACACCGCCCACGTCAGTCGATACGACGGGCTTACCTGAAGCCATCGCCTCTATTAAAGAAACAGGCGTCCCTTCATTGAACGAAGATAGGACAACAACATCCAGATCTGTGTATATTTCGGCTAAGTCCTTAACCCATCCGGTAAAAACGATCGATCCGGCCAGGCCCAAGTCTTCGGCGTATTTCTCAAGTTTTGCTCTTAGCTCACCGTCGCCCACCACAATAAATTTAACCTTGATGCCAGGATTCGCATCCTTTATTTGGCGAGCCGCGTCCAAAAACATCCTGTGATTTTTGATCGGAACAAGCCGCCCGACAATCCCAACGAGTAGGAGATCTTCTTCTATACCAAGTCTTTTCCGAAAAAGGCCTTTCTTTTTTTCGCAATTTAAAAAATTGCCGAGTTCGAAGCCCAGCGGTATAACCACACTTTTAGCGTCTTCAACGACTTT
>JBAZUO010000018.1:0-36781 GCA_041661345.1 Candidatus Omnitrophota bacterium | reverse complement strand
TTTTCTACCCATGTTAAAAAATCCTGATGTAATCCGGACTCATTGTCGTTAATGAAGACGCTTGCGGTGATGTGCATGGCATTAACGAGGCATAGTCCATCTTTCACGCCGCTTTTTTTAACCGCCCCCTCAACCTGGTCGGTTATATTTATGATCTCTTGGCGGCTCCTTGTATTCAATAAAATATAATCTGTGTAAGTTTTCATAGGCTATCGATCAATTCTATCATATTTTCATAGCTCGTGACAAGAGATGCTTTCTGGCGTATCTTCGATGCGTTCGGAAAATATTTCATGTACCAGATGACGGTTTTTCTCATGTGTCCGATCTTGCTCGATGGCTTTAATTCGAGAAACTCTTCTACGTATGTCAGATGTTTTTTAACGATAGCCTTTCTGGATGACAGGTCTACCGGCTCTTCGATCCTGCCGGTATCGAGGAACTTCTCGATCTGTTTTATAAGCCATGGGTTTCCGAGTGAGCCTCTCGCGACGAGGATTCCGTCACAGCCCGTCCGGTCGAGCATGCTCTTCGCCGATTCCGGGGTGAATATATTACCACTTCCAAAAACAGGAATATTTACAGTGTCTTTTACCGCCTTGATCGACTCGTAGTCGATTTCGCCGGTATAGCCCTGAGCCCTGGTTCTTCCATGGATGAATATCGCAGCGGCGCCGCTGTCTTCGCATTTTTTTGCGAGGCTTGCGATTTTTTTGGTATCAGGCTTAAGGTATCCTGTTCGCAATTTTACAGTGACAGGAATATCAAGAGCCCCCGATAATTTTTTCAGGATCCTCTGCAGCTCAGGCTCGTCATTTAACAGGTATGAACCGGCGTGTTTTTTTACGACCTTCTTTGCGGGACAGGCTGCGTTCACATCAAGAAATGATGCTTTTGTGATGCCCAGCATCTCTTCCGCGCCTTTTAGCATCGCATCCGGATCGCGTCCAAGGATCTGAGCGGCTATCGGTGTATCGGCCGGGCATGATTTAAGGATTGAACGAACCGTTCGCTTTTGGCCGTAGGTAATCGAATTGCAGTCGACCATCTCGAAGAAACAGAATTTAGCGCCATGTTTGCGCGCGATCAGCCTGAAGGGCAAATCGGTGCAGCCAGCCATGGGGGCCAGTAAAATCCTGGTGGGTATTTCGACGAAGCCTATCTTTATAGTCAACGGTAGTTACAGAATGTTAACGCTAACGAGAAATCTATTTTTCTTAAATGGGTTATTACATCCTGCAAGTCATCTTTTTTAGGCGAGCTGACGCGAATTTTTTCGCCCTCTATCTGGGCTTGAACTTTTAAGCCTAGGTCCTTGATTATCTTCGTAAGCTCTTTCGCTTTCTCTTTGGAGATACCGCTAGCCAGCTCCACCACCTGCTGTAAGTTACCGGCGAAAACTTTCTCGGGATCTTTGAAGGTGAGGGATTTCAAAGAGACCCCCCTCTTAACCATCTTAGATGAAAGCATATCGGCCAGGGACTTGAGCTTAAAATCATCCACGGAAACGAGAGTGATCTTCTTCTCGGTTTTATTGAATTCGATAGACGAGGACGTGTTTTTAAAGTCGAACCTTTGCGCGAGCTCTTTCTGCGCCTGGTTAACCGCATTATCGGCTTCCTGCAGGTTTACTTCGGAAACTATATCGAATGAAAAATTCTCTTTTGCCATGCCTCTCCTTAATTATCGGTTATCGTACGTGGAGTAGTAATAAGGTGTATGAGCTTGAAATTCCGCCGCGCATGTGTCGACCAGCTTAAAGCCCGGAACGATATTGTGAGATTTTCGCAATTTATATATCTCTTCCTCGATTGTACCCATCATATGGGCTATTTGCCTGTCGCTGAAACCGCATTCTTTCGCCCTGATCAAAAGGTCAACCGTAATTCCGCCGTTTTTTCCGACGATATCTTTCTCGAGTGTTATTATCTGGCCTATATTATACAGGAACCACTTGTCTATTTTAGTCAATTCGTATATTTTGTCAATATCTAATCCGGCCCTCAACGCATCTCCTATGTAGAATATTCTCTCGGCATTAGGGATTCGCAATTTTTCAGTAATAATATTTAACGTGTCCGGGCCGGGATTTGGCGCTTTTAAAGTATCCTTAAAGAGTATGCTCTCGAGCCCGGACTTTTTTATCTCAAGCGATCTTAGGCCTTTTTGAAGTGCCTCTTTGAAGGTCCTGCCGATGGCCATCGCCTCTCCGACCGATTTCATCGATATGGTGAGCGTCGGGTCCGCCGTCGGAAATTTCTCGAATGTGAACCGCGGGATCTTTACGACGCAGTAGTCGATCGAAGGCTCGAAGCACGCCGGTGTTTGCCTGGTTATGTCGTTCGGTATTTCATCAAGCGTATATCCTACGGCCAGTCTTGCCGCGATCTTCGCTATAGGGAAACCTGTCGCTTTCGATGCCAGGGCCGAGCTTCTGGAAACCCTGGGGTTCATCTCTATCACAACCATCCTCCCTGTGCCCGGATGAACCGCGAACTGTACGTTGGAGCCTCCGGTTTCTACGCCTATCTCCCTTATGCATGCGATTGCCGCGTTTCTCATCTTCTGATACTCTTTATCTGTCAGTGTCTGCGCCGGAGCTACCGTGATGCTGTCGCCGGTATGCACACCCATCGGATCGAAGTTTTCGATAGAACATATGACAACAACATTATCTTTAAGATCGCGCATTACTTCGAGCTCGAATTCTTTCCAGCCTATTACAGATTCCTCGATAAGTATTTCGGTTATCATGCTCGATTCGAGGCCGCGTTTCGCGAGCGATTTAAAATCCTCCATATTATACGCCACGCTTCCGCCGGAGCCGCCCATCGTGAAGCTGGGCCTTATTATTATAGGGAAGCCGATCTTTTCAGCTGCGGCGTAAGCCTCTTTGAGATCGTGGGCCACCGCGCTTTTCGGAAGATCGAGGCCTATCTTTTGCATCGAGGCCTTGAAGAGCTGCCTATCCTCAGCCTTCTTTATAGACGTGATGTCGGCGCCTATAGTCTCTACGCCGAATTTTTTCAGAATACCTTTTTCGGCAAGCCCTATGGTTGTATTTAAAGCGGTCTGTCCGCCTAGTGTCGGCAGGAGCGCGTCCGGGCGTTCCCTTTCGATTATCTTAGCTACAACATCGACCGTTATAGGCTCGATATATGTCCTGTCTGCCATTTCCGGGTCGGTCATTATAGTGGCAGGATTGGAATTGACAAGTATGACCTTGTAGCCCTCCTGCTTTAATACTTTGCATGCTTGGGAACCCGAATAATCGAATTCGCACGCCTGCCCTATTACTATCGGGCCGGAGCCGATTATCAATATTTTTTTTATGTCTTTTCTTTTAGGCATATCAGTTCTTCTTCATCATCTCCACAAACTTCCCGAATAAGTATTCCGCGTCATGCGGCCCTGGCGCCGCCTCGGGATGGAATTGTACGGAAAATATCGGCAGTTTCTTATGCCGCATCCCTTCCAGCGTTTGGTCATTCAGATTGATGTGGGTGAGCTCTATTTCTTTCTTGTTCAGGGTATCTATGTCCACACAAAATCCGTGATTCTGGACGCTTATCGCGACCTTGCCGGTTTTTAAATCCTTCACGGGCTGGTTGCCGCCGTGGTGCCCAAATTTCAGTTTGTAAGTCTTCCCCCCAAACGCCTGGCCCAGTATCTGGTGGCCTAGGCATATGCCAAATATCGGAAGCTTGCCTATTAGCTCCTGCGCCGTCTTCACTATATAGGGCAAAGCCGCCGGATCACCGGGGCCGTTCGAAAGCAATATTCCGTCGGGTTTTAGATCGAGCATCTCCTTTACAGGTGTTGCCGCCGGGAATACCGTGACCTTGCAGTCATTTTTTGCAAGCTCTCTTAAGTTATTGAACTTTACACCGCAGTCCAGCACGGCTACCTTAAATCTACCTTTATCATTCCAAACGTACTTTTTTGGGCTAGCGACTTCTTTTACCAGGTCTACGCCAAGGAGCCCGGGTGACGACCTGACTTTCTTAAGGAGGCTTTCCTCGTCGTGATCTGTTGTTGATAATATCGCCTTCATTGCGCCGGCCGAGCGTATGTGCAGCGTTAGATCTCGCGTGTCAACCCCTTCGATAGCCGGGATGTTATTATCCTTTAGATAATCTCCTAGCGATCTTTTACTTCTCCAATTACTCGCGATCTTTGAATATTCCTTTACGACAAAGGCCTCGGTAAAGATTTTATGTGACTCAGCGTCCTCATCGTTGACGCCGTAGTTTCCTATTAAGGGATATGTCATTGTTACTATCTGTCCCTTGTAGGAGGGATCTGTGAGGATCTCCTGATAGCCTGCCATGCTAGTATTAAATACCAGCTCGCCATATCTTTCGCCTGCGGCGCCGAAAGATAGCCCCTGGTAAATTTTACCGTCTTCTAGTACTAGAGTTGCTTTCATAATATATTTGCATTAAAAATGGCGTCTTGAGTGCCGACAACGCAACCTCAAAACGCCATTGTTTATTGTAATAGCTCCACCCTGCGCTACTATGGATATGTTGCCATATTTAGCGTGGTTTGTCAAACGATATTTACACCAACCCCTGCGCGATCATAGCATCCGCCACTTTCACGAAACCTGCGATGTTGGCGCCATTCACGTAATTGATATATTTACCTTCTTTGCCGTACTTTACGCAAGACTCATGGATTGCGATCATTATGTTGTGAAGCCTGGTGTCGACCTCTTCGCGGGTCCATGATAGCCTCATGCTGTTCTGGCTCATCTCGAGTCCTGACGTTGCGACTCCGCCGGCGTTTGCCGCCTTGCCGGGTGCATACAGTATCTTCGCCTTCTGGAATACGCGGATGCCTTCCGGGGTGGTAGGCATGTTCGCGCCTTCGCCTATGGCGATGCAGCCGTTCTTTACCAGTGTCTTCGCGTCCTCGCCGCTTATCTCATTCTGGGTGGCGCTTGGGAATGCTACGTCGCACTTTACGCTCCACGGTTTCTGGTTCTCAACGTATTTGCATTTGAAATCTTTTGCGCATTCCTTTATGCGTCCGCGCTTAACATTCTTCAGATGCATGACGCATGCAAGTTCTTTATCGTCGATCCCGCCTTCGTCGTAGATGAAGCCGTTCGAATCAGATAGTGTAACGACTTTCGCGCCAAGCTGATGGAGTTTCTCAACGGTATATTGCGCTACGTTGCCGGAACCGGAAACTGCGCAAACCTTACCTTTAAGAGATTCGCCTCTGGTCTTTAGCATCTCTTCCACGAAATAGACGCATCCGTAACCGGTTGCTTCCGGGCGTATAAGGCTTCCGCCCCAGCTTAAGCCTTTGCCTGTGAGCACGCCGGTGAATTCATTCTTCAACCTCTTGTATTGTCCGTACATGTAGCCTATTTCGCGGCCGCCTGTGCCTATATCGCCGGCCGGAACGTCCGTGTCGGGGCCGATATGCCTGAATAACTCAGTCATGAAGCTCTGGCAGAAGCGCATAACTTCGTTATCCGACTTTCCCTTAGGGTCAAAGTCCGAACCGCCCTTTGCGCCGCCCATTGGAAGAGTGGTCAAGCTGTTCTTGAATACCTGTTCAAAAGCCAGGAACTTCAGAAGGCCTAGGTATACCGTCGGATGAAGGCGTATGCCGCCTTTGTACGGGCCTATCGCGCTATTCATCTGGATGCGGAATCCGCGGTTTATCTGTATATCACCGTTGTCGTCAATCCACGGAACGCGGAATATTATCACTCTCTCCGGCTCAACCATTCTCTCGAGAACCTTCGCCTTTTCATATTGCGGATTCTTTTCTATATAAGGCGTTACCGACTCCACTACTTCGCTTACCGCCTGGTGAAATTCCTTCTCACCGGGATTTTTGGCAATGACCTTTGCCATGAACTCATCTATTTTCTTCGACATGCTTTCCTCCTGTTTTTGCGCCGGAAGATCTTTTAAGAAACGTCATTGTTTCAAAAGATAGTCCAATATCGCTTTTGAGGCTTTCTTTGCCATACCCATAGCCTCGATGACGGTTCCCTCACCGCCCACTATATCTCCACCCGCGAAAACACCATTTATGGATGTTTCCATCGTATCGGTGTTGACCACAACATCTCCGTATTTATCCGTTTTAAGCTGCGGTGTAACTTTCAGAAGAAGCTGATTGGCTTTGAGCCCGACGGCTATGACGGCCATGTCGCATTCGAGCTCAAAATCGCTTCCCGGTATCTCTATCGGTCTTCTCCTGCCCGAATTATCCGGCTCGCCAAGCTTGCATTCGAGGCATCGCATCTTTTTAACGAAACCGTTTTCGTTCCCGGTAAATTCTTCGGGCTTTACTAAGAATTTGAACTTAACGCCTTCCTCTTTTGCGTGCCCTATCTCAAGGCGTCTGGCCGGCATTTCTACCTCGGTGCGCCTATATACTATCGTCGTATCCGGTTCTATCTTGTTCATCTTCTGCAGCCTGAGCGCGCAGCGCGCGGCATCCATTGCCGTATTTCCGCCGCCTACCACTATTACGCGCTGCCCTATATTGACCGGCGTGTGAAATTCGGGGAATTTGTATGCCGACATCAGATTAACTCTGGTAAGGAATTCGTTAGCCGAATATATATTGCAGTAATTTTCGCCTTTTATGCCGAGAAAAGAAGGTATGCCTGCACCCATTCCAAGGAATATGGCAGAGTAACCTTCCCCGAAAAGCTCGTCTAAAGACTTTGCGGCGCCTATAAGATAGTTGGTGATTATATTTACGCCCTTCTTCTTTAGATAGTCGATTTCAAAATCTAGAATATTTCTCGGCATCCTGAAGGGTGGTATGCCGTAACGAAGAACGCCGCCGGTCTTATGCAGCCCTTCGAAGATCGTTACCGATACGCCGAGCCTTGCAAGCTCTCCGGCGCAGGCGAGCCCGGCCGGGCCCGATCCGACTACGGCCACTTTGAATTTGGTAAGCCGTTCGTCTTTTTCTGCGGGAACTTCAAGTTTATTATTCATTCCATGGTCGCCCAGGAATCTTTCGAGGAAATGTATGTTTATCGCGTTACCAGATGCGAATGGGGAACCTTTTTTTGTCAGGACGCACGACCTACGGCATTGGTATTCTGCTGGACATACCCTGCCGCATATCGATGGGAAGTCGTTCTTCTCTCTGATAGTGAGGTATGCGCTTTTGTAATCTTTTTTAACCAGTTTAGATATAAAGCTTTTTATGTCGATACCTACCGGGCATCCCGCGACGCATGCGGGATTTTTACATTGAAGGCAGCGCTCAGCTTCACACAGGGCTTCGCTTTCGTTGTAGCCTAGCACAACCTCATCGAAAGTACCTGAGCGTTTTGATGCTTCGAGCTCTCTTGCTCTTATCGTCTCTTTCTTCACTTTTCACCCAATTTACATATATGCTTTTCTTTTGAATCGTAGATCTTGTTTCTCTTGATCAGTTCGTCCCAGTCGACCAGGTTTCCATCGAATTCCGGGCCGTCAACGCACGAGAATTTCACAGCGCCGCCGACCGTGACCCTGCAGCAGCCGCACATACCGGTTGCGTCGACCATCAGCGCGTTCAGAGAAACTAGTGTATGAACATTAAGCTCTTTGGTTACCGAGGCGACATTTCTCATCATAGGTATGGGGCCTACCGCATAGACGAGTCCTGCTCCAGGCGCTATTTCTCTTAAAACATCCGTTACAAATCCTTTTCTTTCGTAGGATCCGTCGTCAGTGGTTACGTAGAATTTATCTGATACGCTTTTGAGTTCTTTTTCGAGGATAAGCAGGTTCTTTGATCTTGCGCCCAGGATCGTCGTAACGTGGTTGCCTGCACCTTTCATCGCCTTGGCTACAGGGTATATTTCGGCTATGCCAACCCCGCCGCCGACTACGATAACCTTACCGTAATTCTTTATTTCAGTCGCGTGTCCGAGCGGGCCTACCAGCGCATATAGTGAATCACCGGGGTTAAGCCGGCCAAGAAGCTTTGTCGTTAACCCTGCTTCCTGGAAGATGATCTTTATGGAACCTTTAGATGTGTCTCTTTCCACTATGGTAAGCGGTATGCGTTCACCCTTCTCGCTAGTCATCAGGACGATGAATTGACCAGGTTTTCCGTTTCGGGCGACGTCAGGGCTCTCGACCCACATCTCGGTAACTTTTGTACCGCCGCCGTCGCATAAGGTATTTTTACTTAGGATCTTCATAATTGCCCATATTTTGTGCACGTATGCATAAAAAAAAGACGCCGCGCCTTACTCCTGGCGGACGTCCTTGTCCATCATCGTAAAATTTCTTTTGCGAAATATCGTGACTAATTATAACACCGCCCGTTAAGTTGTCAAGAAAAAACTATTTTTTCTTTAAAGCTGCTTTTATGAAGTCGCTAAATAACGGATGGGCTTTATCGGGCTTTGACTTGAATTCCGGATGGAATTGACAGGCCAGGAACCATGGATGGCTTTTTAGTTCGATTATTTCGACTAAGCCTTTTTTTGGATTGATGCCGCTGAATATCATCCCATTCTTTTCAAGTTTATCGCGGTATTTATTATTGAACTCATATCTATGCCTGTGGCGCTCGCATATTTTTGTTTTCTTATAAGCTTGATAAGCTATTGTTCCATTTTTTATCGTGCACTCATATTCACCGAGGCGCATTGTAGCTCCCATATCCTTTATGTGCTTCTGCTCTTCCAGGAGGCTTATGACAGGGTATTTGGTCCGCTTGTCAAATTCGGTGGAGTTTGCTCCATTCATGCCGCAAACGTTCCTGGCGAATTCAAGCGCAGCAGTCTGCATGCCAAGACATAATCCAAAATACGGGATATCGTTCTCTCTCGCGTATTGGATAGCCTGGATCTTGCCTTCAATGCCTCTTGAGCCGAATCCTCCGGGTACGAGAATGCCGTCTACTCCCTCGAGGTTTGCTTTCGCGCCGTCTTTCTCGATGTCTTCCGAGTCGATCTTCCTTATTGTCAGCTTTGCGTTATTGGCTATGGCGCCGTGAGTGAGAGCTTCATATATCGATTTATACGCATCCTGCAAAGTTATATATTTTCCTATTACCGCGATCTCGACCTCCCTTGAAGGGAACTTCAGCCTTTTTATTACCGAATTCTCCCACTCCGCCAGATTGTCATCGCAGCACTTAAGGTTAAGCAGGCGCGTTATCAGTTTATCAAGCCCCTCATTTTTCAGGCAGATCGGCACTTCATAAATACTATCAACGTCTATTGCCTGTTTCACGGCTTCGGTGTCGACATTACAGAATAACCCGATCTTCGCCCTTGTTTCGAGGTCAAGGTTCTTTTCGGTCCTGCATATTATTATGTCCGGGATTATACCTATTTCGCGCAGCTTCCCTACGCTATGCTGGGTTGGTTTCGTCTTGATCTCGCCGGCCGATTTAATGTAAGGAACGAGCGTTACATGGACGTTTATCGCATAATCCTTGCCTACTTCGAGGCGCAGCTGCCTTATAGATTCGAGGAACGGCTGACTTTCAATATCTCCGACCGTTCCGCCGATCTCGACTATTACAACATCCACCTTCCTATCCTCGGCGACTTTCTTTATCGCGTTCTTTATCTCATCGGTGATGTGCGGGATTATCTGCACCGTCTTACCTAGGTAGTCGCCCTTGCGTTCTTTCATTATGACGGAGTAGTATATTTTGCCGGTTGTGATGTTGTTGTCCCTCGTGAGCTTGGCGTTAGTGAAGCGCTCATAGTGGCCCAGGTCGAGATCGGTCTCGGCGCCGTCATCGAGCACATAGACTTCGCCGTGCTGGTAAGGGTTCATAGTGCCGGGGTCGACGTTTATGTAAGGATCGCATTTTATCAGGGTTACCTTAAGCCCCTTCGATTCAAGAATTTTGCCTATCGATGAAGATGTTATGCCTTTGCCGAGGCTTGAAACTACTCCCCCGGTAACAAATATATATTTAGCCATTGCGCATCCTTTCTATTTAGATGGTTTCTTTTTATCGGAAAAACATATGATTTTTTGCGATACAACGTCCGACATCAGTTTCAGACACTTGTCGTTTACATCGTAAACGCTTATAACGTCCTTGTATTTAGCCGACTGCGGCAGCGTCTTCGCAAATATATTTTTTTCTTTTTTAAGCCAATCGTAATTAAAAACGATTCCTTCTTTTTCAGGGAATAGCGCGATGTAGAATATTTTTGTCTCGACCAGATCCTGGAAGAAGTGGGTTCCGAAAGAAAGTTCCGGCATGAGATTCAGTTTAGAGGAAGATATTTCGGTAAGAACAGTTATATTATTAATTTCGGCAAACTTCACCGGTACGCCGAGTGAAGGCGTGGTCGTCCCCCATCGTCCAGGCCCCATCAGAAGAGTGGGGATCTTTTCCCTGGAAACAATATCTCTGTTCAGTGCGCCGATGAGCCTTGCTATCTCGTATTTATCCGATCCCTCGAGTTCATTATATTTTTCGGGGTTGACGTATATTACACGGGTGATCTCCTGCGAGATGTTGCCTCCCAGGAAATATCCGCGTGATTCGAAGAGCGTCTTCTCTTTTGCCACCCGATCCGGCATCTCTACTCTTTGACCCAGCCCGTGCGTCTGCAACGGCCTGCACTGAAGCAGGTTTATTTTGAATTTATTATCTTTGGCAAAGTTCACCGTAAATTCTATTTCGACCGGATAGTGATAGCTCTCCTCCAATATGCCAAGGATCTTCTTGAACGAGTTCGCCAGCGAACTGTTTGCAAAGATGTTATCCAGCGTCAATATCCAATATTCTTTATCCTCCGCTGCTTCGGATCGCGAGCTCATCATTTGCGCGGCCTCGTAGTCTTTCACGGCAATGCGTTGTGCGCCCGGGTAGGCCTTCTCATCCATTATTTTTTCGAAAGGTATGGTGGTCAATGCATTTTCTTTAGTGTCGATAAGATCTACGTCATGTTGTGAGAATTTTCTTAAGTCATCCTTCTCTGCATACGGCCTGCGCAGCGGATTGTCGAGCGCGACCATTCTCGGATAATCGCCCTCTACACGGTTGACGGCCCTTGTGCCTAGGCCGAAGACGAGCCTGAGCATTCCGGCCCTGGGATCCATCTTCTCGTTCCATACATATGTGTTGTAGGAAACGCCTACGCCGGCAAGGTCAGGGAAGAAATAATTTTTGTGGTCTGCCCCCGAAACTCTTTGCACCAAAAGCGCCATTTGTTCATCCATCTTATCGAGGCCCCGCTGCTTCCTATATACGAGCGCGTCTTCATTCATAGCGCTTGCGTAGATGCGCTTGACGGCCTCCGCGAACTGTATGTACCTTTGTTCGGGGCTTCCCTGGTTTGCCAGGAATATGCTTTCGTATTTTCCGGCAAATGCATTTCCGAAGCCGTCTTCTAAAAGCGAGCTCGAGCGTATTATTATCGGTGACGTGCCGAAGTATTCTATGATTCGCTGGAAGTGTTCCATGATCTCCTCGGAAAATGTCCCGTAAAGCATCTTCTCCTTAAGGACTTTCGCGATCGAGAAGTACCCTTCCGCCGTCTTTTGCTGCACTCGAAGTTTCCACCAGCGGTTCTGCACTATGTAAGCATAAAATATATCAGAGCCTATATAGAACGAATCATGAGGCTCCGAAAGCTTCTGCCAGTCGAGTGAGCTGTTTCTCGAGAGTATTTTCCTTGCCAAAAGCATTCCAACGCTTTTACCTCCGATGAAACCGGTACCGATAAGTCTCGATTTTATGTCTATCAATTCTTCGAGCGAAAAATTACTTATGGCAAGAGAAAGTATTTTCTTATTCTTTGTTACCATGATTGCGCAAAGCTTCCTGACGGTTTCTTTTATTTTGTCCTTCTCCTCTGCGTTATTTGCAAGTTCCGCAGCGTCCAGGAAGAGCCGATCCCAGTAGTCGAGGTTTCGTTTAGCGCTCTCGGCGCCTTTGTCGCGAATATATGATAATATCTTCACTGCATTGACACTGCCGGTAATTGGGACAAATTTATTCTTGCCTTTCTGGTG
Source organism: Candidatus Omnitrophota bacterium (assembly GCA_041661345.1). GTDB lineage: Bacteria > Omnitrophota > Gorgyraeia > 2-01-FULL-45-10 > 2-01-FULL-45-10 > JAPLMI01. The sequence goes on along the minus strand of JBAZUO010000018.1, from coordinate 24,803 downwards.
CGGCAGGAACATGGTGGGTGAATAACGGTTCCATACTTTCAATGGGTGTATATACAGGTTTCCCTCGCAGTGATATACATCCAATAAGAGCTGTGTCGTTTCGCGTATCAGCGCTATCGATTTGAAAGAATGGTTATTGCGAAGTATCGAAAAATATGTCAATGTCTTAAGTTCATACAGGTACGGACATGTAACCATAAAGAAGTTGCCTATCATGAAGTCCGTGGCCCATGCCGATAGAAGCTCCGAAAGGCAGTCGAATACATAATAAGCGCCCTCGCCCTCCTGCGTTATGATGCTGTTCACTTTTGTGGTGAATGACTCGAACCCTGCGTAAGGATTGAGTTCGTATCTCTTTATTGCCTTCGAGGGTTTGACGAGCTCTCTGTGGGATGCAAACCTTACATAGATGACATTCTTCTTCTCTTTCAATGCCTGGCGAACAAAAGGTTTTACAAGGTCGGTATAATCTTTAATGTCGTCTATCTGCCATACTACATTGTCACCGGCCCTTAATCCGGTAATTACATTATCCAAGCCTTTTATTCCGGTAGATATCATTGTAAATCCCTCATATTAATGACAAACTGCTCTTGCCCGTCAGGTACTTATCTATATTATATGCCGCGCGTCTGCCCTCGGAGATCGCCCATACGACGAGCGACTGCCCTCTTCTCATATCGCCCGCAGCAAACACTTTATCAATCGAGGTCATGAAGCTTGCGTCGGTCTTAACATTACCGCGTTCGTCAAGAGAGACTCTAAGATCTGTTAGCAGGCCGCAGTGTTCGGGATGCAGGAATCCCACAGCTAAAATCACAAGATCCGCCTCGATCTCTAATTGCCCATTTCCTTTTGCGCAGAGAAGTTTTTTTACCGAACCATCGATGCCCTCGAAACGTTTCGTCGTTACTTCCCAGTGGCGGCTTGCGCCTTCTTCATGGCTTGAAGTTGTTTTTAAAAGAACCGGATATTTGGGCCACGGATGGCTTGAGCTCCTGTGTTCCGGCGGTTTCGCGAGGACTTCTATCTGGACTACGCATGAGGCACCCTGCCTGTTTGCGGTACCGACGCAATCCGAGCCTGTATCCCCGCCGCCTATTACAACAACCTTTTTCCCTTTAGCGTCTATCATCGCGGCCTTGTTTAATTTTTCACCCGCCTGTTTTTTGTTGGATCGGCATAGATAATCCATTGCAAAATGTATTCCGGTTAAATCCCGGCCTTCTATTTTAAGATCACGCGGTATGCGGGAGCCACCGGCCAGAAGTATCGCATCAAATTCGCTCAAGAGTTTATTAGCAGGATAGTCGATGCCTGCATTTACACCCGTTTTGAAAATTATGCCTTCTTTTTTCCATATACCGATGCGCCTGTCGATCAGGTGTTTCTCAAGTTTGAAATCGGGAATTCCATAGCGCAGTATGCCTCCCGGTTTTTCGTCGCGTTCAAATACGGTTACGCTGTGGCCTGCCCTGTTAAGCTGGGATGCGCAGGATAATCCGGCCGGCCCGGAACCGATAATAGCCACCGACTTGCCGGTCTTCTTTCCCATATGTAATGGTTTTATCAGCCCGTTTTCGAACCCGAATTCAACTATAGCCAACTCATTCTCGCGGATCGTCACGGCATCATCATTCAGTCCCAGGACACACGCGTATTCGCATAAAGCCGGGCAGACCCTTCCGGTGATTTCGGGAAGCGTATTCGTTGCTTCCAATAATTTGACGGCTTCGTTCAACTTGCCATGAAACATATAATCGTTCCATTCCGGAATGTAATTACCGATAGGGCAGCCCCAATGGCAGAAAGGCGTTCCGCAGTCCATGCATCGCGAAGCCTGCTCCTCGGATTCTTTTTCAGCCCGCGGCTTGGAGACGTGGCCGAAGTCTTGTAGTCTTTCGCATACCGGCCTGTATTCCGAGCCTTGCCTCGCTATTTTCAGGAAACCTCTGACATCACCCATCTAAAGCCTCCATAAGATCCAATTTCTCCACCACTTTTATTCCTTCAAGTATTCGTTTATATTCTATCGGCATTACTTTAATGAATTTTTTCAATTCATCATGCATCTTTGCGATTATCTTTTCCGCTTTCTTGCTATTCGTATATTTAAAGTGGTTATGGAGCAGGTTATAGATAGTATCCCTGTCCGATTCCTTAACCCTTTCAAGAACGACCATGTCCATATTGCATCTGTCTTTAAATGTACCGTCCTCATCGTAAACATAGGCGATCCCTCCGGACATGCCGGCTGCAAAATTCCTACCTGTTTTGCCCAGGACGATCACCCTTCCGCCTGTCATATATTCGCATCCGTGGTCGCCTACGCCCTCCACTACGCCGTATAGCCCGGAATTCCTTACGCAGAATCTCTCTCCTGCTACACCGCTGATATAAGCTTCGCCGGATATTGCGCCGTAGAAAGCGGTGTTGCCTATTATAATATTTTCGTCGCTCTTGTAGTCTGCCGTTTTATCCGGATAGATTATGATCTTCCCTCCGGACATCCCTTTTCCGAGATAGTCGTTCGTCATTCCTTCGAGCTCGAACGTGATACCCTTAACGAGGAATGCGCCGAAGCTCTGTCCGGCGATGCCTTTAAATTTGCACGTTATCGTATCCTCCAGCAGAATTCCGTTGCCGCATCGCCTTATTACTTCACCGCTTAGCATCGCACCTGTAGTCCTGTTCGTATTATTTATATTTAAAGAAAGTCTTACGGGTGTATTTGTTTTGAATGTCTCTTCACACATTTTTATAAGTTCTCTGTCCAGAACGGAATCGAGCCCGTTATCCTGCCTGGATGTGCAAAAACGGCTTGCGCCTGCCGGAAGGTCTGGTTTATAAAATATTCTGGAATAATCTATTCCTTTTGCTTTATCGGGAACGATCGCGTTATTAAGTTCGAGAAGATCCGGCCTGCCTATCATCTCATCCATCGTTCTTATGCCCAGACTTGCCATGATATTGCGCAATTCATCCGCAACGAACCGGAAATAGTTCACTATATATTCAGGCCGCCCCTTAAATCTTTTTTGCAAGGTCTCGTCCTGCGTTGCTACGCCGACAGAACAATTATTAAGATGACAATGACGCAGCATGACGCAACCGACGATGATAAGTACGGCTGAGCAGAATCCATATTCTTCAGCGCCCAATAAAGCCGCAATAGCAACATCGCGGCCGGTGCGCATTTGCCCATCGGTCTGCAGCCTGACCTTCGAGCGCAAGTTGTTGAGCAATAGAGTCTGGTGCGTTTCGGATAGCCCCAGCTCCCACGGCAGCCCTGCATACCTTATCGAACTTCTTGGAGAGGCACCCGTCCCGCCGTCTCCGCCCGAGATCAGGATCATGTCGGCATGCCCCTTAGCAACTCCGGCTGCTACCGTGCCGACGCCAATCTCGGAGACCAGTTTTACACTCACCCGTGCTTTCGGGTTTACGTTCTTAAGGTCAAATATTAACTGAGCCAGATCCTCTATCGAGTATATGTCGTGATGCGGGGGCGGAGATATAAGGGTAACGCCCGGCGTCGTATATCTTGTCTGTGCGATTATCTCACTTACCTTATGCCCGGGCAGCTGCCCTCCTTCTCCGGGCTTTGCACCCTGAGCTATCTTTATCTGAAGTTCATCTGCATTGACAAGGTAGTTCGTGGTAACGCCGAATCTGCCCGATGCAACCTGCTTTATTGCGCTTCGCCTCGAGTCTCCATTAGGTAATGTTATAAATCTGTTTGGATCTTCGCCGCCCTCTCCGGTGTTGGACTTACCGCCGATTCTATTCATCGCGATCGCAATAGTCTCGTGAGCCGGCCTTGAGATCGACCCGAAACTCATGGCTCCTGTTACGAAGCGCCTCATTATGTTTTCGGCCGGTTCGACCTCCTCGATCGGGATAGGGCTGCACTTTTTGAAATTTATCAGGCTCCTCAGAGTTGTCGGATTTGACGATTGGTCATTTATTGTATTGGCGAACTCTTTATAGCGCCTCTGGTCGTTATCGCGTGCGGCATCCTGGAGGGCTGCTATGCTATCGGGATTCCATAAGTGAAATTCTCCGTCTCTCTTCCATTGATACACGCCGCCGGTCGGCAGATTCGCCGTTTCGGTATCTCTTTCCGGGTATGCCCTCCGATGCCTCTCAAGGGTCTCCTCCGCTATCTCATCTATGCCTACTCCGCCTATCCGGGATATGGTGCCGGTAAAATATCCTTGTATCAGCTCATCATTTAGCCCCAAAGCTTCGAATATCTGTGCGCCGCGGTAACTTCTAAGTGTCGAAATCCCCATCTTGGACAATATCTTTAATATGCCGTCTGTTATAGCCTTCCTATAATTTGAAATGGCTTTCTTAAGCTCGAGTGAAACCTCTTTCTCATCAACAAGATATCCGACCGCCTCGTAAGCAAGGTAAGGATTTATACAGTCTGCTCCGTAACCGAAGAGTAACGCGAAGTGATGGACCTCTCTGGGTTCCGCGCTTTCCAATATTATGGCGACCTGTGAACGTATCGTCTTCTTTACAAGATAGTGATGAACTGCGCTTGCGGCCAAAAGAGACGGCAGGGCTATATTGTCTTTACCGGATCCGCGGTCGCTTAAGATTATAAAGGCATATCCTTTCTCTATCGCATATTCGCTTTCGAAACATATCCTCTCGAGCGCGCGCATGAAGCCTTCCTTGTTGCTTCCTGCGTCAAAGAAAGTGAATATTGTCTTTGTTTTAAAACTGTTCACGCCGATCTCCCGCATCTTCTCGAGCTCCTCATTCGTGAGGATCGGATTTTTCACTCTGACCTTATGACTGTGTTCGGGAGTTTCTTCGAGCATATTCTTTTCAGGCCCAATGAAACTCTCGAGGCTCATGACCAGTTTTTCACGGATCGAGTCGATCGGCGGGTTCGTGACCTGGGCAAAGAGTTGTTTAAAATAATTATATAGGAGTTGGGGCTCTTTTGAGAGGACTGCGTGCGGTATATCGCATCCCATTGATCCCACAGGTTCCTTGCCATCCTCTGCCATCGGTTTTAATATTATCTTTAAGTCTTCCCTTGAGTAACCGAACGCTTTAAGTTCGGAAATTATATTTTCGAATCTGTCACTGCTATCCGGGCTTTCGATTAATTTATCCAGGCTTACCATGTAGTCGCTATTCCATTTACCGTAAGGATTACGGCCGGCGACGGCCTTCTTTATCTCGGAATCATGGACTATGCACCCGCGTTCGGTGTCTATCAGGAATATCTTACCCGGCTCGAGCCGCCCGGAAGATTTGATATCGGCAGCTTTTATGTCGAGGACTCCGACCTCAGATGCCATTACGACAAAGCCGTCCTTCGTAACGATATATCGGGCGGGGCGCAGGCCGTTCCTGTCGAGTACGGCACCAATGCTGCTGCCATCCGTAAATGCTATAGCCGCCGGCCCATCCCAAGGCTCCATGAAGCACGCATGATACTTATAAAAATCCTTCAATTCTTTAGGTATGAACTTGTCGTGCTCCCACGCTGCGGGTATCAGCATCATCATGGCATGTTCTAAGGATCTGCCGGAAAGTATCAGTAATTCGAAGACATTATCGATCGCCGCCGAGTCGCTGCCGCCTTTTACAATGACCGGTTTCAATTTTTCTATATCAGTACCGAATAACTGGCTCGATAGCATGCGCTCTCTTGCGCTTACCCAGTTTATATTGCCGCGCAAAGTGTTTATTTCGCCATTGTGGGCAAGAAAGCGGAACGGCTGAGCCAGGTCCCATGTCGGGAAGGTGTTTGTGCTGTATCTGGAATGGACCAGACAGAGCGAACTTTCGATCGAGCTGTCTTGCAGGTCGGGAAAGAACCCTCCCAGCTGTGAGGGTTTGAGCAGCCCTTTGTAGCATAATGTCCTTGAAGACAGGTTTGTAATATAGAAGAAAGACTTTTGTTTCATCGAAGATTCTCTAACGGCACCCTCAGCCTGTTTGCGGATCACATAAAGTTTTCGCTCAAAGGCCAGATGGTCTTTAAAGGCGGTGCTTTTGCCTATAAATATTTGGGCCATGTTTGGTTGAGTGTCTCTGGCGCCTTTGCCTATTTCAGAATTATTGACAGGGATTTCCCGCCACCCCAGAAATTTCTGCCCCTCCTCCTCTATTATCTTTCTGAATGTATCTTTACAGAATTCTCTCTCTTTTTCGTTAGTAGGTAAAAATATAAGCCCGGTTCCGTAAGACCCGTATTCCGGTAACTTAAATCCGGCCTTCTTACATTGTTCGAACAGGAATTTGTGCGGCGTCTGGATCAGAATGCCTGCCCCGTCTCCTGTTTGAGGATCCGCCCCTACTGCGCCGCGGTGGCTTAGGTGCTCGAGTACATCGATCCCCTTCCTGACTATATCGTGCGACTTTTTGCCGTTTATATTGCATACGAATCCGACACCGCAGGAGTCATGCTCGAACAGAGGGTCGTATAGTCCCTGGCTGTGTGGAAGGTGTAGGTATTTCATATTTTGAATCTCCCTACATCTATATTTAACTTCTTTATCTTGTTGCGTAGCGTATTGCGATGCAGCCCAAGCATCTTTGATGCCGCAACCTGGTTGCCAAAGCAGCGTTCCAAGGCTTTTAAGATCGCCGCCTTCTCGATATCGCTTATTATAATGTCAAAGTTTTGAGACATGTCTATTCTATAAAATTGATCGTTTATGTCCAAATTTTGTGCATTCATAGGTAAAATCAAGGCGCATCGAATCCGATGCGCCTCGCCTTAATTTATAAGACTGATAGATATTTATCCAGCTCATACTGCGGGACCTGGATCCTGTATTCATCCCATTCTTTCTTCTTAAGCTCTACGAATCTCGGGAAGATGTGCTCTCCGAGTACCTTCTTTACCAGGGCGCTATTCTCGGCTATGGAGATCGCCTGGCCCAGAGAGTCCGGTAAGGTTTCAATGCCCTTTGCCTTTCTTTCTGCATCTGTTAAGTGATAAAGGTTTGTATCCATAGGCTTAGGAACCTTGTAACCTTTTTCTATGCCATCAAGCCCTGCATGCAGCATGGCTGCAAAAGTAAGGTATGGGTTACAAGCAGGGTCGCATGCTCTAAATTCGCAGCGGGTTGCTTTCTCTTTGCCCGGGTAATATAGAGGAACTCTGACAAGAGCGCTCCTGTTCCTGCGGCTCCACGCAATATATACAGGTGCCTCATATCCCGGCACTAACCGTTTGTACGAGTTTGTGGTCTGAGCAAATATAGCGCATATCTCCCTGGAATGCTTCAGGAGGCCGGCTATGTAGGAGCGTGCGGTATCAGACAGGCAGTCTTCACTCTTTCCGTCGAAGAACGTATTTTTACTACCCTTGAATAGCGATTGATGGGTGTGCATGCCCGATCCGTTCTGACCGAATATTGGTTTTGGCATGAAGGTGGCATATACGCCAAATTTGCTCGCTATTTCTTTAACGACTACTTTATATGTTATTACGTTGTCTGCCATCTCAAGAGCGTCTTTGTAACGCATATCAACTTCATGTTGGGAGGGCGCTACTTCATGATGGGAATATTCTACATCTATGCCCATCTTTTCAAGGGCAAGCACAGTCTCTCTTCGCAGGTCGCTTGCGACATCGAGCGTCGTGAGGTCAAAATATCCGCCCTTGTCTATTATTTCCGCAGAAGCGTCCGACTTGAAATAGAAAAACTCAAGCTCAGGCCCAAGATAAAAATGATCAAAGCCCATCTTGTTGGCGCGCTTGAGAGCTCTTTTGAGCACATAGCGCGGGTCGCCTTCATATGGTGTTTTATCCGGATTTAAAACATTGCATATCATCCTTCCGACGGCTTTTTCAGAAGGCCTCCATGGAAGGATCGCGAATGTGTCGGGATCAGGCATTGCTATCATATCGGACTCTTCTATATCCTGATAGCCTGTTATCGAAGAGCCGTCGAATCCCATACCGTTCTCCAGGGCGTTTTCAAGTTCCTTATTTGTAATGGCAAAACTCTTTACCTGTCCTATCAGATCGGTAAACCACAGACGTATAAACTTTACGTCATTGTCTTTTACCAGTTTCAAAATATCCTGTTTTGTCCTCTTAGACATTTTGCAGTCTCCTTTTATTAAAACAAACAAGGGTGTTTTAGCCTATGGCTTAAAACACCCTTGTTTTAATCCGTTACTGCACAAACACTGTGCTTCTCAATACACACTTCTAAATTCAATATATACAAGTAAAAAACTCGCTCCTTTGGTAACCTGTTTTTTAAATATTTTATTTAATAAATAACATCTCTCGATATTTGGGCAGATCCCAATGTTCGTCCGAAACCACACATTCCAGGGCGTCGGCATGTTTTCGTATATGCTCCATAAGAGGCCTAAGCTCTTTAAAATACAGCTCTGCGCGTTTTTCGTGCCCTACGGATCCTGCTTTTTCGATAAGCTTCATCATCTCGCTCGCGTTGCGCCTTACATAATATATTTTCGAGGCAACATCTGTCAGGTGATCCTTCAGGTCATTTAACGCCGCCTGGTCAATCTTCAAAGCCAGATCTTTCTTCAGCCGTGCGATATCTTCCAGGTTGTCGGCAAGAAGCTTTTCATATTCATAGCCCGCAGGAACTATGCTCGCATTTACCATCTCGTTGAGTGTGTTTGCCTCTATTTCAAGCGTTGTGTTGTAAGTATGTATCCATATGTGGTATCTTGCCACTATCTCTTCCTTTGTGAATACTTTATATTTTCCGAATAGCTCGATATTCTTCTTATTCGTCAATGATTCCAACGCTTCGTATGTAGCGGCTACGTTCGGGAGGCCCCTCTTCTTTGCCTCTTTTACCCATTCCGGGGCATAGTTATTGCCTTCAAAACGCACATCCTTAGTCTCTTTTACAATTTCGGCTATTATTCGCAATACCGCCGTATTAAAATCCTTGCCCTTAGCAGATTCTTTTATCTTCTCGGCAACATAATCAAGTGAATCGGCGATTATGGTATTCAAAATCGCGATGGGTGTTGATATATTCTGAGAGGAACCGACCGCCCTGAATTCGAATTTAGCGCCGGTGAACGCGAACGGCGAAGTACGATTTCTGTCGGTCGAATCCTTATTAAATTTCGGAAGCCTTGTAATGCCCAGATCGATTATATCTTGTTTCGATGCCTTCTTCTTTGCGCCTTTTTCGATCATATTCAGGATATCGGTCAGTTGGTCTCCGAGGAAAACGCTTATTATCGCGGGCGGTGCTTCGTTGGCCCCAAGCCTGTGCTCGTTTCCGGCCATTGCGACACTTGCCCTGAGAAGATCTGAGTGAAGATAGACTGCTCTCAATACAGCAGCCAGCACAACCAGGAACTGAAGGTTGTCCTCCGGCGTGTCACCGGGATTGAGAAGATTATTACCCTTATCATCGGCAAGCGACCAATTGAGATGTTTGCCGCTTCCGTTTATTCCCGCAAACGGTTTCTCGTGGAGCAGGCATACCATATTATGCCTGAGCGCTATCTTCTTCATCAGTTCCATGAGAAGCTGATTATGGTCAGCCGCAAGGTTCGACTCCTCGAATATCGGCGCAAATTCATATTGATGCGGAGCGACCTCATTATGACGCGTCATGACGGGAATGCCGAGCTTGTATGCCTCTTCGGCCACTTCAAACATGAAGTTTATTACACGTTCCTTGATAGCTCCAAAATACTGGTCTTCGAGCTGCTGTCCCTTCGGCGACGGCGCCCCGGCAAGAGTCCTGCCTGTCAGCAAAAGGTCCTGCCTGAGATTGTAGTAGTTCTTATCGATCAGGAAATACTCCTGCTCCGGGCCGCAGGTTGAAAATACTTTCTTTACGTTTTTGTGGCCAAAAAGGCGTAGTAAACCTACCGCGGCCTTGTTAAGCGCCTCATCAGAACGCAGGAGAGGTAATTTCTTATCAAGGGCTTCCCCGTGGTAGGATATGAATATAGTAGGTATGCAAAGCGTTTTGCCTAGCTTCGATTCAATTATGAAGGCCGGGCTTGACGGATCCCATGCCGTATATCCGCGCGCCTCGAAAGTGGCGCGTATGCCGCCTGATGGAAAACTGGATGCGTCCGGTTCGCCCTGGATGAGCTTTGACCCTGAAAATTTTTCGATCACCTTGCCTGGGCCCGTTATAGATATAAAGCTATCGTGTTTTTCAGCAGTGAGGCCGGTCATAGGCTGGAACCAATGCGTATAGTATGTGGCGCCTTTCGCGATAGCCCAATTCTTCATCGCGTCGGCGATCTCATCAGCCTGAGCACGGGATATGATGACGCCTTCCGCCATCCATCTCCTGAATGCGCTAAAAGTGGCTTTAGAAATATGTTTTTGCATCGTCTCGGAACTGAAGGTGTTTTCACCGAAATAAGAAGATGCCTTCTTTGGTATCGCTACTTTTTCGAGTTCAATGCCTTTGATCTTTAGTAATGTGTCATACCTTATACTCATAAAATCCCTTTCTTTTATTTTCTACCCTATGGCTTCGTTGCCCTTCTCGCCGGTCCGTATTCTTACGCATTCCGCGAGATCTACCACAAAAATCTTGCCGTCGCCGATATTGCCGGTCTTGGCGCTCTTCATTATCGCTGCGATAGTCGGTTGCACGAAATTATCGTTTACCGCTATCTCAAGCCGGACTTTTTTTAACAACCCTCCGGTTTCTTTTCTGCCGCGGTATACTTCGGTCCTCCCTTTCTGCCTGCCACAACCCAGCACATTGGATACGGTTCTTAGGCTTATCTCTGCCCTATCGAGCTCCTGAAGCACATCTTCAAGTCTATGCGGTTGAATAATAGCTATTACCAGTTTCATTGTATTCTCCTTAATCTAGAAGCGTATATGCGCTTTCTTCATGCTGGGTTATATCCAGTCCGACGACTTCTTCTTCGTCCGGAACACGCAAGCCCACCATAGCGTCAACAACCTTGAGTAATATAAACGTAACCGTTACCGAGTATATAATAGTAGCCGCCACTCCTATCGCCTGTATCCCGAATTGGGCAGCGTTGCCGAAGAAAAGGCCGTTATTTCCCGCGGGATTTATGATCTTCTGCGCGAAAAGCCCGGTCAAGAGGGCGCCAAGGGTTCCGCCCACTCCGTGCACTCCGAATGCGTCGAGCGAATCATCATATGCGAGTTTCAGTTTAATGATAGCCACAGCGGTGTAGCAGACAAACGCCACTGTTATACCTATCAGTATCGCTGACATCGGAGATACAAAGCCTGCGGCCGGAGTTATGGCGACGAGTCCGGCAACTGCGCCGGTCGCTCCTCCTAATATCGTCGGTTTGCCAGTGGACTTCCATTCTATGAACATCCATGTAAGCCCGGCAGCAGCTGCTGCAGTGTTTGTGGCGATGAAGGCCCATACAGCCAATTCGCTCGAGCCAAGAGCGGAACCTGCATTAAACCCGAACCAACCGAACCATAATAAGGAAGCTCCGAGTATCGTAAGCGGAAGGTTGTGCGGAGGCATCGGTTCGCGGCCATAGCCTCTTCTCTTACCTAATACAAGCGCGCATACAAGCGCCGATATGCCTGATGAGACGTGAACTACCGTGCCTCCGGCGAAGTCTAGGGCGCCCATATTCCTGAGCCATCCGCCCGCTCCCCACACCCAGTGGCATACAGGGTCGTATACTAACGTAGCCCACAAGAGAGTGAATATGGCGTATGCTGAAAATTTCATCCTTTCCGCGAATGCACCGGTGATTAGCCCCGGCGTTATCACGGCAAACATCATCTGATATACCATGAATAGCAGATGCGGTATTGTAGACGCATAATCCGGGTTCGGCGCCATACCTACGCCTTTCAATCCGACCCAAGCGAAACTTCCTATGAAGTGGCCTATGTCCGGCCCGAATGCTAAGCTATAACCCCATAAAATCCACTGGATACTTATCAAACATAATACGAAGAACGACTGCATCATCGTAGCCAGCACATTCTTTCTGCGCACCAGGCCCCCGTAAAAGAACGCAAGCCCGGGCGCTGTCATCAGCATTACAAGCGCTGTTGACATCAATATCCACGCCGTATCTCCTGAGTTAATCATGCGCATCTCCTTTTTATTAAATAAAACAACGTTCCTTCTTCATGGAAGACTGGAACGTCATTGTTTTAAACACCGCGCAGTGTTTTTTTAAAAATCGATACTCTTGTTTATACAAGTAAGAAATAGCTAATTTTGGTAACCTCTTTTATCTCAACCTAGAAAGTGATAAGGGCATCCATGCTTAATGTCAATTCATCGCGGCCAATATTATTATATACAGAGCGGTCGGCGTGGTCATATCGAAGCTCCGGCCGAAAGAGTAAATGAGAAAGCCATTTGTCTTTCGGGAACGGTTTTATCGCTACGCCTGCTGTGATCTCAAAGTAGTTGGCGCCTACCGGGGCACCGTTGGAAAATCCATCGGCAGCGTCTTCATACCACTCCAATCGGGTGTTCAGAGTAAAGTGAGGATCAAGCGTGTAACTGGCATAGCCTGCTACGCCGCCCCACTGTTTGGTCGTGGGCGTTAAACCCGGTATTCTCGGTGCATCAACATAGTCGAATCCCAGACCAAGGCTCAATTTATCATTGACCTTCTGTGTAATAACCAGATCAATGGCGGTCCACCAATTGCCGCTATCGCCTGAGGGCAGATTGTGTCCAAAGCCAGCCGGGAACTCCGGGCCTTCCGTCATGACGAAAATCACCGAAGTCTTATCGTTAGGCGTAAAGATTATACGGCCCAGGAAGTCCAGGGCATGGTTAGCATCCCGCAACGACTGATTCCAGCCCAATGTGGTACCGGCATCAAAGGTCCACTGTGGGTTCAGCACATATGTGGCCAAAAGGCCTGTTTGAGTGCCCGGCTCAGCATAGAGGAACTGGTAACTATAAGAGTAGAATGCTCTTGCCGGATCACCAAAAGCCCCGTAGATGTTGGCGCTGAAATGCTCAAAGCCGGCCAGCTCGATCCATTTGCCGAAGCGCAGCCGCACCGGTATATAAGGTAGCGCCATATCGACATATGCCTGCAGAAGATCCCATTGATTATGACCCGTCTGGGTATCCCATAACCCATTGGAATGAATAAAGGCCGCATCTGCGCCGAAAATACCCTCCATGCGTCCGCCAACATCAAATTGTTTTTTGGTTGGATCGACAGTGCGCTCAACGTTCAAGCTGACCTTGTCGAGCGTAACCTGGCTTTTAAAGTTGTTATATCCAATGTAGTTTGGACCGCCCTTTTTAGGCGAAGAGGTGTCATAAAACCAGCCGCCTTCGGCATAGCCGTAGATGTTGATCCCTGCTTTCTGTAAAGGATCTCCCAGCCCAGCCTTGTCCAAAACACTCATCAACGGAGCTTTTTCTAGCGTTGCATTTTCTTCAGCGTGCAGCGATGCGCCGATAAATGCTGCAGCGAGTGTATAACATGCCACGGTAACGATAAATTTCAGTGTTTTCATACTTTTCTCCTTTATACTGATTATGTATACTGCTTAAACAATAAAAAAGCGTCTTTCTTCACCTACCACGGTGTAAAAAGACGCCTTCGTCAACATCCTGCAACACTATCTACAAGTAAAAAAACTATCTTCCTGGTAACCGTTATATATTACTCTTCCCCTTTTTTTGACTTTATTATTTTTGTAATTTCCGAAGATAGTTTATTTAAACGTTTTGCTTCCTCCCTTATTTTTTGCACCAGTTCATTATGCCTTGATTTATCGTTAACATTTTCGGATTTTAATAGATCCGAAGCCGCTTCAGAGATTATCTTTAATGGCGCTGGGAGGTCGAGAGAAAACGTGCTTAATAGCATATTCCTGAGGCGTTCGCTTTCGATTTCAGATTCCGCCTTAACTGCCGTCATGGCAAGCAATGCTCCTTCGACCGCTAGCGCTGTTTGGCTGACGAACATTTCAAGTATATGCAATTGATCCGGATCTGTTAATTGTTTGTCTTCCTGAGAAAATAGGCCTATAACGCCCACCGTTTTTTCCGTACCGACAAACGGCAAATAAATACCTTTTGACCCTGGAAGCGTGTCCGTATCTTTACCTGCTATTTTTTTATGGTCATATACCCATTGCGCAACCGTCTGTTCATTCGCGGTTAAAGGCGCCTTTTCGATATCGCCGAAACGGACAGCCAGACGTCCTTTATTGTCCGGTGCAAAAATTACCGCCGCGCATTTAAAAAATTCCTGCACATGATTAGCCGCAATTTGAAATATCTCATCCGGATTCGAGGTTTTGGCTAAATCCCGGTTCAGATGGTACAGGGCCTCCGTTCTGTTTTCCCGAAACCGCATAGCTATAGTCTGTTGTCTTAATCGTCCGGTTAGGCCGCCTATTATAAAACCTACTATCAGCATAACCGCTAGTGTTATGGTGTATTGAATATCGGCTGTTGCGAAAGTAAAATATGGCGGAACAAAAAAGTAATCGAATGATAAAACACTTAATACTGCCGCTATAATGGACATTCTACGGCCAAACCGGAAGGCAGCTAACGTTACGCCTAATAGATATATCATTATTAAATTAACGGGTTTTAAGCCCCTGAATAAAATCCAGTTTAACGCGCTGCAAATCGCCACTATAGCAACAGTCCACGCCAGGCCTTTCCATGGAAATGGCTTTAATGCCGGCGTTTTAAAATTTGCCGGATGGTCATGTTCCTCTCCGCTCATTAGATATAGATCTATCTCACCGCACTTGCGGGCGACCCCATTTACAACTGAACCAAAAATAAATTCGTGCCACTTGGGCTTACCAGGCTTCCCGATAATGATCTTTGTGATATTTTTGGAACGCGCATATGAGATCAGAGTTTCCGCGATATCCTGTCCGCTCAGCGTAATTGTCTCGGCTCCCAATTTTTCGGCAAAACGCATCATTTCAGCTATTCTATCTCTGTCCTTTTTATTATATACCTTGGAAGGGCTCTCAACATATATGACTATCCACTCAACGCCCAATCCCGACGCTATGCGCTTGCCCGCGCGTATCAGGCGCATGGCTCTAGGGCTGGGGCTTATGCTAACCAAAAAGCGGTCCCTCACATTCCACACCTTTGATACGGAATGGACCTGTTTGTAAAACCTCATCTTAGTATCTACGATCCGCGAAGTGTATTGAAGGGCCAACTGGCGAAGCGCGATAAGATTACCTATTTGAAAGAAATTTTGAACCGCGCGCTCGGCTTGATCTCCAAGGTACACCTTACCCTCTTTAAGCCGCTGCAGCAGGTCCTCCGGAGGAAGATCTACCAGCTCTATGTCGTCTGCCTTCTCTACAAAAGTATCAGGGACCGTTTCACGAACGGTTACGCCGGTGATCTGTGCTATAACGTCATTTGCGCTTTCGCAGTGCTGCACATTTAAGGTGGTATATACATCAATACCGGATTCCAGAAGGTCTTCAACATCCTGCCAACGTTTTAAATGACGGGAACCGGGGGCGTTGGAATGGGCCAATTCATCTACTAAAATTAATGCAGGGTTTCTTTTTAAAGCGAGGTCAACATCAAATTCACGGATCTCTATATTCTTGTATAAGACTTTCTTTGTCGGGAGAATCTCGAGTCCTTCTAGTAAGGCATCAGTTTCAGCCCGTTTATGTGTTTCCACGTAGCCGACAATAACTTCAATGCCTTCTTTTTTTCGAGCCTTTGCGGCCTCAAGCATTGAATATGTTTTTCCGACACCCGCCATAGCCCCGAAGAAGATCTTGAACTTTCCCCGGTTAGATGCCTCTTTTTTGACTCGTGCCAAAATTTCGTCTATGTCGGATCTTTTCTCTTCGTCCATATTCAATAATATACCCTATTTTCTGTAAGAGTCCAAATCCAAATTAGCTTGCAGTACATTTACGACCTTCTCGCCGATTAAACCGAGAAAACGTCCGCTCGTATTCCTGATTACAATATTCCTTATAACGTCTTCAGGAATTCCTCTTACCCGAGAAATTCTTGGTATCTGATAATAACCGGCCGCAAGGCTTATATGAGGGTCCAGCCCGCTCGCGGAAGATGTGACAAGGTCTACAGGTATGGGATTGATGTTGTCAGGATCTGCCATTTTCAGCGCATTGATTTGCATCTTTATTTCATCGATTAAAGCAGGGTTTGTCGGTCCGATATTAGATCCCGAAGAATATGACGCATTGTATCGCGGAGACGTTGCCGAAATGCGTCCCCAGAAATATTTAGGATCGTCAAACAGCTGCCCTATCAGGGATGATCCGACCAGCTTCTCATTCCGATAGATCAAGCTTCCGTTAGCCTTTGTGTGGAAAAAGGCTTGAGCTATTCCCGTAATGAAAATTGGATATAGAATGCCGGTTATTATCGTCAAAATTATAAAAATTAGAATTGCGGTTTTTAGTTCTCTAAACATAGTCATCCTTCATATCAAATGTAGGGCGGTTAGTAGCATGTCTATCAGCTTTATCCCAATGAATGGCGCGATAATACCGCCTATGCCATAAATCAAAAGATTATCTCTCAAAAGACGGTTTGCCGGCATTGGTTTATAAGGTATGCCGCGTAAAGCCAGCGGAATCAGTAATATTATGATGATCGCATTAAAGATAACTGCGGATAGAACGGCGCTTGCCGGTGTGGCAAGGTGCATTATATTAAGCGCTTTTAACTGCGGATACGTCCCCACAAATGCCGCAGGAATAATTGCAAAATATTTTGAGACATCGTTAGCAATGCTAAAAGTAGTTAAAGATCCTCGAGTCATGAGCAGTTGTTTTCCAATTTCAACTATTTCAATTAACTTTGTGGGATTAGAATCCAGATCAACGAGATTGCCGGCTTCTTTAGCGGCTTGCGTTCCTGTGTTCATGGCAACAGCGACATCTGCCTGCGCGAGAGCCGGAGCGTCATTGGTACCGTCCCCGGTCATTGCTACAAGCCTGCCGCCGAGCTGCATTTCACGTATAAGTTTAAGCTTAGTTTCCGGAGTGGCCTGTGCCAAGAAATCATCCATCCCTGCCTCTGCAGCTATTGCCGCGGCCGTCAGCGGATTATCACCTGTAATCATTATGGTTTTAATTCCCATACGGCGAAGTTCTGCGAACCGTTCTCTGATGCCGCCCTTCACTATATCTTTCAATTGAATAACACCTAATACGCTCTTATGCTCCGCTACTACGAGCGGCGTACCGCCGGTTTTGGATATGTCTTGAATATTTGATTTTAGATCTTCGGGGAAAAGACCTCCGAGTTTTTTTACATATTCCTCTATCGCATCGGCCGAGCCTTTCCTGATCTGTCTTCCATCGCCCAAATCTACCCCGCTCATTCTTGTTTGGGCAGTAAAAGGGATAAATTTCGCTTCGAGCTCATGGATATGACGCTCTCTAATGTTATATTTCTCTTTAGCCAATATCACTATGCTCCTGCCTTCGGGAGTTTCATCAGATAATGAAGCCAGCTGCGCTGCATCTGCCAATGCTTCGATATTCACGCCTTGGGCCGGCATAAAAGCGACCGCCTGTCTATTACCAAGTGTTATGGTCCCTGTTTTATCAAGCAACAGGACATCGACATCCCCTGCCGCTTCAACGGCTCGGCCTGAAGTAGCGATGACGTTTGCTTGAATCATCCTATCCATACCTGCGATGCCTATGGCAGGCAGAAGCCCTCCTATTGTAGTTGGTATCAGGCATACAAGCAATGCCACCAGCACGGTCACTGTAATTGGCACGCCATGGCTCGCGCTTAAGACGCTGTAAATCGAAAACGGCAGAAGCGTTACAGTCGCTAAAAGAAATATTATTGTAAATACCGCAAGTAGAATGCTTAAGGCTATTTCATTGGGTGTCTTTTGCCGTTTCGCGCCCTCAACCATTGCTATCATATGATCTAAAAATGTTTCGCCGGGATTTGAGCTAACGCGCACTACGAGCCAATCTGAAAGCACCTGCGTTCCTCCGGTAACAGCGTTGCGGTCCCCGCCTGATTCGCGTATGACAGGAGCGCTTTCTCCGGTAATAGCGCTTTCGTTAACCGAAGCCACTCCTTCGATAATCTCGCCGTCCATCGGTATAACGTCGCCTGCCTCGACAAGAACGACGTCTCCTTTTCTGATCGTTGTTGCTGAAACTGTTTCATAGCTTGAGCCGTATTCAGGGCTTGAGAGTTTTTTCGCTGGAGTATCTCGTCTTGCTTTCTTTAAGCTTGCGGCCTGTGCCTTGCCGCGGCCTTCAGCCATAGCTTCCGCGAAATTGGCAAAGATGAGTGTAAACCAAAGCCATAATGATATGGCCAAAATAAAGCTTGCCGGCGCTTCTCCCTGTACGGCAATAGCTTGAATATATAACCCTGTGGTGAGCACACTGCCTACCAATACCACGAACATTACTGGATTTTTGATTTGATGCTGAGGATTTAATTTTTTTATCGAATCCACTATTGCCGGAATAACAATAGCCGGATCAAATAATGATTTTGTTTTATGGCTTGGTTTTTGATTCATATGCATCCTTATGAATTAATAAGCATCAAGTGCTCAGCAATAGGTCCTAGTGCTAGCGCCGGGAAAAATGTGAGCGCTCCTACAATCAGTATAACCATAACCAGAAATATAACGAAGAGCGGCGTATGCGTCGGCAGTGTTCCCTGGCTTGTGGGTACAATTTTTTTATTAGAAAGCGAACCGGCAATCGCGAGCGTCGGGATGAGGAGCCAATATCGCGCGAAGAACATTGCTATGGCTAACGCGATATTATAGAAGAGGTTATTTGTCGAAAGGCCCGCAAACGCGCTTCCGTTATTATTTGCGCAGGAAGAAAAGGCATAAAGCACCTCACTTAGACCGTGGGGTCCTGGATTAAAAATAGCTGATTTTACCTGGGGCAAGACAACTCCCAGCGCTGTCCCGGTAAGAACGAACATATGCGGGATCAGAAGAATGATAGAGGCCATCTTCATTTCGTAAGATTCAATCTTTTTCCCTAAATATTCGGGAGTCCGGCCTATCATAAGGCCTGCTATAAACACAGAGACTATAACGAAAGCGATCATGCCGTAAAGGCCGCATCCTACTCCGCCAAAGACAACCTCTCCTAATTGCATAAGCCACATAGGTATCAAGCCTCCGAGAGGCATGTAAGAATCGTGCATTGAATTGACCGAGCCGTTAGCGACAGCGGTTGTAGTGGTTGCCCAGATTACAGAGTTTGCGATCCCGAAACGTGCCTCCTTCCCTTCCATATTACCGCCCGGCTGAAAAGCGTTTGAGCGTTGGTCAACCTTTAATTTATCGATAAGAGGGTTGCCGGCTTGCTCAAAGTGCATGCAAGCCCAGAGGCACGGAATAAATATAATAAGCATCGCTGCAAGAATTGCCCATCCCTGCCGCCTATCTTTGACCATATAGCCGTATGTGTAGCATAAAGCGGCCGGTATCAGGATTATCGCAATGACCTCTAAAAAATTAGATAATGGTGTTGGGTTTTCAAGAGGATGGGCGGAATTGACATTAAAGAACCCTCCTCCGTTACTTCCTAATTGTTTAATTGCTACCTGTGAAGCGGCGGGTCCTACAGCGATGATTTGTTCTGAAATAACTTTACTATTCGCACCCTTGACCGGTTGAAGCAATGCAGCTTTTATGCTGGGGCCGAAAGTTTGCACAACCCCCTGCGACACCAGAAGTAAGGCTAAAATTATTGACAACGGAATGAGGATATAGAGCGTCGATTTGACTATATCGACCCAGAAGTTACCTATTGTATTTACCTGTTTTTGAACGAATCCTCTAATGAGAGCTATTAACACTGCCATGCCTGTTGCTGCAGAAACAAAATTTTGCATAGTTAAAGCCAACATTTGCGTAAGATAACTTAAAGTAGACTCACCGGCGTAGCTTTGCCAATTTGTATTCGTCGCAAAACTGACAGCAGTATTAAATGCCAAATCCGGAGATACTGGCTGCATGGACATCGGGTTTAAAGTAAGATGTGCTTGAAGGCGCTGAATGGCGTAAACAACTATTATACATATGATGTTAAATACCATAGCTGCCACAGCATATGTTTTCCAGGGCATGCTTGTCTCAGGATTAACTCCCGACAATCGGTAAATCCATTTTTCAACCGGCCCGAACCAGATGTTAAGCCCTACGCCCTTACCTTCATATATACGCGCCATGTAGATTCCGAGTGGTTTAACCATGGCGAGCAATACTGTCAGATAAATAGCGCTTTGAATGAAATTGTTCCAGGTCATGAGAAGATTTCCGGCTTAAGAAGAGCTATCAGTAAATAGATGAGGAGGCCAAGCGATATTATTCCTCCAATCCAGTAAATAGGTGTCATGATATCCCATCCCTCATAATCTTGCGCATAACGCAATGAAAACGAAAGAGATCATAGAAAGCACGGCTATGGTCGCTAAGACTAATATATCCATATATTCTGATTATACCACTAATAATACTAAAGTGGAAAAAGCCCTATCTTGGTAACCTCTTTCTGCGATATTTTTTTATTATCGCCTTCTTATGCTTCAAAACCATAACATGGGAAATGCCAAGTTCTGAAGCGGCCTCACGCACGGTATTTCCCTTGAGGAGGCACGATAGGACGGCCCTTTCTTTATAAGTCAGATCCATTCCCTTTATCTCATCGATCGTAAGTTCATTATCGATTTTTGATCCTGAAACGGATTTTTTGTCTTCAAGGATCTCGCCCAGTGTAGGTCCGTCAGGAGCCGTGAGTTCATCGATACTTGAGAATATCACTTTGGGACGGCCTTTTCTCAGGAAGTTTTGTATATGAAATTCGCATCCCTTGATCACGTAGGATTCATTTATGCCTATAGGAAGTCCATGTGCGTAGTGCTGCCATAAATAAAGGCACATCTCCTGGTAAAGGTCCTCCTCGCTGTATAGAGACGTAAGCAGATGCTTGCGCGCTATAAGCTTGAGCACAGGTGTTATTTTTTCGAGTAATATTCTGAAATCCATAATTATCACCATCCTGGAAAACAAAAAAGGTGTTCGACGCCGATATTTCGGCATAGAACACCATCGTCCAAAAACAAAAAATCCTTTCCGACGTTACTCCGTCAAAAAGGACTTCTTTATCCGTTACGCTTCGCTGCGTTACAGATTAAGTATATCACAAACCGTCTAATTGTCAATGCTTACGATTTTATTCCTGCTCGTATGGCCCTTGATAATGGATACCCTGGACCTGGGTATTTTCAAATACTCGCTAAGTAATTTTATTGCCGCGACGTTTGCTTTACCATCCTGGGCCTTTTCCCTGACCCTGAGAATGTATTCGTTATTTACACCGATCTCTACGCCGGTTTTTTTTGAATTCGGTTTTACCTTTACAGATACAGTCACTTTACCATTTACCGGTCTTATTGCGTTCGGCCTTGGGCAGGTCTTTTATCGCCTTCAGGGAATCGCACAATTCGCTGTCGGGAAGCGTTACATCGGTAAGTTTACCGGAGAGATATTTGTCGTAGCCAGCCAAGTCGAGCAGCCCATGCCCGCTGTAGCTGAATAAAATTACCTTTTCCTTGCCCTCTTCTTTTGCGCGTTTTGCCTCCTCTATGACGCATGCGATCGCATGGCTTGTCTCCGGTGCGCAGATACTGCCCTCGGTTCTCGCCCATGTTAAAGCCGATTCATAGCATTTAAGCTGATTGTACGCACGCGGCTTGATCAGGCCTTCCACTATACACTGGCTTACCAGAGGCGACATGCCGTGATACCGTAATCCGCCGGCATGTATTGGCGGAGGAACGAACGAATGGCCGAGCGTGAACATAGGTAACAGCGGCGTCATCTTTGCGATATCGCCGAAGTCGTAGGTGAACGGCCCTTTTGTCATCTTTGGACATGTCGATGATTCTATCGGGATTATTTCGATCTTTTCGCCGTGTATCTTGTCATTTACAAATGGGAATGAAATGCCGGCAAAATTCGATCCGCCGCCGGCACACCCTATTACGATATCGGGCTTCTTAACGCCTGCCATTTTAAGCTGTTTCTTCGCCTCCAACCCTATTATGGTTTGATGCAGGATAACGTGGTTTAAGACGCTCCCTAAGGAGTATCTTGTCTTGCCGGTTTTATCGGTAACAGCGGCTTCGATGGCCTCGCTTATTGCTATGCCGAGACTGCCCGGCGTATTCGGCATTTTTTTCAATACGTCTCTTCCCGCTTGAGTCTCATTGCTTGGACTCGCTACGCAGTCTCCGCCCCAGACCTGCATCATAGTCTTGCGATAAGGTTTTTGGTCAAAGCTTATTCTCACCATGAATACTTTGCATTCAAGGCCTATCAGGTTACAGGCAAACGACAGCGCGCAGCCCCACTGGCCGGCGCCGGTTTCAGTCGTAAGTTTCTTAATCCCAAATTGTTTATTGTACCAGGCCTGTGGGATGGCCGTATTCGGCTTATGGCTGCCCGCAGGGCTTACGCTCTCATCTTTATAGTATATGTGCGCAGGTGTTTTGAGGAATTTTTCGAGACGTGTTGCTCTTATAAGAGGCGTCGGATGCCATATCGATAATAGTTCAAGGATCTCTTCCGGAATGTCGATCCAGCGCTCGCGGCTTACTTCCTGCTCTATCAGATTCATTGGAAATACCGGCGCTAACATATCGGGTGTGATCGGCTTACCATCCGGACCGATCGGCGGCTGCATGGGTGTCGGCAGATCCGCGGCAATATTGTACCACTGCTTTGGCATCTCATCAGGTGATAATAAAAATTTATTAGATTTCATTATGTAAACTCCTTTTGGTTAACCGAGATATTAACATAGATCGCATTATTTTTCAATTGGTACTCTCTTTTTTCTTGCATATTGATCGAAACCTTTGGCGCCGCGCAGCCATCGGTATGTTCCGACAATTTTAGCGGTTGAAGTGATCCACCTGTATAGGAAAAACTCAAAGAAGCTCAAGGTCACGAGATAAGCTATATAGCGTAAACCGAATACCTTTTGAGCCCTCACGAAGGCCAGGACCGAAAGCAGTGATATCGCCACCTGTGATGATATCATTAAAATAAAGAACGCAAAGAATACCTTAAGATCGAGTGCGCCGTTTATCCATCCTATTGTTACAAGGGCAAGGCTTGTTGCTTCAAAGAATACGCCAAACACCTCATATAATACAAAGTAAGGAAGCGTTACGAATGCAAAACTCCCGAATTTTGGATTGAGTATCATGTATTTGTAATGCCATAACGTTTCGTTGGTGACCCTCTGCCATCGTTCTCTCTGTGATATCAGCGAGGATATATTGCTTGGTCCTTCCGTCCATCCAGTGCTGTATGGCAGCATCAGAATTTTTGATGCCCTCGGCCTATTTCTTGAGATGTAATCATGAACTCTGAACGTCATCTCGATGTCTTCACATGTGAAATCTCTCGAAAAACCTCCTAATTTATACAATATATCCCTGCGCCATACCCCGAAGCCTCCGGCGATTGTGGGCATCGCATTAAATTTGCTCCAAGCAAGCCTATTGCCTATAAATGACCTGATGTATTCGAGATTTTGATAGGCTATTATGGGATTATAGGAGAAGCTTCTCTTGATTATCCTGCCATTTTCTATTTTCAAGCCATTCACGAGGCCAAAATAACTTCCTACGCCTGCGACACCGTCCGGATCCTTGGCGATAGCCGCCATCACCTTAAGCAGTGAGTCCGGCTCAAGGATCGTATCGGCATCGATGAGACAGATGTAATCGTTATTTGCCATATTAAGGCCTGCGTTTACTGCCCCGGCCTTTTTGAGTCCGGCGCTTTTTGAGATTATCATAACATTGGGATGAATTTTACTTTTCAATATCTCGCGCACTACTCCGTCCCTGTAGTGTTTTATATAAGGTGCATCGATCGGGGCGGGGTCCAGGACTTCCTTCAATATATCAAGCGTCTTATCCGTAGATCCATCGTCGACGACTATCACCTCAAAGTTAGGGTAGTTTAGATTAAGGATCGACAGGAGGGAATCGCGTATCCATCCTTCTTCGTTGCGCGCCGGCATTATTATGCTCACCGGTATACTGAAGGTTGAAAGGTATACGAGCGGATAATCCTCTGTCTCGCTTTCCAGGGCTCTCCGGCGGCCTTCGAATAGGCCTATGACAGCTAATATGGCATAGTAAAGCGTAAGGACAACGGAATATCCGAAAAATACCAAAAACGCTATATAGGCAGCTTTGGAAAGAAATGAGTTCATTTTTGCGGCATCTCGCCTTTTAGTTTTTTCACTATAGCGGCAGCCGATTGACTGCCGGAATTTTCCAGCGCCTCCAGGCAAATCTTTTTTGCCAATTCATCTTTTGACTCAAATATTTTTAATACGTAGGGTATTGCCGCCTCCGCGTGCTTTGCGATGACCTTCCTTATGGTGTCCACAACTGTCAGGGAGCCATCGTTGATCCTGCCTATCACAAGTGGTAAACACTCGCCTCCCAGGGTTTCCGAAAGGGCTATTATCGCGCTTGATCGGACGATCCATTCATTATCCTCGAGGCACTTCCTGAGGGCGGTCTCGGCATTTTTGCTTCCGAACGCGCCGAGACATTCGCACGCGGCGGCCCTAACCTCGGCAGAATTATCCTGAGTTAGGTTTTCGATCCTTTTTAAATGGCTTTTGTCTTTGAGCCTGGACCATAGTTTAAGTGCCCATAGCCGCACTTCCGGGTTTTTATCTTCGGCGAGATCGATTACCTGATCCGATATTGCACGTGGGAAAGCTTCGAGCAGCGATACTATCTTACGGCGATACGGTGAGTTCCTTTTTAAAACGG
>JBAZUO010000017.1:0-36937 GCA_041661345.1 Candidatus Omnitrophota bacterium | reverse complement strand
CTTTACCCTTCTTTGCCAATGTCGCAAGGATAGATGCTGTAAGGGTCGTCTTTCCATGGTCTATGTGACCGATGGTACCGATATTTACGTGAGGCTTACTTCTTACAAAGGCTTCCTTTGCCATGTCATCCCCCTTTGGTAAAAAATCGTTTTCATTTCCTGGAGCTGCAGATCGGGATTGAACCGATGACCTCGTCCTTACCAAGGACGTACTCTACCGACTGAGCTACTGCAGCCGCTTTAGCCGTCTATAAGCACTAGCGGCATTAAAAAACAAAAAAAATACGTCTGTGAGTTGTTATGAACAAAAACTCATCAAAACTATTTGTGCAATATGTATTGTGTATATGAATCTAGAGTTGGCTTATTATATCAGAAAAGATTAACCTGTCAAGCTTTTTTTAAAAAAAATCGACTTTTAAATCTCTTCAACAGCGTCCTTGGCTACCCACCCAATCTTTCCGTCGGGTCTTTCTATCTGGGTCCAGCCGCTCCTCGTCTTCAACACAACCACCTGGTCGCCTTCCTGTAGTTTATAGAAGGTGATAGATTTATCGATCGGCTCATATTTACATTCTACATTTTTCTGAACCACCACCCCGCGAGCCAATAATTCTTCATCGTAAAATCGTATCGCGAAAGCGCTTAAGCTTGCCAGGAACATCACCACCACGAACGCAAATATTATCCGGATTTTTTTCGCAATATACGAATTTATCATAAAGACCGACAGCATAAGAACCACCACTATGTATAACGCAAACGCCGAGATAGCTATGGCATTCAGATTGAAATCCTCAAAAGGTTTTTTGATAAGGCTTACCGCGATCTTTGGCTCGGGCATCTGAAATGACGGGTTTCCGACTAGAGACTTTGCGTATGCGAGATTCGATTCCATATCGGCGTCTTGCGGCATCAGTCTCTTGGCACGCTCATAGTAGAGTATCGCATAACCTATCTTACCGAGTTTAAAATAGCTGTTACCTATATTGTAGTAGAGGCTAGGGCTCTCGATCCCCATGTCGAGTATCTTGGTATAATCCTCCACTGCCTTATCGTAATCTCTTTTCTCATAAAAAGAATTACCGTTATAAAAGAGCTGGCTTGGATCCGGCTTTCCCTGATCCGCCAGGCAATAACCGGCAAGGAATACCACGGCTGTCAACAATATAATGAAGTATCGTTTCATAGCCTCTTACGCTCCAGATATTTTACTATCTCTTCGAACTGCCTTACATCACCGCGCATCTTCATGCCTTCCGAACTGGAAAATCCAAACCTCGACTCGTCGCATGCGCCAAACAGGGCCTTTATCTTCTGGACCACGTCCGGCTCGACATCCTTGTCTTTCAAGACCTCGTATATTGCATCAAATGTAACACCTGCGGGGGGTATATGCAATCTATTGCCGAGGTAATTCTGCAATACCTCAAATAGAGTCTCATAGAAAACCTTTTGGTCACTGCGGGCGAGATCATGTTTTAGTTTTCCCATACCCGTTTTAATCGATCTCACGGCATTAAGCCGCGATGCATATACAGTATCGGTCCTTATCCTATCGATCTGCCTGCGAACAAAGTAAAGTGAAATCAAAAATATTAAAGGCAGGATCGCAAGTATCGGAACCACCCTACCCCTATATATGTCATGCCCCCTAGGTACCCATCTTCCCGGCGATTCCTTTATATAGACTATATCTCTGGCAAGCTCGCCTCGCTCCTCCGGATTATTATCCTGGACAACAGGACCTACAACACGTGAAGGCAATTCATCTTTACCCTTTTCGACCTGTATCGCGATCGGCTCTTGGACTATCGTCCTATACACCTTTTTATTAGTGTCAAAATAACTGAAAATCGCTTTGGGTATCTGGGTAAGCTGGTCGGATTCGGGAATAAGCACCTGAGTAAACTCTTTGCTGTTTACGGTTGTCTTGACCTCAGGCTCATACACCTTAAACCCGTCCGGGTTCTCCATCATAGGAATGAGCACAGTATTGAAGTTGCCCGATCCGTTGATCGCCATGCGCACCGTTATGGGGTCGCCGGCCTTTACCTTCGCCGGGGAGGCGCTGTATATGAATTGATAATCGCCGACAGCGCCCATGAAATTTTTAGGCCTTCCCTCTTCAGGTAGAGGCAATATCGCGATCTGTATATCCTGCGAACTCAACTCAAGGGCATGCCTTTCGACTCTCGTGAGGAATTCGTCGAAAAATGAGTCTCTGGCAGAACGATTTTCATCGAAGAATTGGTCCGTGGAGGATCCCCTTGAAGGCCTCTTCTTTACAACCAGATTGCATTTGATCTTAGCTGGGCCTATCCTGTAATCACCCGGACGTGTCCCAAAGATATTAGTGCTGAATTCCAGGACATCGTACAGAATGCCACCGTACTCTTCCTTGAATTGTTTCGGTTCCTTGAACTCGATCTTAGAAAACCCTTCCTGGATAAATGTGGGCAGCTGTATATCACTCACATTGAGTCTATTCACATAAAATTTAACTTTTATAGGTATGAGCTCATTGACATACGCTGTTTTTCTTCCGACATCAAGGACTATAAACAGCCTGTCCTCCAGATTCAGCTTCTCAACAGTGGATTCCTGCGCCGGTTCCTTATTTACGGGCCGTTCCGCAACCACATCCAACGTTGCCATAGTAGAGGTATACGTATTGTTCTTGTACTTAAAAGAAAACGGGCCCAGTTGAAATTTACCGATCTTAAGCGGCAGTATCGAGTACATATGTGTCACGGAGCTGGACATCTGGCCGTTTATAACAGTCATCATCGTGGAGGGGCCTATATAATGTATCTCGAGCCCATCTACGTTACCTATATCCGGAGCCGGCATGCTTTGGGTGCCGTGGAACGACAGCCCCATCTGGGCGGTTTCGCCTATCGCCACATTGTCCTTATCGAGACTCACCTCAAATTTTATATCAACGGCAAACACACTCGCCGCTAATACGGTAAGAAGAACAAAACATATTGTGAATTTTATCAAGCCGGTCTTCATTATATTAATTACCAATCCTTTGCAGGTTCGGGTATATCTATTTTCCTCTTCCTCATCTTTACTGCACTTCCGGTCGCCTCTTCGCCTTTATATCCTTCAAGGAGCATCTTGGCTTCCTGCTCCGACATTTCGCCACCATCGGCCCGATCCGCAGGCGACTGGTAAGCCTCTAGGCCCTGAGGTTCTTTCCTCTCCTCCGGTTGCTGGCTTTCGGATTCTGGCCGGCTATCTTCCTCTTCATCCTTAGGTTCTTCTTTGTCTTGCTTCTGTTGCTCTTGCTTCTGCTGGTCTTGCTTC
Source organism: Candidatus Omnitrophota bacterium (assembly GCA_041661345.1). Taxonomy (GTDB): domain Bacteria; phylum Omnitrophota; class Gorgyraeia; order 2-01-FULL-45-10; family 2-01-FULL-45-10; genus JAPLMI01. Next base: position 33,622 of record JBAZUO010000017.1, on the reverse strand, counting down.
TGTTGGTCTTGCTTCTGTTGGTTTTGCTCTTTTTTCTGCTTCTGCTGATCCTCTTCCTGTTGTTGTTTCTGCTCATCCTGTTTTTCTTGCTCGTCTTGCTGCTTTTGCTCTTTCTGTTGCTGCTGCTTCTGTTCGTCCTGGTCTTTCTGCTGGTCCTGTTTTTTCTGTTCTTGAGATTTTTCGTTATTATCCTGATTTTCTTTATTTTGATCTGACTTGGACTGATTCTCCTGATTCTTGTTATCCTGTTTATTGTCCTCATTTTTATCTTGGTTCTTATCCTGATTCTTATCTTGCTTTTTATCCTGGTCCTTGTTTTGTTTATTATCTTTCTTTTCCTGCTTCTCCTGTTTTTTCTGTTTTTGTTTACTATCCTCTCTCTCCTGGATCTTTTTTTCTACATATTCATAATTAAATTTGGCGTCCTTATCACCGGGGTCCAGGTCCATCGCGCGCTTGTAATACTTTAGGGCCGTTTCATAGTCTCCGGTGCGATACTCGGCATTCCCTATATTATAATCGCAAACCGGGATCAAATTAGCGGACCCTGAAGCTATGGCATTATTACAGTTCTCGATCGCCTTCGCGTATTGACCCTTTTTGTATGCCACGACTCCCAGATTAACCGAGGCTATGCCGTTCTTACCGTTTTTGGACAAAGCCTCCTGATACGCCTTTTCTGCCTCAGCATACTTCTTACTATTATATAATAGATTTCCTTTTTTTACATCGTCTTTTAATGATGCAAAACACGAATTTGTAAAAATGATAACAACAAAAGGAATGATCATCAAGCTCTTCACGCGGCAGTCCTCCGCCTTTCCGATATGAAGGGTTCTATAAAAAGAAGCAGAGCGGCAAACCCGAGAAAATATTGGAAACGCTCCTTATACCTCTTTCTCATTTTTGACTCCATGTCCCTTTTCTCCAGCTTAGATATGCTTTTATCATACAGCAGGGCAAGCCCAAACTCAGCCTGAGTGGCGCGAACATAGCTACCGCCCGTAGAGATGGCGATAGTTTTGAGAAGATCTTCATCGAGCTTTGTCTTGATGACATTGCCGGACCTGTCCGCAAGATACCCTTTTTTGCCGTATTCTCCCGTACCCGGTATAAGCTCTCCCTCCGCCGTCCCAACCCCTACACAATATATCTTGATACCCAGCGCGCCAGCCTCCTTTGCGGCCGCAAGCGCATCGCCCTCAAAGTTTTCACCATCCGTAATCACCACCAACACCTTATATTTTTTATCACCGCCGCTGAAAACACTCATCGCCTCACGTATCGCAGAAGCGATATTAGTACCGCCTCTCGGTATGGTACCTACATATAGATCGTCGAGCGTAAGTAAAAACCCGTTATAATCGATCGTGAGCGGACATTGCAGGAACGAAGTCCCGGCGAACGCTATCAGGCCTATCCTATCGCCATTTAACTTTTTGATCAGGTCTTTCACTGCGAATTTGGATCGTTCAAGCCTATCAGGTTTTACATCTGTGGCAAGCATGCTCTTGGATGCATCTATGGCTATCAGCATATCCAACCCCGTCCTCCTCATCTCTTCCCATTCGAATCCCCATTGAGGGCGCGCCATAGAAAAGACAGCAAAAAAAACCGCTATGACGAGAAGGGACATCTTAACAATTTTCCTCCGCAGGCTCGCGGAGGGCGCTATTGATGCCAACAAGGACTTATCGACGAACTTGCTTATAAGAGAGCGCCTTCTTCTCATCGCTATGAAGTAGAATATGATCAGCGCCAGCGTAACAGAGAAAGCGATAGAGACATAACTATAATTTCCGTAGTACATGATTTAAGGTACCCTCAGGAAAACGGTGTTTGCGAGCAGGATCTCCAACGCCAGGATCACAAGCGCCAACGCAAGAAATTTCGGGAAGAGCTCGCCGTATTCTCTATACCCGTAATGCTCGATCTTGGACTTCTCGAGTTTATTTATATCATCATATATCCGACGCAGGGTCTCCGTATCGCTGGCAAGATAATATTTACCGCCGGTCATATCGGCTATCTTTTTCAGCATTTCCTCATCTATCTCGATCGGTATATTCTGATAAACGGTCCTTCCGTAAACATCCTTAAAAGGATACGGCGAAAGGCCTTTACTGCCGACCGCTATGGTATATATCTTTACCTTTAGCGCCTTGGCCGCTTCCGCAGCCACTACCGGCGAGATCGTGCCGGCATTACTCACGCCGTCCGTAAGCAGCACTATGATCTTGGATTTCGTCTTTGACGTTCTCAACCTGTTGCAGGAACTGGCTATCGCCGAACCTATCGCGGTCGCATCTTCTATCATGCCGACCCTCACGCGATCGAGGTTATCATTAAGCCATGCATAATCGGTAGTAAGAGGGCAAACGGTATAGGCACGCGCGGCAAACGCGATCATGCCGATCCTGTCATCTTTGCGTTTCTTGATAAATTCCTTCACGGCCTCTCTTACTACATCAAATCTGTTTATACGCCTGGGGCCGAGCCTAAAATCTTCGGCAAGCATACTCGTCGAGGTATCAAGCGCAAGCACTATATCAACTCCTTCGGAAATGGTCTTCGTTCCTTCCAGTATGGATTGAGGCCGCGCAAGAGCAAAAAATATCAGCGCAAGCGCTATCGCGCGAAGTATGAAGATCGAATTCCGAAGCCTCACCTTTATAGTCGGCCTAAGCCCTTCCAATAGATCCTTCGAGGAAAAGATGATCGCGGAAGAACCCTTTTTATTCAGCAGTATGAATATCAACAGGGGTAGTAATAAAATCAGCAATATAAACGACGGATCTTTAAATATGAACATCTGTCTTAACCCTTTACCCCTTCGGACGAATTAAGGCGTTTCGTCTCTTCAATAAACTTTCCGGCTGTTTCGAAAACGGTATCCGCCTCCGGTTTAGACGGCGCATATTTTGCGAATTTCACCAGATCGCATGCATTCAGGAATTCTCTCAGTAATCCTTTCTGATCCAGGGAGAGCGCGGATGTCTCCTTGAGAGAATTGAGGAACTCTTCCGTCGTCATCTCCGGCGCCTTAAGATTGAAGGCCCTTTCGATGTAACACCTTATGCAATCGGAAACACTTGCATAATAATCTTCGGAGTTTCCATCGCGCAGAAAATTTGCGCGCGCTCTCTCAAGCTCTTCCAGCGCAGTCTCATGCGGTAGCTTGATCGGAACGAAGCGCTTCCTTCGTATAAGATACAAAATCACAGCAGAAATCACTACCAAAACCGCGGCCACTACCCACCAGTTAATCTCAAAGAATCCTATCGGCCCCTTTACATCCCTAATGTCGGAGGGTATGCTGCCGCCAGGCAAAGCGCTCTGGACAATAATATTTATTGCCTTAACCTTTATGTTTTTCCATTCCACGGAGGGCTTCTTCCTGTATCTGATCTCCACCGCCGGTATCGAATGCTTCCCGATAGAATATACCGTAATGCTATACCAGTTCGTAATGACGCGGGTACCAAAAAAACCATTTTTCATCACACGGCCGGATTCCTTCACTTCAAAATCGCCTATCTTGTCGTCCTGGAATCCGGGAAATGATATGTCCATGTTTTTGCCGCAGGATACACTGATGGAATACTTGATGCGATCGCCTATAAAAATGGTCTTCCTGTCAACAGATGCGCGCACCGCCGGCACTTCCTCTTTCGCGTACAGCGCCCCGCAAAAAAACACAAGCACAAACAATAGCATCACCGATACGATCTTTTTTGTATTCACCTTTTAGGCCCTACATTCTTTTCTTGCGCATGGCGAAAAATTTAATGAATTCTTCTATATACGGCTTATCTGTAAATATATCTATGTGATCCACGCTTATAGAAGAAAATATCTTCCCGCGCTCATTCGTGATCACGCGCGCTTTGGCAAGAAACTTTTCCCTGAGAGGCGCGCTCGAAGTATCCACAAGGAAGAGCCTGCCTGTTTCCGCATCCGCGAGCTCTATTAGTCCCGCGTTCGGAAGGCTCGTTTCCCTGGGGTCTGTTATAGTAATGGCGATCACGTCATGCCTCTTATTTGCTATCGCCAGCGCTTTTTTAAAATCTTTCGCAAAAAAATCCGATATGACAAAAACGACGGCTCTTCTCGTCGTCACGCCGTCCAGATATCTTAACGCCATCGTTATATCGGTGCCGCGGCCCTTCGGCTTAAAACATAACGCCTCTCTTATTACCCTTAGTACGTGGCCGAGCCCTTTTCGAGGGGGAATGAACTTTTCTATCCTGTCTGTGAATATAATAAGGCCTACCCTGTCCTTATTATGTATTGCGGCAAACGCAAGTACTGCGGATATCTCCGCGGCGAGTTCGCTCTTCAGGCGTTTCGACGTTCCGAAATAGGATGATCCGGAAGCGTCGAGAAGTATCATTACGGTGAGCTGACGTTCCTCGACATATTTCTTGATAAACGGACGGCCCATGCGCGCGGTGACATTCCAGTCTATCGTGCGGATCTCGTCACCCGGCTGATATTCTCTCACCTCATCGAATTCAATGCCGCGCCCTTTAAACACGCTTTCATAATCTCCGGAAAGCATGTCGGTAACGAGCCTGGACGTCGTTATCTGGATCCTGCGAATTTTCTTTATTACGTCTTTCGGGAGCATGCGCTTTAAGGAACTTTTACTTCTTCAAATATCCTCTTCACAACATCCTCGGATGTCTTGTCTTCCGCCTCTGCCTCGTACGTAACTATCACGCGGTGCCTTAGTATGTCCTGCCCTATCGTCTTCACATCCTGAGGAACAACGTAGCCCCTGCCTTGCAGGAACGCATACGCCTTTGATGCGACTGAGAGATATATGCTTGCCCTGGGGGAAGCGCCGTACTGAATAAGCGACGTCAATTCATCCAGCCCGTACTGCTTGGGCTGTCTCGTCGCGAATACTATATCCACTATATATTTTTCGATCCTCTCGTCGAGGTATACACTGTCCACCACCTTTCTCGCGCGCACGATATCTTCAGGGTCGACCACATGGCTGACGTTAATTTTTTTATCGGTCATGGCCATTCGCTTCATTATCTTGAGTTCTTCTTCCTTTGTGGGGTAATCTATATTCAGCTTCAGCATGAACCTGTCCACCTGGGCTTCGGGAAGCGGGTACGTGCCCTCATGCTCGATCGGATTTTGCGTTGCCAGGACCAGGAATGGCTCGTCCAATTTGTATGTTGTGTCTCCTATAGTGACCTGTCGTTCCTGCATCGCTTCCAGGAGCGCGCTCTGCACTTTCGCCGGAGACCTGTTGATTTCGTCAGCGAGAATGATGTTGGCAAATATCGGCCCTTTCTTCGTATCGAACGTACCATCTTTAGGATTATAGATGGGGGTCCCTATGAGGTCGGCAGGAAGCAGGTCCGGGGTAAACTGTATCCTCTGAAATTTTGTCTTGATGCTTTGGGCAAGTACTTTCACCGATAGAGTTTTGGCCAGTCCCGGCACTCCCTCGATCAGGATGTGGCCGTTTGCAAGAAGGCCCACCAAGAGCCTCTCTATCAGGTACTTCTGACCCACTATCACCTTCTCCATCTCCTGCACTATTGATTGAACAAAGGCACTCTCTTTCTTAACTTTTTCATTGATTGCTTCTACCGCGCTGTTCTGCATATATCCTCCGGATTTTATATATTACCCATATCCTTGATCTGCAAGTTTATAAATTTAAGCAGCACAACCTTATCGAGATATTCAAGGCTTAACGGTTTTGTTATGTAATCATTAGCCCCCGCCGACAGGGCCTCATTTATCACGTCGTCATCTTTTACTCCTGTCACCATGATAACAACTATATCCCTGTCAATTTCCTTGATTTTTTTGAGCGTTTCTATGCCGTTCATTCCCCGCATATTTATATCGAGAAGCACTATACGTGGTTTTTCCTTTTTAACTATTTCGATCGCTTCGAGACCGCTCATGGCGTTGAAGACCTCGTAGTTCCGCACCGAGAAGAATTCATAAAAGAACGAGTCGATGCCCATCTGATCATCGACTGTCAGGATCTTACATACCGGTTTTTGTTTATCGTTTTTCATAAAATTGGAGCGGGCGATCGGAATCGGACCGACGTAGCTAGCTTGGAAGGCTAGCACTCTACCATTGAGCTACGCCCGCTTTTTATGCGTACTTATCGTGCTTCAGTTCTTCAGGAAGTTCTTCCCTTACTTCCTTTGAAACTTTCATAGAACGTATATTAGGTTTATCTTTTCTGGCAAGGCTTATCAATGTTAAAACGATATCCTTATCAAATTTATTCGCCAAAGCCTCTTTCATCAAATAATCCAACGCAGCCCTCAGCGAAAACATCTTCTTCCTGTACGGGCGGCGTGTCATAAGGGCATCCATGACATCAACTACACTCGTTAGCTGCGTGTACTTATCTATTCTCTTTATCCCATTCGGATAACCCGAACCATCCTTACGTTCGTGATGGTCAAGGCTCGCAAGAGAGCATATAGTCCTATCCTTCTTAAGATAATAATTGAGCATAAGATACCCCATCACCGGATGTGTATCTATCATCGTCTTTTCGACCTTCGTCAGCTTTGTAGACTTTTCCAGTATTGATACCGGCACCCGCGTTTTGCCAATATCGTGGGTAAAACCGCAATGAGCCACCGTATGCTTATTGTATCCTGCCGGCTTATATATTTGCGAGAGCCTTATCGCAAACGCGGCTACAATAAGAACGTGATTGTAAGTATAGGGCAGGTTCGATTTCATCGCGCTTAATTCAAATAGCAGATCATGCTCAATCTTTAACGAACCCGCAACACTGCATACGTCCTTTTTAACAGAAGGCGACTGCAGCATGTTTATATACCTGCGGTCATTAAATACCTTTTTGAAGTCGGTAAATACATCGGTGTGGCCCAAAGAAACGATCGCCTGTTTATGCCTGGCGCCTCTCTGGCGAACCTTCTTCACAACGATGGGTTTTATCTCCACATCCTTCTTCACGAGAAGCTCGCCATATATCGTATACAGGTCTTTTAACAGGTGCATAGTCGATTCAGTCCTCCCGTCCATAGGCTAATATATATTTAGTAATATTAGCATCATGCATACGCCAGGTCAATGATATTCTATATCAGCGATTTCAGCGATGCATTAAACAAGGGGTTAACATACCGATGAAGCAAATTATTCCGGCAGTCGTGACAAAGGGCATGCTTTTTCTTATCGATATCGGCAAGATTGTTGGAAGAATTCATCACACATTTTAAATTAGAACAGTTGTCAAGCCCTCTGGAAACTCCAAACTCATAGATGGCCTGTTTCGAAACTCTTTCGAGAAACAATTTGTCGTCTTTTTTAAGACGCGCCAGCGATATTATGCATATTCCTTTTTTTGCATTGGCACTACCTAACACAAAGTCGGAGCCCGGCGCATACAAATCTACATCTGTGATAACAAGCACACGCTCCGTCATGATATCGATAGTCATGCGCTGAGATATTTCATACAGCACCGTTTCGGCGTTGTATTGTTTACGCGAAGAATCATATGCGGCTTGAGGCACGTCTTTAGGTTGACTGATCTCCACCCTTACGCTCATAGGCATAAAGCCCGAGAACCCATTCTTTACGCCCTCCGTCGTTTTTTTATCAATTTGCCCTACGGGCACAATATAGATATGCTCATCTATTAATTTCGCCATGCTTGTATCCGCAAAAAATAACAACGACAGCAGTGATATGACAGCTACCATTAATAATTGTTTCATAATAACCCGGGGGACGGCTCTATCCTTCATCGATAAATACAGCCGCCCCCCCCATACCCTTTTTCTCTTTTTATTTTTTTACCGGCTCGTCTACTTTTTTAACTTTTTTACTTGATTTTTTAATCATTGGCTTTACGGATTTCTTATTATCCTGTTTCTTAACTTCGGCTAATTTTTCCTGAATATTAGACGGAGTAACCGACGCCTCTTCGGCAAAACATACTGAACCTAATAGTAACACTGAGAACAAATAAACCAATGACTTTTTCATATGCATCTCCTTTAGATTTTTGACTGTTTTTTTTCAATGATTTGGAACTATACGAGAGGATTGACGCAGGGTGGGGATTTTTCGTGTCTCCCGATGCACAGCATGATAAATCTTTGCGGAAGAAAAATAAAAGCAAGAGCTGCAGTAAAACAAGTAAAGAATGAGACATAATTATCAAAACTAATTTGGGCCGGTAAATCAAATACCCCTAGAATAAAACCCTTCTCGCTATCCAACGTTTCCGCATTGATATTTCCCAGATAGAGGCATAAGGAAAGTATTGAAATACAAGCCAAGGCCAGAAATATGAATTTTAATTTCATGATTTGTATTGTACCTCACGGAGCCGCAACAAGCAAGACCGATGGCAGGTTCAACATAAGGGAAAGGAACTTTAAGGAAAACCGATCTAGGTTTTCCTTAAAACGATTTTGGCGTTAGCCCTGTCGTCTATTACTAAGAGACAGGCCGGGGGGCCAAAAAGCAACACAACACTTTTTGGGCCCGAAGGCAAAATCGTTTAGTGGTGGTGAGGGAAGAATTCGTCGTCCTGCCTTTCGTACGCTAACAAGTAACGGCAGGACTCCTTAAGGGAAAACCCAATGGTTTTCCTTTAATATATCCTTTCCTTCGCGAGAAATCTACTTATACAGGGGAAAACGATCTTTTCCCCTGTAACCCCTTTTTACGAATCCTTCTTCAACATGGGTAATAAAATAGACTCGTAAACTGAAAGGTTAATACTGTTGGTGAGGGAAGGATTCGAACCTTCGAAGGCGTGAGCCGTCAGATTTACAGTCTGATCCATTTGACCGCTTTGGTACCTCACCGTCGTTACGGCCTCGCTGCGACCAACCATCAATAGACTTTGGCAGGTCTTGCTCGGCCTTCACTCCTTAAAGAAAAACCCAATGGTTTTCCTTTAATATATCCTTTCCTTAGCAAACTTAAATCTACACGCACAGGGGAAAACGGTCTTTTCCCCTGTAATCCCTTTTGTGATTCTGCCCAACTCATAAATAAAATATAGCAGAATCTTCAATCTGTCTACTTATATCTAAAATGGAGCTAGCAGGAGGGCTTGAACCCCCGACCTATGGTTTACAAAACCATTGCTCTACCAGCTGAGCTATGCTAGCGTTTTTAAAACGTCCGGTAACTTATTTAAAATATCTGTCGCGATAAGACTCAACGCGCCTTTTTCTTTCAGCGCGAGATCGCCTGCAAGCCCGTGAAAATGAACGCCGAGGATCGCCGCGGTAAACGGATCGAGCCCCTGGCCTACGAAGCTCGCTATCATGCCCGTTAATACATCGCCGCTTCCTGCGGTAGCCATCCCGGGATTCCCGGTTTCGTTTATATAGTATTCGCCTCCCGGCTCGGTAACCACAGTTTCATGCCCTTTCAAAACCAAGACGGTATTATACTCACTGGCGAACTTAAGCGCAATATCTTTTCTATTTTTCTGGATCTCTTCAACACTCTTCCCTGTCAAAGATGATAATTCGCCCGGGTGAGGCGTGAGGACCGTATTGCCCTTTATGTCTTTCAAAGTATCCGGATGTCCGACAAGTGCATTGATACCGTCGGCGTCAAGCACCATAGGTTTATCTATTTTGGAAACAATATTTCTTACCAGGTTCTGCGTCTCCTTATTCCGGGATATCCCGGGGCCTATCGCGGCGACATTGCACTTCCCCATAAAGGCGATCAGCTCCTTCTCCGCCAGAAGGCTTAAACTGTAATCTTTTGTCTCGAAGAATGGTTTTACCATTACCTCTGTCAGCTTGGCAGCCATTAAATTATAAAGGCTTCTACCAATGGCGAGCGTAACCAATCCGCTTCCGGATAGGATTGCGGCCTGGCTCGTCAGATATGCCGCGCCCGTGTACCCGGAAGCTCCGGCGATAACTAGAACGTGGCCGTAATCGCCTTTATGCGAATCAGGTATCCTTTTCGGAAATTTCTTTATTGCATCGCCTATGGAAACCATAATTATCCTTTCAGCAAAATCACGCTCGCAATAGCATAATTTTTAGAATGGGACATGCTCAAGATGATCTCGCCTATTTTCTTCGTCTTCTTTATTTTCGCTGCATCCCCGCGGAATTTTATCATCGGCTTGCCTTCACCATCATTTAGGACCTCGATATCGGTCCATTTCACCGGGAACTTGCGTGGTTCACCGATCGCCTTAACAACCGCCTCTTTCGCGGCAAAACGCGCCGCAAAATGCTGATGCGAAAACCTTTTTGAATTGGAATATTCGGCTTCGCGATCGGTAAATATCTTAGTGAGGAAACCGTCTCCCCATTTATCTATCGCATCTTTCATCCGGAAGATCTCTACTATATCTACGCCCGCGCCGATGATCATTTCACCAGCCTCACCATCTCTTTAACCGCCTCGCCCAATCCGACGAATACAGCACGCGAAATGATCGAGTGGCCTATATTAAATTCGTTAATGCCGGGAATTTTCACCACATCCGCGACATTCGCATAATTCAGGCCGTGGCCCACATTGGCTTGAAGCCCAAGATCGGCTGCGTATTTGCAGGCATCCCGTAATACCTTCAACTCTTTTCGCCGTGTCGAGACCGATCCGGCATTTGCGTACTCCCCCGTATGAAATTCGATTATCCTGGCACCCGCGCTAACCGACGCGTCTATTTGCGCTTTATTCGGATTTATGAAAAGGCTGGTTTCTATACCGCTTCCCGTAAGGGCCGATACCGTAAGTTTGACTTTCGCGAGGTTGCTCACGACGTCAAGCCCGCCCTCAGTTGTTATCTCCTGTCGTTTTTCCGGAACTATCGTCACCTGGTCCGGGCAGAGAGTACGCGCGAACGCGACTATATCCGGGGCAACCGACATCTCAAGATTTAATCTGGTCTTCACAATTTTTTTTAACCTTACAACATCTTCATCCTTAATATGCCGCCTGTCTTCGCGCAGATGACACACTATCGAATCACAACCGTATTTTTCGCAAATTATCGCCGCTTCAACCGGATCGGGCACAAGAGCCCTTCTCGCTTCTCTGAGGGTAGCTACATGGTCTATGTTTACGCCTAATTTCGCCATAAAACCTTACGACCCAACTTTCTCGATTGGCACCACTACCTGCACAAGCGTCTCTTCCATATAAACGCCCGGCGCTATAGGGCTAAGCGCCACCGACTTGGTAAAAGTCCATGAGGCCATTCCTATGTCGATGGGCAAGGTATACGCGTACGTTATATTTTCCAGAAGCGCCTTTGTCCCCACAACGATACAGTACTCCGGCACAACGACAACCCTTTCACTATCCATCGCATAACCATACCGGGTTTTGCCGGTGAATACAGGTTTTATCGTGAGCTTCTTGGCGGACATGTTCTCCCTGGGAAACACATTATTTAAAAGCCGCTGATCTTCTTCGGACCCCTTATGCAATTCGCTGACTATATAGAACCATAGCGCCAACGTCAGAATAAATGCCGTAAACTTTAGCCCCATATTTTTTAGAAAAATCTTCCTGAATAAATTCATCATTTACCGCGCGCCTTTGTCCTTAAATGAAACGGCATTATCCTTTTTGCCGGATGATAAAATATATTTTTCAATATTTTAGTAAGGCTTTCTTCGTCGAGGCCGTGCGTAAGTTTTCCGGCGCTAGCTACCGAGATAGCACCCGTCTCCTCGCTGACGACCACGGATACCGCGTCGGTCTCCTCGGTTATACCTATCGCGGCCCGGTGCCTCATCCCGAGACTTTTCGGCAATAAATGATCCTCCTGGGTTAGCGGCAATACGCATCCTGCGGCGGCTATACGGCCTCTTTCAATGATCACAGCACCGTCATGAAGTATCGATTGCGTAATGAACATCGATGTCAAAAGATGAGAAGTGATATTGGCGTCTATCAGTGTACCGCTTTCCATGTAGCTCTTTAAGCCCGCTTCGCGTTCGATCACTATAAGTGCACCGGTCTTTTTCCTAGAGAGGGCTATTGCCGCCCTCGAAATCTCGTCAATCACTTCGATGTTTTCCTGATGCAGCCCGAACTGGCCCAATTGCGCAAGCGCCCTTCTTAGCTCCGGCTGGAATATAATTATAAGCGCTATGACCGATATCGGCAGCATCCTCGCCAGTACCCAGTTTATGGCAGTAAGTTGCAACTGCTGGGTCAGCACATAGATAATACCGATAAGCAGAAGGCCCTTTAATAACTGTTCAGAGCGAGTACCTTTCGCGAAAAGAAGCATCATATATATGACGTACCACAGAAGCGCCAGCTCTATGATTATCTTCCAATGGTATAAAATTTCCATTTCAATCTGCCCTTACTTTATTTATAGCATCAACGACCCGGGATGCTTCCCGCGCCTCTAAACAATCGTGAACCCTTAATATATTCGCACCCTTCATAACCGCGACTACACCAGCCGCGATCGAACCGGCAAGCCTTGAAGCCGGGTCGGGTTCATTTAATATCTTACCTATGAATGATTTCCTGGAGGTGCCTATGCAAATGGGCTTATTCAAAATCTTAAACTCATCAAGACGCCTTAGTATCTCAATATTATGCTCCAGTGTTTTCCCAAAGCCTATACCGGGGTCGATTATAATATTCTCTTCGGGAATGCCGGCACTGGTGGCGATATCGATCGAAGATCGAAGGCTTTCGATGATCTCGCTTATCAGGTTATCATATGAGGGAGCTTGCTGCATATCCTTGGGTGTCCCCTTCATATGCATGAGGATCGTAAACGCGCCGTACTTTGCCGCTACTCCCGCAAGGCCCGTGTCATAAGTCAACCCCGAAACATCGTTCACGATGCTGGCGCCTGCCTTCAACGCCTCCTCTGCTACTACGGCCTTTCTCGTATCGATAGAGATCGGTATATCAATCTTGCCGGCAATCGATTCGATTACCGGTATAACGCGCTCGCATTCCGATCTTACATCAAGATCCTCTGCCCCGGGACGCGTAGACTCTCCGCCGATATCTATTATGTCAGCGCCATCGGAAGCCATCCGGACAGCATGCCGAAACGCTTCTTTCTTATCAAAGAACTTACCACCGTCCGAGAATGAATCGGGGGTGATATTCAATACCCCCATGATGTAAGTTCTGTCTTTAAATTTTGGGTGGAACCTCGTCTGTCTTGACATCTTTTATTTCGAGCCCAAGAAGTTTTCTGATTTCCTCGACCTCCATGATCTCACGTTCGAGAAGGCGTTCGGCCAATGTCTTTAATTTATCCTTGTGCTTAACCAGCTCTTCCTTGGCTCTGGCATAGCAATCGTCGATTATCTTCTTAATTTCCTCGTCGATCATAAGGGCTGTCTGGTCGCTGTAATTGCGTTCCTCTATTATGTCGCGGCCCAGGAATATCTGTTCCTCCCTGTGGCCGAATGTGAGATGCCCCATTCTCTTGCTCATTCCGAACCTGGTCACCATCTTGCGCGCGAGCGCTGTTGCGACCTCGAGGTCGTTCTGCGCGCCGGTCGAGAACTCATTGAAGATCAGCTCTTCGCTCACCCTGCCGCCGAGTAGTCCGGTGATCCGGCCGAGAAGCTCCGCCTCAGTAACGATATATCTGTCTTCCAGCGGGAGACGTATGGTATATCCAAGCGCCATTCCGCGCGGTAATATCGAAACTTTATGAAGAGAATCCGCACCGGGTATCACAAGCGCCAGGAGCGCATGACCCGATTCATGGTAGGATATTATCGCCTTCTCCTGCTTAGAGATGACCCTCGATTTTCTCTCGGGGCCGGCCATAACCCTTTCTATCGATTCCTGCAACTCTTCCATCGTAACCGAATCTTTATTGCGCCGTGCCGCCAGGAGCGCCGCCTCGTTAACAAGATTCGCGAGATCGGCTCCTGAAAATCCGGGAGTCTGCCGCGCAAGCGCATTCAGGTTAGCGTCTTTGTTAAGTTTTATATTCTTCGTGTGAACCTTTAGGATCGCCTCGCGGCCGACTATGTCGGGCTTGTCGATAACGATCTGGCGATCAAATCTGCCCGGACGTAATAGCGCAGGGTCAAGCACGTCAGGCCTGTTCGTCGCGGCTATCAGAATAACACCTTCCTGCGTATTGAACCCGTCCATCTCCACGAGAAGCGCGTTTAACGTCTGCTCGCGCTCGTCATGCCCGCCGCCGATACCCGCGAATCTCTGTCTTCCGACAGCATCGATCTCATCGATGAATATGATGGCGCCGCGCCCACTTGTCTTCGCGCTTTTTTTCGCCTGCTCGAACAGGTCGCGGACCCTTGACGCGCCCACACCTACGAACATCTCGACAAAATCCGAGCCCGATATTGACAGGAACGGTACGTCAGCCTCACCTGCCACAGCCTTCGCTAGAAGTGTCTTACCTGTGCCCGGAGGCCCCATCAGCAGCACTCCCTTGGGAATCTTTCCGCCCAGTCTCTGGAATTTTTTCGGATCCCTTAGGAACTCGATTACCTCTTTTAACTCCTCCTTAGCTTCGTCTACGCCGGCAACATTCTCGAATGTGATCTTAAGATTCTGGTCCGACGCGAGGGTAATTCTCGATTTTCCAAACGCCCAGATCCTGCCTGCGCCGCCGCCACCGCCTGGAGACCTGTAGGCCACGAGCCATAAGAAAAGTATAAATAGGAGCATCGGCCCAAGCGAATAAAAAATATTTACCCACAGCGTCTTGGGAGGCCGTATATCAAAATTTGCAATGTTCTCCCTTAGGAGCCTTATCAGATCCTGGTCATTCTCGGGAACATTAACAATAAATTTCGTCCCGTCGGAAAGTTCACCCTTAAGAATGCTGTCCGTCTTAACGCATGCTTTTATATTATGTGTGGATGGGTTTCCTTTAAGTATTTCAAAAAATTTAGAGTATGTTACCTCCTGAACCGGCTTCTCGATATTCTGGCCCAGGTTATTGAATACCCACACGAGCCCTAAAACTATGAAAAACCATATAATCATGTTAGAACCGTTTGCCTGTGGTTTCATAGTACCTTTTTTCTTTGACTTTTTATTCATTGCCTTATCATGCTCCTTATGTGAAATGCTATTCTATCAGAATATCGCCGACATATCAAGCGCGTGTTCCGGCGAAGATGAGAGATCTATCGGTCTTCGTAATCCTTATACCGCCAGGAAGGTCAATCGACCTGCCCTTTCCCTTATGCCTGATGAGGGTTTCCATCTCTTTCCAATGTCTGAATGACAATTTTTTTACCAACCCGCCGGATTTATCAAGCATGTCCCTTAATATCTCTTTCTGGATCGTCCTTGGCTGAACGGCGATATCCTTTAAGTCTATTTTTACCGACTTTCCATCAGATTTGATCGTACCGCGCCCAGCTTCGTTTTTCGCGTCCGTAATAAACTCAAAGTCCTCCCTCAGGTGTTCGGCAAGATTAAACAGGACCCTCTTAAGCCTCGGATTATACTTTTCAAGAAATGGTATGATCTTGCCTCTTACGATATTCCTGAAATAGATATCCTCGAGATTCGTCCTGTCGATCCTGTGCTCAGTACCGGATGCCTCGAGGCATTGCATGATCTCGGCCTTTTCTATCTCGATAAGCGGCCTTATAAACATAAGCCCCGCCTCTTCTCTCACCGGAGATATGCCAACGATCCCCTTGAGCGATGAACCCTTTATAAGGCGCATCAGGACCGTCTCCGCCTGGTCATCGAGCGTATGGCCGGTCGCGATCACGTTCGCCCCTGCGCCGTGTGCTGCCTTTTTAAAAAAATCGTAACGCTTCTCCCTGGCCATCTCTTCCAATGAAAGCTCTTTATGGTGTTTACCCTTTAAAGCCAGTTTCTTATAAATGAATTTTAATCCGAGTTCTTTCGCTAATCTCTTCACAAACAAAGAATCCTCTTTCGATTCCTTTCCGCGCAGCCCGTGATCCATATTACAGACAATCACTTCTTTTACCCTGAACTTATTTTTAAGCCTAAGCAGCGCATTAAGCATGTAGACCGAGTCGGGGCCGCCCGATACGGCGGCAAGCACCACGTCGCCGGGCTTTAACATGGAATAATTCCTGGCTGTCTTTAGAATTCTCTCCGTTAGATTATCGTTCATAGCCAACCTATTTAATTCTCACTTCTTCTTCGATCTCAAAATTACTCTGAAATTCCGGATCCGAGGTAAGCTCCGGCGCTTTGAATTGACTGTCGTGGGTACCGTTCCTTATCTTTTTCGCACGGTAATTCTCAAACCCGCCTTTTTTGATAATCTTGAGCACTGGAGAATTCAGTAGTCCGGATTTTCGTACGAAATCATATTCCCTGTTCTGTTTGCAGAATTCATTTTCCACGGCCGACAAAAACTCCTTCTTTGAAACAGCCAGGACATCGCTGTCAAATTCGACAAGAAATACGTAACGCGGCGGCATTTCCATTTGAACGGCTGCAGTGAAAAGCGCAAGTCTGATCCCGTACTTTTCCACGACTATGTTTATGGCTTCGTTGACCTGCGACTCGTACAATTTTTCGCCCGCCAGAGACACGGCATTGTGCCCCTTTTGCAGAAATTCTATCACCGGCGTATTATTGAAAAATCCGTCAACGGCAATGAGATCGTCTATGTTATACCGGTACAATCCCCCCGGAGTGGTCACGACCAATAAATATTCCTTACCTTTTTCCAGTTCGTCGCACAGGAGGGTTTTTGGGTTAGGATTATCGGCATCCGAACGCGGGATAAATTCATAAAAGTTCGTACCTATGGCAAGTACGCCGCCGGCGCCGTCGTCGCTCATAGGGATGGAACTCCGCGCCTCCGTAGACAGGCATCCCATATCCCGGATCGGAACGTTACCCAGATACTGCGGCAGTTCCTTCAAATATAATTTTACGGTCCCGCCCTTCCAACACTCCACAAGCTCAAGATTCGGCCAGAAATATTTCGGCAGCAGTTCACCGTATTTACGCAATATATCCTTGAGCTCGCCGGCCCTTCTCGGATCCGGCTTTAAGTGTTTTTCGATTCCTTTTCTCGCCGCAGGCGGAACATCCAAATCTTTTTTAAGAGCGCCATGTTCTATATCTTCGATAATATCATTCTGCCAGACAGCGATCTTCCGGCATAAAATTATTATTGTGCTCGGATTGAGCGTAGCGATCGTTGTGACATTTTCCGCCATCCCTATCCTCATAATACAATAGTATCTTGCCTCGAAATCCTCTATATCGAGAACCTCGTCCGGGATCGCATAGATGTGCCTGATCACGGACGGCAGGTTCTTATACGCATGCCCGCTCTCCGCGCCAAAAGCCAGGCCCGACTCCGTCACGCCCTCCTTGACCGGGCTTATTATCGCCAGGACCTTTCCGTCCAATACTTTGGGATGGTCTCTTGAAATGTAATATGCCCACAATCCCATCAAATCGGCCTTCTTATCCTGAGAAAATTTTGTTACGGGGATCAACTTGGGTTTATTGGTAGTACCGCTTGTGGCGCCGAAGAATATTGGATCGTCGACTGTCAAGATATTGCTCTGGCCCTGCGCCATACGTTCAAGATACGGCCTCATCATTTCGCAATCGCTTATCGGCACGGCCTTCCGATAATCTTCGATAGATTTGATCTGGGAGAAATTGAATTTTTTTCCGTATTCGGTATTTTTATTGCGGTCAAGATATTCCAGGAGAAGCCTCTTTTGAAGACTAAGAGGGTCTTTTGTGGACGATTCAAAGACACTCGCCTTGATAGCAAGTGTACTTAACGCAAGCCTCGCGATATTCATTTAGCCAATTATTTTCTTATTACTTTAGCAGAGCTTTTATGTCTTTTGGAAGTTTCTCGGATTTCTTCACAAAGGCCACTCCGACGTCGTAAGCGCCGTCATCGTTCTCTTCTATACGCACGATCTTACCGACCATCTTATTGTCCACGATCATGGCCCGATCTTCGATCTCCTGACAAACGCGGCTGGTCCTATAGTCAAGGTCTATGGCGATGATGCTGGATATCTTTGGAAGATAGCTTGATGTAAATAGCACACCCGAAGCACTGAGGTTCTTCGAAACAGCGTCGATAAAATCAGACCCCGCCGTGCCCTTATCCGACAAACCCAGGACCTTGTACTGAACAGGTTTTTCATGCGAATACCTAAAAAACTCCCTTTTTTCTTTACCGGTATTATTATCTGCCATATCCTCTCCTTTTTTTGGCGAAGGCCAAATTTGGTAGCGGGGACTGGATTTGAACCAGTGACACGCCGGGTATGAGCCGACTGCTCTACCAGACTGAGCTACCCCGCCGTAAAGGTAAATTATATCATACGAAAGAAAACTAACAAAGGCAAATTTGTTGCAACTTATTTTAAAAAAGTGCTATATTGAAGGCATTGTTGATAGGAGAGGTAATTATGAAACGCTTTGTGATCCTAATCACGCTTTGCTGTTCCCTTAGCGGCTGTGCCAGCTTAATGCTTCAAGAGCAGGAAAGGGCCCTTTACGAGAAATACGAGAAAGGTAAAATAAGTAAAGTTGAGTATTTTACACAAAAGAGCATAATAGAAAAAAAGCAAAGTGAGCTCTCGCAGTGAAGAAGTGTCTCCTAATTATACTCATGGTATTTCTTACATCGGCAGCGTTTGCCAAAACCGAGAAGGCATCTCTTAATGCTACGGGCTACGATTGGCTGGGCTATGCCAAAGAGGAAAAGACTGCTTTTGCGGAACTACTTTACGCAATCTATGGTATCGATAAGAATAAGAATGCACCCGTTAACTTGATAAAAACCCTGGACGATTTTTATTATACCGCTATCAAAAAAGCAATAGCCGACCCTCTTCATGTGAACGAGAACGAATTTTTAAAGATCCGCTGCGTTGATGTGATTAGCCGCTTCGTGCATACTGCCGGTCCTGTACCCGCAAAGATCCAAGGTGATGTAAACAAAGCCGAGGCTCTTTAATTTTTTAATTATCAATTCCTGCAACTTAACGGCTCTCTTAAAATCTTTCTTCAGAACTTCTATCCTCGCAATATCTTTGTGAGACCTCACCCTTACTTGTTTAAAACCAAGATGCTGCAGAAAGGCCTCGGAACCTTCAATTCTTAGCAAATCCCCATTCGTTATTACATTACCGAATGGGACTCGTGATGCGAGACAGGCAAACGACGGCTTATCCCACGTCGGGAGTTTCAATCTTTTCGAGGATTGCCGAATATTGTCTTTCGTCAATCCTGCTTCTAGTAATGGGCTTCGTACACCTAGCTCTTTCGCTGCACGACGGCCGTATCGAACGTCCCTTAAATCGTCAATGTTCGTCCCGTCCAGGACGAAGTTAAATCTTTGTTTCTTTCTAATCTCATCCAGCTCTTTAAACAGTTCTTTTTTACAATAGTAGCAACGGTTAACAGGATTGGTTTTGAATTCCTTTATCTTCAGCTCACCGGTATTTATCGTCAATTGACGCGCGCCTATTCGTTTCGCTAAAGTCACAGCCTCTCTATATTCGGAAATCGGATACGTCTCTGATCTCGCCGTAACAGCAAGCACGTTAGATCTGCCCAGAGTATCCACTGCCATCTTCAGTAGAAATGTACTATCGAGTCCGCCAGAGTAAGCAATGACCACTCTATTCAGTCTCTGCAATATTCTTTTTAGCTTGCCGACTTTATCCATCCCCCACCCACCACAATATCCTTATCGTAGAATACGACTGCTTGCCCGGGCGTAGGAGCCGCCTGGGGCTCATCAAAATCGACTCTCACGGAATCCGCATCTATCTTTGCAACGGTTGCCTTAGCCTTTTCACTGTTATACCGGATCATCGCCCTGACCTTGATAGGTTTCATTATGTCTTCTATCGAGATCCAGTTCATACGTTCGGCTACAAGGCTCTTCTTCATCACTTCTTCTCTCGGCCCGACAATCAAGCGGTTATTGGCAATGTCGATCCCCGTAACATAGAGCGGTTCTTTATAGGCTATCCCCAACCCGCGACGTTGTCCGATCGTATAGAAAGGTATACCTTTGTGCTGTCCTAGAATTTTTCCGTCCTTATCAACAATCTCGCCGGGCCTAATCTCTACACCGGTCTTCTTCCTTATGTACTCGGCGTAATTGAGATCCTGCACAAAACATATATCCTGACTAGAGACCGTATTAAATGTCCTGATCTTCATCCTCTTGGCAATGACCCTGACCTTAGGCTTAGTAAGGTTTCCCAGCGGGAAAATGGTATGCCTTAACTGGTCCTGGGATAGGCTGAAGAGAAAGTAGGATTGGTCCTTCTTTTTGTCCTTACCTTCTTTTAATAGGAATCTACCGGTTTTTTTATCAAAAGCTACATTAGCATAATGGCCGGTCGCGATTTGTGACGCCCCGAGGCTTAAGGCCTTCTCCAGCAGTTTCCCGAATTTTATCTTCTCATTGCATACAACGCAGGGATTTGGCGTATGCCCTTTTATATATTCACTGCAAAAATAATCGATAACATTCTTTTTGAATTCTTCGCTGAAATCGACAACGTAATAGGGTATGCCCAGATCCGCAGCCACGGCTCTTGCCCTCGTTACGGCCTCAAGGCTGCAGCAGGACCTGCCGATGCTTCGGCCGCACTCCTCTTTAGGCCACATCCTGAACGTCATGCCGATAATGTCACAGCCTTTTTTCTTAAGAAGGCCTGCAACGAGTGACGAGTCGACACCACCGCTCATCGCGGCAACTATCCTTTTATTTTTTATCATTTCAGATTGGAGAGGACTTTTTCGATGTCGATATGTTTCTCGACCATATCGACAATTATCTTTATCTTCTGAGCATCCTGCGGCTTTAACTTAACGATCATAGAATTTACTCTGGCGGCTATTTTGTATGTATCCTCTTTCGTGATCAAGGTCGATATCGCCGATCTCTGCAGCAATTCCATGCTTTTTCTCTTCGGCATCAGCCCTCCGGATAATATTATGCCCGAAATGGAGCAGCCTTTTTTGACCTTGCCGGCATGGATCCTGCAAACAACCTCAATCATGTCATCCCTATCGCCGGGTATTATCATAAGCGAATTATTCTGTATGAATTGCGTGGCGTCCTTTACATTCATCGCCCCTATCAGCATATGTTCGGCCGGCATATCGAGGCTATTACCTTTGTAAATAGACTCGAGCTTCAGCTCCTCCATTATTTCGCGTAAAGTGGGAATATCGAGCACCTTCTGATAGGGAAGCATTCCAAATACATTCAGGCCCTTTTGCTCGAGCCCCTTCCTCGCCAGGCGCGAGATCCTCTCATATTTCTCCGGCAGTACCTTATTCACAATGACGCCTGCCAGTTTCACACCCTCCCTGTCCAGAAGGGCCTTATTAAGCATGACCTCATCGATCGGTTTACCGACACCGCCGGAAGAGATCAATATAACATTAGTATCGAGAAGGGCCGCGACCGTCGCGTTAGAAAGATTGAATACGCTCCCGACGCCTGCGTGGCCTGTTCCCTCTATTATGACCAGGTCCTTATCCTTGGCCACGTGCTCATAAGATTCTTTTATGAGTTTGGCATAATCCTCATCCGCACCCTTTTCAATAAAACGTTCCGTGAAGCCTTTATCAATAGCTACAGGCGACATGTCCTTGATATTGCACTTTATGCCGAAGACCTCTTCGATCAATATCGAGTCTTCATCTACTTTATAGCCCTGCTCCATCAGATAACGCTGTCCTATCGGCTTAATAAATCCGATCCGGTCAAACCGTTTCTTGAGGGCCGCTATAAGCCCAAGCGAAACGGTCGTCTTCCCATCATTCTGCTGTGTCGCCGCTATAAATATCTTCTTCGCCAATTTTCACCTCTCTCACATAAATGGCTTCCAGGCCAGGGGGCTTCGCCGAATTTTGATATCAAGGATATTATGTTTTTATTAATCTACTTCACTCTATCTTATTCTTACGTTAACTACTACGTCAATATCTTCGGGGTAGTTAAACCTTATCAAAATTTCCCGGCTCAACCCCACTGGCCCGTCGGCCATTTACAAATCTTTTCTCACTAAATAGCTAAAATTTTCATTTTGCTCACATAGCGGAGCCTTAGGTTATAAAAAGCCTATTTTTTCTTACGTTTTTCTTTCACTTATTTAATTTCCACTATATCAAAAAAATATTTTCTTTCTCCAGATATTCTACTCACTGTTTTACTTTTGCAAAAATATTTATACTCAACATCTTTTTCGTCTTTATATATAATATAAAGTGAGATCACCAAATCTGGTGGCTCTGCTTCCGCATATGCACCAATTTCTGGGCCGTAAATATATAAAAAACCCTGCTGCGGACCTAGCATAGGTATGTTGCTATAACTAGTTCCTTCAATTATTCGACGCCATTCATCTGGTGGCGTAATAATTCGATTGTTTTTATCTAGAATCTGCCATTTAATTGAAATGTCCTTAGCCCATCCATTGCCCTTGTTTTCAAAAATCACTTGCAAAACAGCGTGAGGTGATCGCGGATTAAGCGGATCCGTAAATTTTATTTGTGCTTCTCTGGGCGCTCCAATAATAACTGGCCTATTTTTGTTAACACTCAAAAGATATTGCGCAATGAACCCCTCTTTTTCAATGGGTAGTGGGGCCAGAATATTAGAATCTGAATATATTCTTCTAGACGACAGCATCCAGCTATTCAATCTATCTAAATTTAGCAATTGGAAAAACGGTCTACTATACTTTTTGCTATACCAAGAATATGCTTTATAACCTAGATTCACAGTTAAAATTAACAAAACTACAGCGAAACATATATTTATAATCGTAATACGCCGATGCCTTATTATGCTATTCATAACCAAAATTATAGCTAGCAACGTTATCCCAAAAAGTATTTTCCATGTTTCAATTATCATTGTTTCACCATGAAAATATATGTTCGCATTGTCAAGAATAGAATTAGGATACTAATCATAGATAGAACATAAGCGCTTACTATCAAAATTCTTTTATTCCTTTTTCGTTTTGATAATTTATAAAAAACGCCTAAACTAAAAGAATATAGGATAATCTGCCCTAAGGCCACAATAAACACATACATAGGCTGATAAAAATTAACAATTTTTTCAAAAAGAAAAACTAAATTAATGGCTAACACTGACTCCTGAAGTTGTAATGCAAAGCCATTCGCCCAATAACTTTTTAGCGTGCTTGTACCAAAGCTATGAGCAACTCTTAATGCCAATATTATGAAGGCTATTAAAAATCCAGGCGTAATTGCTAAGTTCCAAATAATTGATTTACAATATTCCATATGATTATATACGCATTGAATTTGACACAATATTAAATTAATCTAGCAATATTCCCTATAAATTTTTTCACCTTTTCCAGTAATGTGATGTGGCGAGCTTAGGCCTTAATTTTTTATGGCTTGGTCCGCTATTGAAAAGATAGCGGCGGCGTAAAAAATTTTACTGAAGCTCGGCTTGCCTCTGTAGTAAGCCGAGCGTCCTAAGCAAGCCACTCGACACAGCACATTCTTACTGTATTGAAAAATTTATACCAGCCTTCCTTCGCGAAATGCTTTGATATACCCGGCGCAGTAATCGTCGTTACCGAGAAGCGCCTCCGAAGCCTTGACGCTGGACACTACGAAACTGTCGGTCGGGTCGAGTATTGCCGCGTCAAGCCCGGCGTGTATCGCCATCGTCAGGAACGAGGAATTTATAAGGCGCCTGTCCGGTAAACCAAATGACACATTCGACAATCCGCATATAGTCTTAACGTCACCCAAATTTTTTATCATCGGAATAGATTTGAGAAATTCATAAGCCTGTTTTGGTTCTGTCGATATAGGCCTTATCAGCGCATCAAAATATAAATCGCTCGGCCTGAAACTGTCCTTCTTTACTCTTTCCAATATCCGCTTCGCGGACTCGAACCGACCTGCGGCATCATCCGGCATGCCATGTTCGTCCATCGTGAGCGCAATAAGCTTCGTGTTATATCTCTTTGCGAGCGGCAGTATATTTTTTATCCTTTCCTCATCGGCCGTTATGGAATTTATCATCAACTCTCCGCCTGCCTTATAGACCTTAAGCGCCCGCTCTATCGCAAGATAGTTCGGGCTGTCTATGCAGAGCGATACATTTTTTATCTCGCTCTGGATAACGCTGACAAGCCAGTCTATCTCTTGTACTTCGTCACCTGATGTCATAGCACAGTTTATATCTATAAACTTAGCGCCGCCGGAAAGTTGGGAATTAACCTCTTTTAAAATATAAGCGACATTTCTCGCCTTGATCGCCTCTTGAACCTTGGACCTTGTGGAATTTATCCTCTCTCCGACTATAAGCATTTAATTACCGCCTTATTTCATAGCTTTATCGTAACTCGTTTCGATCGTCTTCACCAGGTTGGTGAGGACTTCGTTGATAGGTGTCGGGATGCCGAGCGCCTTCCCCTGGCGCACAACCGCGCCGTTTATAAAATCTATCTCGGTACGCTTCTTATTCAAAACGTCCTGAAGCATGCTCGATACATTTGCCGACGTGGCCTTGCAGACCGATTCAACCTTCTGTATAGGGTCGTCGAATGCCAATTTTATGCGTTTACGTTTTACGATCCTGGCCGCTTCCTGGACAGCGCCGCGTAATAGCGATCGTGAATCCTCATATTCGATCAGCCTTCCGTTATTGAGGCGCGTGACAGCGGTAAGCGCGTTTATGCCGACATTGATTATAAGCTTACTCCAGATGACAGAATCTATGTCTTTCGATATCTTCGTCTCGAATCCTGCCTTACTCAATATGTTCGAAACTTCCTTCAGCGTACCCGAAAGCCGGCCATCGGATTTGCCGATTATAGTATCACCTTTACCCGCATGCCTGACATGGCCCGCACCCAGGAGCGTTGAACCATGGTTCGTGATACCGGCTATCACCTTCTCGGCCCCGAAATAGTCGTTCAATATCTGTATGTTGCCTATGCCGTTCTGGAGGGTCATGACATGCGTATTTTCGCCAACCAGCTCTTTGATATCCTTACAGGCATCTTCTGTGGCGTAACTCTTAACGCATATGATCACCAGGTCGCACATACCGACGTCTTTAGGTTCTGCGCTTACATTGACCTTCGCCTGATAAACCTGATTAGCACCTTCGATCTTTATGGAGCTGTCCCTGATGCGGCCGGCTCTCTCCGGAAACTTATCATATAACCAGACTTCTTCTTTCGTCCTGTTCTTGAGGTACCCTGCGATCAAACATCCCATCGCGCCCGGGCCGACAACGGCTACCTTCATTAAGGCCTCCTAAGATTTATTTCTTCTTCATCTTTCTAAGTTCTTCTTCTTTGATCGTAAAACTGTGCGCCTCATCCGGGAATATGCCCTTTTCGACCTCATCCTTATACTTTTTGAATCCCTCGAGTATCGCGGGCGATAGCTTCACATATTGTTTCACAAATTTTGGAACAAACCTATCGAAGAGCCCCACCATATCGTTGGTAACGAGCACCTGGCCATCACAATATTTTCCGCCGCCGCATGATATCGTCGGGATCGAAAGTTTCTCGGTGATCATCTTGGCAACGAGATCCGGTACGCATTCCAGGACGATCGCGAAACAACCGGCCCGTTCAAGCTTAAGCGCCTGATCGAGAATATGTTTTGCGGCGTGCGCGGTCTTACCCTGGATCTTGAACCCGCCCAATTTGGATATTGTCTGGGGTGTAAGCCCGAGGTGGCCCAGTACCGGGATACCCGCATTGACGATCGCTATCGTCACGTCGAGCACCTCGTCGCCGCCCTCCAGTTTCACCGCATCGCAGCCGGCCTCTTTCATAAACCTTCCGGCGTTACGAATAGCATCCTCTCTCGATACCTGGTATGACATGAACGGCATATCGCCGACAAGAAAAGCGTATTTTATGCCGCGCCTGACCGCCTTGGCGTGATGTATCATCTCATCCATCGTCACCGGCACCGTCGACTCATATCCCAACACGACCATTCCTAATGAATCGCCGACGAGCACAGTATCTATCTGCGCCTCGTCGACAAGACGCGCCATCGGATAATCATAAGCGGTAAGCATCGTGATCTTCTTGCCGTCGCGTTTCTTATTCTGTAAATCCGTAATCGTGATCTTCTTCCGTTCCATTTTACTCACCTCTTTCTGTAAGCGTCCAAAAATGAATCACAATAAATATTCTTATTTAAAATAAGCTCCGCCGTGATCATCGCATCGACCAGTTCTTTGTCGAGCGGATCGAGGATCGCTGACGTGAGCCCGTTTGCCACGGCCATCACTAGAAATGTCCTGTTAACAAGCGACCGGCACTTCGTCCCCTGCGATACGTTTGAAAGCCCGACCGTCGTATTTGGAGCCGGATCGCACAACAACCTGAACTCCCTTATCGATTCGAGTATCTCCCTGCTCTGGGCCTGCGCGACATTTACCGGCAGGACTATCGGGTCAAGGAATAGATCCTCGGCGCTGATCCCGAAGTCCATCGCCTTCGCAACTATCGTAGCGGCAAGCTCGATCCTACGCTCCTTATTATTAGGAACGCCCGACTTATCCATCGCCAGCCCTATAACCTGGGCATTGTATTTTTTTGCCAACCCGAATATCGATTCCATCTTCGCTTCGTCGGCATTGGTGGAATTGATTATCGCCCGTTTTTTAACAAGCTTTAGTCCTTCCTCGATAACATCCGCTTTCGTCGAATCGAGCGCAAGCGCGACATCGGAAACCTTCTGTATATTTTCGATGAGCCACTTCATGTCATCTTTAGGATTTTTGGAATATGGCCCCGTATTGACATCCAGGACAGTGGCGCCTGCCCTCACCTGATCCTGGGCAAGGTGCTGGATCACATCGGACTCTTTATTGACTATAGCCCGTCCGACGTCCTTGAACATTCCGTTTATCAGCTCACCTATTATTATCATGATTTCGCCCCCTTCATCATCTCATCTATATACTTAACCAGGGAGCGCGCAGCATCCGGGTGCCTGATGACAAGCAGATCCGCGCCTGCCTGTAGCATCGCTACACCGGTTGATATCTCCCAATTTACACCCTGGATGGCACTCGACTCTTTAGCTTCCTTCGTCTTCCAGACCTCCTGTCCCACGAAAAGCACAAACGGCATCGCAAGCATCTTATCTCCGATAAATGCAGCTAACCGCGCTCTTTCCATTATTGAATAGACATATTCCATCCCATACCCGAGAGAGGTCGTCGTAGGATGCATAACGATCCTGGCCGGGTCAAAACCCATATCGCTTATAAGGATATTGACCTGCTTTGCGATATTGATATCTATGGGAGACTCGGCTATTATCGAATGGCCGTCGGCAAGGCATGTGGCGGCAAGCGTTTTGTGATTATTCTGCGTCGCGATCCCGATCAGGCAATTTTCGCCTTTAAGGGCCTGGCTGACCTTAGGCATCACGTCATTGTCTCTTTCGTCGTCACCGGATCCCAATATTACAAGCGGCACATTCACCCTACCTACAATGGATTTTAATACCGATACCACCCGGTCTGTGGACCTGGCTCCGTAATCAGGGTGAACGCTCGCGAGCCTTACGCATAAAATATTTGCCCCAAATCCTTTTACGCATTTTTCGGCCCAGGCGGAAGGATCGCGGACAACGTCTCCATATGTATTCTTGATCGCATCGGGCCAGTCTGTCGGCTCGCAGTCCAGTATCTCCATCGCTATCAAGGGCTTATTCGGCATCGTTCCTTCGTGATATAAAAAGGGCATGCACGTTTCGCCGCCGATCTTCACAGCGCTGCCTCCGGGCCTACCTATCTCGACCGTATTTATTGCCCACGCGCATTTTTCTTTTACCAATTCTACCGACATGTTTTTACTCCCCTGATTTTTTCTACCACATCGCCTATTCTATCAGACACTTCCTTGTTATCAAATTCAAAAACCGGCTTACCCGAAATATTCCATTCAATCAAGTCTTTACTGTACGGGATATCTCCGGCCAGCTCCAGGCCTGTTCTGGCTATATCCTCTTTCAGTACGGATAAAGCCCCGGACACTTTATTAATTATCAGATATGATGAGCCTATCTTTATGCCGAGTTGCTTTGCCAGGTCATGGATCTTGCCAACCGCGCGCAGTCCCGTGACCGAATAATCGCTGACAAGCACAAGCTTATTGATGTCGCCTACCGTGCGCCTGGAGATATGCTCCATCCCGGCTGCATTGTCTATCACCACAAAATCATAACTCGACGTGATCTTGCCGATTATCCCACGTAAAAGATTGTTGACGTAACAATAACATCCCGGCCCTTCGGGCCGCCCCATTACAAGAAGATCAAATCCGTCGGCCTCTACGATCGCCTCCTGGATCTCCATCTCTATATAGCGCTCCTTTGTCATGCCTGCGGGGATATTCCCAATATTTTTTGATATCTCTTCGCATATGTCCACTATCGTCCTGACATTTTTAATGCCAAGAGCCTCGGCAAAACATGAGTTCGGGTCGGCATCGACTGCGAGGACAGAAGAAACCTTCCGCAAAACAAGATTCGCCACGATGAATGACGCTACTGTTGTCTTGCCAGTGCCGCCCTTGCCGTTAACGGCTATAATCGTACCGATGGAAACCTCCCCAGATCCGTATGCGGAAAGAAGAGCGACGCGACGTACTCATCCATGTAGCCTGGCTCACTGCTAAGATCCAGATATGTTATATTCTTGTGTATCCGGAATGTTTTTAGAAAGGCTTCATGCGAGGAAAGCGATATACGCGCGCCCGCAAGCGATGTATTGCCGACAAACCGGTATATGTCTCTATCAATGTCCGGCAAAAGGCCAATGAAGACCGCGTTTTCAATATTAAGATAATTACCAAACCCTCCCGCGATATAAACCCTCTTCACTTCCGTAATATTTTTTTCGACCTTATTAAGAAGCGCGATTATCGCGCTATAGATAGCGCCCTTCGAGCGCTTTAAATTTTCGATATCGTCTTCACTTATGACGATGCCCTTATCGACTACAAACTCATATCCAGTATCTGTCTTTCGGATCCTATCAGTTTTCAAAGCGCGTTTTATTTTGCCATTTCGATCTATGATACCGTTTTTAAACATCTGACATAGCAGATCTATGTAGCCGGAACCGCAGATACCCCTAGGCTTGCCCCCGCCTATGACGTCAAGTTTAACATCCAGGCTTTTTGTTATTGCGATCTTCTGTATGGCACCGCCTACGGCCTTCATGCCGCACGACAATCCGCTTCCCTCAAACGCTGGCCCTGCGCTCGCCGCCGTACCCATCATCCAATCTTTATTGCCCAGGACGATCTCGCCGTTGGTCCCTATATCTATGAGCAGTTGAAGCTCGTCGCTTTCCGCAAGGCCCGAAGCAAGCACACCGGAAACGATATCGCCGCCCACGTATGTAGTCACGCCCGGTAGAAAACTTGCCATACCCTTAGGATTGCCCTCGATGGATACCTCGGATAAGCTTACGGCGGGAAATACCGTGGTTGCGGGAATATACGGAGCCTTGCGGATATTTGACGGATCTATCTTCAGCAATAGGTGCATCATCGTCATATTTCCGGCAAAATTCACAACGTTTAAATCCGAGAGCCGGACTTTGGCCGAGGCGCAAAGATCCTCTATGATCTCGTTTATGTTTTCGAGGACAGCATCATTGAGAATTTTAAGCCCGCCGGCATTAGACGCATAGATTATGCGCGTGATGATATCCGCGCCGAAAGACGCCTGTTTATTAAAGGCTATCCTGGTCCCCAGAATCTTATTTTTATCTAAATCTATCAGTTGGCCCACTACGGTCGTCGTCCCGATATCGAATGCGAATCCGTAATTTGACGAAACGGTATTGCCCGGCTCGATCGATAGAATCTCTACACTATCGTCCTTATACCCGACTGTGGCCGTGACTTTAAAATCGCTATCGCGGATAATCTCTCCAAGATGCTTCACATTCGCCAATTTCGTCGTAAGGCTAAGGTTATTTACCCTTCTGGCAAGCTCGTCGACTATTCTTTCGAAATCGCTCGAGCTCTCATCGGCAGTCGGCGCCTTCATTTCCAGGTAGAATTTCCTGACAAGCGGAGAAAAAGGGTGCGCCTTTTCCTTTTCCAGAACAACGCCTTTTGTAAACTCCTCGCTATTACCTATGGACGCGCTATGTTCGGAGAGCGATTGTTTTGGTATCGTTACGTCAAGGTCGCTTTCGATTATAGTCTCGCAAGCCAGAACTTTCCTGTCCGCCACGATGACCTTGCACTTACCACATAACCCTTCGCCGCCGCATACTGCATTCAGGACTATCCCGCATTTAACTGCGGCGGTAAGAAGATCGGTGCCTTTAGCGACTTTTATCTTCTTTTTCTGCGGCATAAATTTAACGGTATATTCTTGCAATTATTTCAATCCTCTCAAATAATTAGGTATCCCCGACGCCTCTCGCGGCCCCACCGCGACCTTCCATCCCGAAACCTCTTCAAGCTTACCGCTTAAAACCGAAACATACCCGGGGATGACGATTCTCTTATGCGATACCATGCTCTCTATGCCGCTTTTCTTTAATGTATCGGCTATCTTCTCCGCGGTGAATTTCTCGGCGGCCCAGGCAGTCAGGACCGACATCCCCTCCGCGTCACAACAGATTATCCTGGATGGAACCTTGCTCGACTCCACTTCGCCTGCCACCGTAAAGTATGTAATAGAGAAATTTGTAGTAACAAGAACAGGCGACTGGTTCGTGACTTTACCGATCTCGTAAATCTTCGGCTCCACCTGGACCGGTTTCTGCGGGTCCTGATATATATCCTGCCTTGCCACAATAAGCGGAAATACGAACTCTTTTTTCGTATTCTTCACTATCACAAGGCCCGCATATTTAGACACATACGATATGGCCTCGCACAGTTCGAGGTGCGGATCTGTCGATTCCGCAAATGCCATCACAGGATATCCGAGGGGCCTGAAGTTCTTCTTTAAAGCACTGCGCCTCATGTACGTAAAATCATGAATACGATCAGCGGCGCCTTTACCGCTTATATTAATTACGATCTCTTCAACGCCCTGCTTCCTGGCTTTATCCGTAGCTTGGGCGGCTTCGTCAATATTAGAACAGGTTATCGCCAGGCTGGCGCCATTTTCCTTCGCATGCTTTATAAAATCGTCCAAAGCCGAGGCTTCTTCGCAAATAATAAGCGGTTTACGGTCTTTTAGGTTTTTTAACGCCTCGGAAACAGCTGCACCATCAGCCGAAGAAAGCGCTATGTTGTGTTTGGACGATGAGGCGACTTTCCGGACAACGTTTAAGAATTTATCTTTTGACCTGGACGAATTTTTTATACATATAAGATCGGCGCCTAGGGCCTGGCCGACTCTTTCGAATTTAAGGGCATTTATCTCGGAAACCTTTTTCGCGACATCATCTTCATTAAGCGTATCCTCGATCAGAAATCCGATCGCCGCGGGATGAAAGAATTTCTGCTCATGACGATACATGACCGTTTCGTTGCCGATCTCGACCCTGTTCTCGCCATTCCCGATCACGACAAGCTTTATCGGAGGCTGGCTCGCGCTCTCAAGCGCTTCCCTAGCCTGCGCCGTCACGTGCGGACACTTATCGAGCGGAACCTTCTTCTGCGCAAGCGCCATCGCAAATGCCAGGCACGTCGCAAACCCACAATCCTTACAGTTCGTTTTAGGTAATAGCTTGTAAATATCCAGTCCTGATAAAGCCATTTTACTCGAATCTCCTCTACATTAACGGATCCATCGAAAGCGCCGGATGGCCGACCCTCTCCAAATACGCGACAAGCGATGCTGCATCGGTCGCTACCGTCTCGTCGGCTATTCTTTCAAATAATTCCGGCATGCCGATCTCTTTGCATCGCTCTTTAAGTTTATCCGCGAGCGCTTCCTTAAGCTCTTTCGGCATCCATACAACACGCTTCAACCCGCCTTCGGCGGAAATAAATTTCTTGCTCGCTATGTAGAGCCTGCCCACACCCAGGAACCCTGGCGTCTGCGCGCCGCCGCCAACCGAACTGGCAAGTGTCGTAAATTTCATTCCTGCAGGCGTCTCTCCCGCGTATTCTCTGCTCACAACCATCACACCGTTCGCCTCCGGCACGATCGCCACGATACACTCGAAGCATCCGCATGATGTCATCGGCGCATCCATCAGTGAATAGACCGTCATACGCGATGTCTTCTGATGACTGCTGTTATAAACAAACTCGTTTATCCCTTCCCATACGCCTTTTACAGGATCGATAACCTTGCCCTTTTTTATCGGCTGATTCCCGCCGGTCGGCGTAATCTCGTGCGCCGCCCTTGCGTCAAGCCATGAATACGCACCGCACAAGCCAAGCCTTTCCGGACTGACGACACATACATGGTCGGGCGCAAAGCTCTGACAAAGCGTGCAGCTGTAGAATGTATCGACCGATTCATCCGTCATGCCCTCGATCCTTGCGTCCCTTGCGTCAAAAACATTTCTCGCCTCCGGCAGTATCTTTTTCACATCCTTCTCGTCTGTGTAGATGGTAACTTGGACTCTGTCGACGATAGCGCCGTATTCGTCTTTCAGCTTCGCAATCAGAATGTCGCCGAAGTGATGTATCTTAAATCCGGCCTTATACGCATCCTTCGATATCCTTACCCAGTTCATATCACGCTGGCCCATGTGGAATATGCCCATAGCATAATTAAGGTATTTATGTATCTGGCGCTCGAGGATCGGTTCGAAATCAGCACTCATCTTCCTTCCCGCGACTTCGACAAATATGCCCAAAGGATAGCTTCCGCCTTCGCTCATCTTATCTATTTCTGGCCCGATGACTTTGATCTTTCCGTCCTCGATAGTATCCATCTTACCCATCTTGAGATATTCAAATGCCGGCGAATACTTTCCGCCAAACTGCACGAACATATTTTCTTTCCTGACGCGCTCGCCCTCGAATGCCGCCGAAAAAGGAACCGGTATCGGGATCGACGTTATCTTGACTTTAATACCGCGGGCCTCTATGGCTTTCTGAACTATCTTTTTATAGTCTTTCTCTTTTACCAGGCACTCTTCATGCGCGCATACGCCCGGCACCCTTACTTCCGGAAGATCCAAGTCCGTAATTATGGGAACTCCTGCGGCAAGCGCGCCCGCACCGGTAGCGGCCTTCACCTCATCCACCCCTCCCAGAAGCATGACGAACGCCGGAACCCTGTTCCTTATGTAATCGACGCAGGCGCCGGTATTGCCGGCCTTGATGCCGCCGAATGTCAACGCCGCGCGAATCGCAAAATTTAGAACGTAAACTATCGAAATAGTGTCTTTACCGTACGGGACGACATAAGATTCCAACCCCATATGAAGGCCACCCGCCTGCAGCTGATCAATTATGCTCACACCGTCGACATTGCCGCCGACTAGCGTCAGGATATTTCTCTTCTGCAAGTCTCTTACAATATCAACCGCGGTCTTTGCATCCGGCGCCTTGCCAAGGATAACGCCTATGCCTGAAATCCTTCCATCAACAAGCTGTATGCCGAGCGCGCGCAACAGGGTATCGGAGAAAAATCCCGGACATCCGGCCTGAGGTTCCTCACCGTAAATATATCGAAGCGCGCATAT